>JBEKAN010000001.1:0-42701 GCA_050015895.1 Verrucomicrobiota bacterium
GACAACAAACATGTCATCCGGGCCGCTGGCCGACAAGCCAGCAGGGCTGTCGCGGGAAAATCCGGCGGCGGGGGTGGTGTGCGCCGTGTTGATGCCGCACGCGCCCATCCTGGTGCCTGAAGTCGGCGGCCAAAGAGGCGGCGCGGCGCGGGCCAGTCAGCAGGCGATGCGGGAGGCGGCGGCGGACGTGACGGGTTTGCGAGCGGAGACGGTGGTGACGATTTCGCCGCACTCGCCGCGGCGGGCGCGGGCGTTCGGGGTCTGGGCCGGGGAAAGTCTGCAAGGCTCGTTCGCCCAGTTCAACGCGCCCGGCGCGCGGGTGAGTCTTCCCAACGACACGGAATTTGCGCGCGCCATCGTCGCCGAGGCCAAGAAGCGCGATCTGGCGACGTGGATGATTCACGAGCGGGATCTGGATCACGGCGCGCTGGTGCCGCTCTGGTTTCTGGCGGAGGCCGGCTGGGCGGGACCCACGGTGGTTCTGAGTCTGAATTACCCGGAGGACGGCGGGCTGGCGGAACTGGGGCAGGCCATCGCCGCCGCGGCCCAGGCGTCCCATCGCCGCGTCGCCATCGTGGCGAGCGGCGACATGAGCCATCGTCTGACGGCGGGCGCGCCGTGCGGTTTTCATCCCCAGGGGCGTCAATTCGACGAAGCCTTCATCGGTCTCCTGCGCGGGGGCGATTACGAACAGGTTGGGAAGATGAATCCAGAACTGCGGGAAGTGGCGGCGGAGGACGCGGTGGACTCGACTTTGGTCGCGGCGGCGGCGGCGGATTGGAAGTCCACCGGCCACAAGGTTCTCAATTACGAGGGGCCGTTCGGAGTCGGCTACGGGGTGGCGATTTTGTTCGGAGAAACGCAGAATCAGTTCTGAGTCAGTGAATTAGTGAATTAGTGAAGCAATGAGTGACTGGCAAACAGCTCCAGAGAAGACAGCCCAGAGCGAGGGCGTCGTGCTGGCCGGTATGGCGCGGCAATCCGTCACGGCGGCGCTGGGCGGCGGCTCCAAGGTCCCGCCGGCGGCCGGCGGTCTTTATCTGGGCGCGCGCCACGCGGTTTTTGTGACCATCCGCGAGCGGAGCGGAAGGTTGCGGGGCTGCTGCGGGACGATCCTTCCTGTGTGCGCCAACGTGGTGGCGGAAACCTGGCGCAGCGCGCGCCTGGCGGCGTTTGAGGACTCGCGGTTTCCATCGGTGGAGGCGGATGAGCTTGCCAACTTGCGTTTTGAGGTGAGTGTGCTGCATTCGATGGAAAGAGCCGCCTCGGCCAGCGATCTGGATCCCGCGCGCTACGGCGTGGTGGTTTCCACCGAGGACGGCCGGCGCGGACTGCTGCTGCCGGGCATCGCGGAGATCAAGACCGTGGGGAGGCAGTTGGGTGTGGCGCGGGAGAAGGGAGGGATCGGGCCGGAGGAGCCGGTGATGTTGCAGCGATTTGAAGTGGATCATTTTGAGGAGTAGATTGGGTCGTTAGTTTATTCCTAATCTTAATCCTAATCCTAATCTCAATCTCATAGAGGGGGAGGATTAAGATTAAGATTAGGATTAGGATTAAGAGCAGAATCTACAGCCGTGAAACAAGCCCAACCCAATTATCCGGCGCGATGGTGGAAACCGCTGGCCGACGGGCGGATCGAATGCGATGTTTGCCCGCGGTTGTGCAAACTGCACGACGGGCAGCGGGGGTTCTGCTTTGTGCGCCAGAACATCGCCGGGCGAATGGTGCTGACCACTTACGGTCGAAGCAGCGGCTTTTGCGTGGACCCCATCGAGAAGAAGCCGTTGAACCATTTTTATCCGGGGACCAGCGTGCTTTCCTTCGGCACGGCGGGGTGCAATTTGGGTTGCCGGTTCTGCCAGAACTGGGACATCAGCAAGGCGCGGGAGTTCGACAAGCTGGCGGAGGAGGCGTCGCCGGAGGCCATCGCCGCGGCGGCGCGGCGGATGGGAAGCCGGTCGGTGGCGTTCACCTACAATGATCCGGTGATCTTCGCCGAATACGCGATGGACGCGGCGGACGCCTGCCGGCGGGCCGGGGTGGCCGCGGTGGCGGTGACGGCGGGCTACATGACGGAGGAGTCGCGGCCCGAGTTCTACCGGCATATTGACGCGGCGAATGTGGATTTGAAGGGGTTCACGGAGGAGTTTTATCACCGCCAATGCTACGGCGAACTGGAGCCGGTGCTGGAGACGTTGAAGTATTTGCGGCGCCAGACCGGCGTGTGGTTCGAGGTGACGACGCTGCTGATTCCCGGCGAGAACGACAGCGAGGCGGAAATCGAGAGGGCCTCGGACTGGTTTGCGGCCAACCTGGGGCCGGACGTGCCGTGGCACTTCACGGCGTTCCATCCTGATTACAAGATGCTTGACAAACAGCCCACGCCGCCGGAGACGCTCACGCGGGCGCGGGCCATCGCGCGGGCGCGCGGGCTGCGCTACGTCTATACCGGCAATGTGCATGACCGGGAGGGCGGGAGCACTTGGTGTCCGGGCTGCGGTCAGCGGGTGATCGAGCGCGATTGGTTTGTGATCGGCGAGTGGGGTCTGAAGGGCAACCGTTGCGCGCATTGCGGATTTGAGATCGCCGGCCGCTTTGACAGCCGGCCCGGCTCGTGGGGCGGCGGCCGAGAGCGCGTGCGGCTGAGCTGATTGGCGGAGCGCATGAATCTCAGGCGGGAGATGGTGTGGGCACGCGCGACTGTACGATAACAGCAGCTTGCGTTTTTGGCCGGACACAAGTAAATTTTCACAATGAGTGTTCAGGAGATCAAAGAAGCAGTGCAATCTCTCAGCCTGCAGGAACGGGCGGAGGTCGCGGCCTGCCTTCATTCGTGGAGCGACGACGGGTGGGATGAACAGATGAAACGGGATTTGGCCTCCGGCAGACTCGACAAGGTTCTAGCCCAGGTGGATGTGGACATTGCGGAAAACAAACTTCGCGGCCTGCCGTGATTTCGCGGACGCACGGCCAATTTTGGGAGTGCTTCGGTGGCTTGCCGGGGGACATTCAGCGGATTGCCAGTGAGAAGTATCGGCTATGGGAACAAGACTGTTTTCATCCTTCGCTCCATTTCAAACCATTGAAGAATGATGTTTGGTCGGTCAGAATCAACCAGAGCTACCGGGCTTTGGGCCGGCGCAAAGGAGCGTTGATAGTGTGGTTCTGGATCGGCAACCACGCAGAGTACGACAAGTTCGTGAAGCACGCGTCCTTTTGATTCATTCAGTCTCCCGCAATCCGCTTGATCTCGCCTTCCCATTGTCCATAGGCGATGGAATTGCCGATGATTCATCCTCGAGGCGATAAATATCAGGTGGTTACGGCCGGCGGGTCATCGAGCGCGACTGGTTTGTGATCGGCGAGTGGGGCCTGAAGGGCAACCGCTGCGCGCGCTGCGGATTTGAGATCGCCGGCCGCTTTGACGGCCGGCCCGGCTCCTGGGGCGGCGGGCGCAAGCGTGTGCGCTTGAGTTGATTGCCGTTATTCAGTATGCGGCTGAGGGACCACGCCGCGAAAGGCGGCGGGGCGCGCCGCCGCAGCCGCAAAGAGAATTCTCACGGTTGGATCAGGACGCGATAGAAGCGACCCGAATAGGCGGCGGCCAGGGGGTCGTCAAAAAGCAGGGCGCCGGAGAACGGAGTGTTGGTTTGCAGGGAGGTCCAATCCACCAAGTTTGTGGACCCCTGGATGAGGGCCGAGGTGGCGCTTGGACCGCTGAAGGAGAATTGGAAGTGACCATTGGCGAGCAGGGTCGGGCTGGCGAGGAGCGTGGCGCGCACCACGCTCAAAGTCACCGCCGTGGCGCCGTAGGTTGTCTCCCAGGCCAAATTGCCCGGCAGGGGGGGAAGTTGCTGGGAGGCAAATTGGCCGGTCTCCGACCCGTAGGTGAGGATGGCGAAGGATTGGCCGTTGGTGGGGATGAAAGAGTTGGTCAAAACGACGGACAGAATTCCCCCCAGCGTGGCGGAACCGGCGAAGGTCTCCAGGCTGAACTGGGCGCCGGGATTCGGGCCGCCCAGGGCCAGGTTGAGCCGCGGGGAACCGGACAAAGTGTACCCGGCGTTGACGGCCAGAGTGCCGGTTTGCAAATCCACCGTCCCGAGATTGTTGAAGTTGACACCTCCATTGGCGGAGTCGAAGACCGTCGCGCCCGTCGTGATTTGTTTTCGGAACGTGCCGTTGTTGATGAAAGCCGGCTGCCCGTAGTAGCCGGCTCCGACGCCGTTGTCATAGAAAAAGCCGCTGTTCTGGATGACAAAGGTGGTGTTGTTGTTGATCGCGCTTCCACAGGAAGCGACGATATTGCCGCCGTTCCAATAAGCCGCGCTGTTGTTCGTGAGGCTGGCGAACTGTAGGGTTTTGTCCGCCGAACCGGTCAAGTTGAAGGTGAGGTTCGCTTGCACGCCGAGGGCCGCCGCAATGACGCCGCCGGTCCAGTTGAAAGTTCCGGTTCCGCCAAAGGTTCCGGTTCCATTGACGGTTCCCCCGGCGTCGAGTTCGAAAGCGCCGCCATTGTTGAAAACCACGTTGCCGCCCAGAGACAGGCTGCCCGCGGTGAGAAGCCGGATCAGCCCGGGGCCATTGAAGCTGATGAGGCCGGGGCCGAAGAGATGAGCGCCTCCGTTGAAATCAATCCGCGACCCGGCGGCGGCGGTGAAGGCCGCAGTGGTCAAGGCCGCAGTGGCATCGCCGCCGCCGCCCCCCAGCGCCAGGAAACCGCTCTGGACACTGACCGTGCCCTGATTATTGAAGGCCACGCCGCCATTGTCCGGCGGGAACAGGGTGGTGTTGGCGCTGTTGGTCTTCACAAAGATGCCGTTGTTGACAAACACCGGTTGGCCGTAATAGCCGGCTTCGACGCCGTTGTTGGTAAAGGACGAGTCGTTCTGGACGGTGAAGGCGCCGTCGTTTTGGAAAATGCTGCCATAGCTGCAAACCACCGCTCCGGCCCCGGTCCAAAGGCCGTGGGCGGCGCTGTCCAGCGCGCCGAGAGTGAGGGTCTTCGGGCCGTCGCCGGTCACGTTGAAATTGAGGTTCGTTTGCAGGCTGAGGACCGCCGAAATGACGCCGCCGGACCAGTTGAAAGCTCCAGAGCCGCCAAAGGCCCCGGTTCCATTGAGGGTGCCAGCCGCCAGCTCGACCGTCGCTCCGAGTTGGATCATATTGGTGCCGTTGATCGTGAGGGTCCCCGCGTCCACGCGGGTTTCGCCCGGGCCGGCAAAGACGGCGCCTCCGTTGACGTTGAACGCACCCTGCGAACTCAAAACACCGTTTTCGACGTCAATGGTTCCATTCTGGTTGAAGGTCCACCCTCCTTCGTCGGGGGCGACAATGGTGACGCCGTTGGAATTGGTTTTTTGGAGCCAGCCGTTGTTGACGAAGACCGGAAGGGAGTAGTAGCCGGCTTCGAGGCCGTTGTCATAGAAAAAGCCGCTGCTCTGGATGACAAAGTTGGCGTTGTTGTTGATCGCGCTTCCGTAGGAAGCGACGATATTGCCCCCGTTCCAATAAGCCGCGCCGTTGTTCGTGAGGCTGGCGAGGAAGAGGGTTTTGTCCGCCGAACCAGTCAAGTTGAAGGTGATGTTCGTCTGCAAACTGAGGGCCGCCGAAATGACGCCGCCGGTCCAGTTGAAAGTTCCGGTTCCGCCAAAGGTTCCGGTTCCAATCAGGTTTCCCCCGGCGTCCAGCTCGAAAGCGCCGCCATTGGTCAAGTTGACGACCCCGTTGCCGCCCCCAAAGACGCCGCCCAGATCAAGGGTTCCTGCTGTAAGAAGCCGGATCAGCCCGGGGCCATTGAACTTGACAAGGCCGGGGCCGAAGAAGTGATCGCCCGCGGTCAGATCAATCTCCGACCCGGCGGCGACGGTGAAGGCCGCGGTGGTCGAGGTGGCATCGCTGCCGCCGCCCCCCAGCGCCAGGAAACCGCTCTGGACACAGACGGCGCCCTGATTGTTGAAGGCCACGCCGCCATTGTCCGGCGGGAACAGGGTGGTGTTGGCGCTGTTGGTCTTCACAAAGATGCCAGTATTGACAAACACCGGTTGGCCGTAGTAGCCGGCTTCGACGCCGTTGTTGGTAAAGGACGAGTCGTTCTGGACGGTGAAGGCGCCGTCGTTCTGGAAAAGGCTGCCATAGCTGCAAACCACCGGGCCGGCCCCGGTCCAAAGGCCGTGGCCGGCGCTGTCCAGCGAGCCGAGAGTGAGGGTCTTCGGGCCGTCGCCGGTCACGTTGAAGTTGAGGTTCGTTTGCAGGCTGAGGACCGCCGAAATGACGCCGCCGGACCAGTTGAAAGCTCCAGACCCGCCAAAGGTCCCGGTTCCATTGACGGTGCCAGCCGTCAGTTCGACCGTCGCTCCGAGTTGGATCATATTGGTGCCGTTGATCGTGACGACTCCCGCGTCCACGCGCGTTTCGCCCGGGCCGGCAAAGAGGGCGCCCCCGTTGACATTGAACGCGCTCTGCGAACTGAAAGCGCCGTTTTCGACATCAATGGTTCCATTCTGGTTGAAGATCCACCCTCCTTCGTCGGGGGCGACAATGAGGTCCCCATCGGAATTGGTTTTTTGGAGCCAGCCGTTGTTGACGAAGACCGGAAGGGCGTAGTAGCCGGCTTCGAGGCCGTTGTCATAGAGAAAGCCGCTGCTCTGGATGACAAAGGTGGCGTTGTTGTAGATCGCGCTTCCATAGGAAGCGAGGATATTGCCCCCGTTCCAATAAACCGCGCCGTTGTTCGTGAGGCTGGCCAGGTAGAGGGTTTTGTCCGCCGAACCGCTGAGGTTAAGCGTCGCGCCGGCGGACACGTTGTAAATGCCGACCAATGTCCCGCCCGACCAATTGAAGACCCCGCTGGAGGGAAGGCTGATGGCTCCGCCATTCAGCAGGCCGCCGGAGAAATTGAGATTGGTGATGAGCATGCCCGCTGTGGTAAGCGCGCCGCCGGACATGTCCAGCCGATAGAGCTGGAGGCTCCCCAATTGGCTATTGTCAGGAGAGTAGCCAGAGTTGATGATCACCTGCGCATTCGACGTGGGGACACTACCGACGTCCCAGTTGGCCGGTGTGCTCCAGTAATTATTCCAGTTGTCGGGATCGGGGTCCAGGAAGCTGCCGGCGGTGTAAACATAGACCGGATGATAATTCACCGAAAAACTCGTGATCAGGTCCGAGCTTTCGGGCGGGCATTCATTGTTGGCGACGATGACCTCCACCTGATAGCCGGCATTCGGCAGGTCGCTCCCGCTGGGCATCGGGTTGGTCACCAGCCACGCCGCAGTTGTCGCGTTGTAACTCACCCCCAACGAGGTGGAAACGGAGCTCCAGCTCGTGCCAGTCCAGTAGAGCACTCCGTCGCCGCTGGTGAACTGATTCAGATAAACCGTCACCGAAGCAACGCCCGTTTCCAGGTCCAAAGCCGAACCGGACAGAGGCAACAAAGCATTATTGGTAATCACGTCGCGGGAGTGGACCGTGTCCAGCGTGACCACCGGCGTCGTCGTGTCGGGAGCGGAGCGCGTGACCAGGATTTGGTTGGTAAACAGGTTGCCGGCGACATCCTCCGGGACGACCCACAGGAGGTAGGGGCCGGAACGAGTTTGGCAGCGGGTGGGCAGAGTCACACCGGTCGCCGGCGCCCAGGTTCCGCCCGAGTTGCTGGCGTCCAGATAGACGGAGGGGTCGTTTCCGTTGGAAATCCACGAAGAACCGTTCCAGAAAAGATTGTTGACGCCGCTGGGATCATACTGTTGAATCACAAACACCACAAAGGCGCTCGATTCGTTGACGGAGCCGCCGATCTGCGAAAAGTCGAAAACCACCTCGTTGTTGACCAGCGGGTTGAAATTCGCGAAAAGAGGATTGAACGTGACAGGATCGGAGGCGATGCCATTGGCGACGACCTGCATGGAAAAGTTATCCAGATGGTTGTAGATGTTCGTGGGCAGCATCGCCTCGGTGGTGACGACCCGGTCGCCCGTCATCACGCTCGTGCTGCTCCAACCGTAAGTGGTCCCGTAATAGACTTCGCCGGCGGCATTGGTCAACCGGACCAGCGGGTAGTTGCTGTCCATCTGGGCGTCGTCGCCGTAAGCCGCGCCCTGGGAGATGCCATTGAACCCCGTGCCGATCAGATGCACCGTGCCGTCCGGGTTCCACGAAATATTCTGAAGGTCCGGCTTGCCGGCCGCCAGGGGCGAGGCATCGGGCTTGTAAACGAAAAGTTGGCCGCCCCCCAGGCTGTTGGTGCTGCCGTCGGTGAACAGGACGGTGCCGTCCGGCAGGTCGAGCATTCGGTTCGAGTAAGTCGTTCCCGCGTCGGCAAAGGTGCCGTACGGAGCAAGAATTTCCGTGAACGCGCCGACGGGGCCCGCGCTGTAGTCGTATTCAAAAAAGTAGGTGGGCGGAATGAAGACGTTGGTCGTTCTGGGCGGGCCCACACCAAAGTACGGAGTGCGAGAAAAAGCACAGAGGATTTTGCCGTTGACCATCATCGCCGCCGGGGCGTCGGGCGCACCCAGACCGGCCGGAATGTTCGGGCCGGCTGTCCAGGCGCCGGCATTGGTGGTGCCGCTGGGGACATAAATGGCGGTGTTGGAGGTGCTGCCCAGGTAAAAAGCGTTGCCGTTGGGCAGGAGAAAGGCCGCCCCGCTTTCACCGCCGACCGAATCATAGATGTTCACGGGAACATTGGCGTCGGCGATCCACTGGTTCAAGGCCGGGATGTAGCGCTCGGAAGTGTTGGTAAAGGAGTCAATTACAAGGATGCTGTCGTCGGGCAGCTTGAGCAGGCTCGCCTCGTCCAAGTCCACGCCACGATGAAGCGTCGGCCCGAGGGACATGGTGTCCGAGGAGGGATTGAAGAGAACGGTGCTGCCGTAGTAGTAGGGGACAACCGGGGTCACCAACACGTCGCCGTTGGACAAAATCACGCTGCCGGAGTCCATGAAGCCCGTGGTGTTTGCGCCCTGCGCGTCAATCGAGTTGGTGGTTGTGAGCAGCCCGAAGGGCACGGGGATGATGGTCCAGGAATCGTGGAAGGGATCATAAACCTCGGCGTTGGTCGTGCCGTTGCCATACTCGGCGCCGGCGATGAAAACGCGGCCATCCTGAAGCACATCGGAGGAATAATAAAGCCGGGAGTAGTTCATCGAGGCGCGAGAGGACCAGGTGCCATTGGTGTAACCGCCCGTGCTGTCGGGCGTGAGCCGATACCAAATGGTGGTCGAGAGATTGCCGCCGCCTTGAGCCATCACGGTGCCGTCGGAGAGAAGCAGCATGGTGCCGATTCCATCCGGAGCCGGCTGCTGCACATTTAACCAGGTGCCTTCGGCGTTGGCGGGCGGCGGCAACAAGAAACCGCAGAGGGCCAGCGCGGCTCCAATGCGCCGCCAGCCTGGCAGCAACCGCGAGCGGATTTTTGGTGTTGTCAACGGAGCAGGGACGCGCGGAGCACCGCGGTCACGGGTTGAGGGACGGATCATGGTTATTGGTTTGATTTCTGGCCGGGGGTGAGGACCCGAACAGGTTTGGGCGCGTGGTTGTCCACAAGCGCAACGCAAGTGACTATAACACAACGCGGAGTTTACGCAAGGGGGTGTTTTCCCCGTACACGACGCCGGGATTAATGGCGGCGCAGGATAAGGCGGTGGTCCACGCGCTTGGTTTGATGATATTCGAGGGGGGGGAGTTGGGTGAGGGTGGGGGAGACGGTTTCGTGCAAGATGTCCCGCGCCAAATCGCGCAGCTTTTTCCAGCGCGCCCAATCCAGGTCGGGCGCGTGGGCGATGCGGCGCAATAAACTGCGCCATTCGATGATGATGCGGTCAATGTCGCCCGCGCCCAGAAGTTCGGTGACCCATTGGTGCTTGCTCAAGGGGTCGCGGTGAACGCCGGCCACGACCGGCCCGGCGCCAGCGCCGTATTTGGGCGGAATCCCATTTTCCAGATAACCGGGGATGGTTTGGGCGCTGTAGGTTTTTTGACAGATTTGCGCCAGACGGCCCGACCAACGACTGTCCTCGCCGCAAAAGCGGTAGGTGGCGTCCAGGTTGGCGAGGTCGTACACCAATTCTTCGACCGGATAGGTGTCATCCTCCAGCGCGGCGGCCAGGGCCAGGCCGTCGCCCTGGGAAAAAAAGCCGGCGACGCGCCCGCGCCGCGTTGGCGCGCCGGAGGCCTCGATGAGGCCAAGACGCCGCCAGAGCAGGGCGACGCCGGTGGCGGTGGGCAGCTCGCGGCAAACGGGAACCAGAGGACATTGGGCGCAGTCCGGCGGCAGGACATCGCGCTCGGGCGGTTTCCACAAGGCCACACCGTGGCTATCCACCGGCACACGCAAGGTCAGGCCGGCGATGCTCAGGCAGGCCATGATGCGGGAGGATTCGTCCATCATGCGGACCAAGGGCATGTTTTGGGCGGCGAGTTTTTGCTCCAGCAAGGGAACGATTTTTTCGGTCCAGACCGCCAGAGGCGCCTGGCGTCCGTTCCAGGAGATCAGGCGGCGGACCCATTTGTTGAGGAGAACGCGGTGGTCGTTGAGGCGGTCGGCCACGGTGATGGCGCGGCCATAGGTTTTGCCGCGAGCGTCCTCGCCGAGGAGACATAATTTGCCCGGGCCGACTTTTTCGAGCGCGGCGGCGTCGCCCAGGACGCTGTGAAAACGCGGCGCGGGATCGCCGGGAGCGGCGGGAGGCATGACCAGGATTTCGCGCAGCGGAATGTCGCGTGGCGGCGGGCAATCTTCCCATTCGCCGCGGCTGTTTTGGATTTGACGGACCAGGCGGCGGACATGACGGGCGCGTTCGGCGTCCATTTTGAGGCCGCACGGGGTCTGCGGATTTTTCATCGCCTGCTCGACACCCAAGGCGACTGGTTTGGTGGTGAAAAGACGCTCCTGCACGCGCACGGCCTGGAGGAAAGGATCGCCGCCTTGATCGGCGGCGGCGGCCATCAGACCCAGAAGCGCGTTCCAATCCACCAGCCCGGCGCGGGCGAGATGGACGGGGCGGGCGTCCAGCAGGCGGAGTTGGTTGGCGGTGATGAGGATGAAGCCGGTTTCGTCCAAGCCGCGGCGTCCGGCGCGGCCGAACATTTGCAGGATTTCATCGGCGCGAAGGAGCTGCTCCTGCTGGTCGCGTTTGTAGGATTCGGCGGCGAGGGCGACGCTGCGCAGGGAGAAGTTGATTCCCGCCGCCAAACCCATCGTGGCGACGACGACGCGCAACTGGCCGGCCTTGGCGAGGGGTTCGACGACGCCGGCGCGGGCGGCGTAGCTCAACCCGCTGTGATGAAAAGCGACGCGGGATTTCAACATTTTGGCGAGGGATGCGCCGGCAAGGGACTTTTGCTCGGCGGTCAGGCTCAGGGGATTTGGCACTGGAAGGACGCGGGCCAGTTCGGAGGCCATGGATTCGGCGGCCTGGCGGCGCGGGGCGAAGATGAGAATAGGGCCGAGGTCTTCGGCCAAAGCTTTAGCCACCAGGCCCGGCCAATAGCCCTTGAGGTCCGCGGGAAGATGGTAACTGAGATTGTTGGGGTGGACCTCCTCCAATGGAACGGGGCGCTCCTCGTGGCGGATGAGGACGGCTTGACGACCGAGGCGCTCGAGCCATTTGACGACTTGCTGGGGATTGGCGACGCTGCCGCTGAGGAGCAGAAGTTGCGTGCGGGGCGGCGCCAGCGCGAGGGCCAGCTCGTAATTCAAGCCGCGGTCCTCGTCGCCGAGCATTTGGTATTCGTCCACGACGAGCAGGGCCGGGCCGTCGCCGCGGATGAGGCGGTGCTTCTGGGTCTCCAGGGTGGCGACGAGGACCGGGGCGGAGAGGTTCTCGCTCAGATCGCCGGTGGCGATGCCGACATCCCAGCCGCGCGCGCGCCATTCGGCCAGTTTGTCATTGGCCAGAGCGCGGGTGGGAACGGTGTAAACGGCCTGGCCGCGGTTTTTTCCCTGATTGGACCAAAGCTCGAAAATCAAGGTCTTGCCCGCGCCGGTCGGGGCCTGGACGACAACGTCCCTGCCGTCGCGCAAGGCGGTGACGGCCTGCTGCTGCCAGAGGTCGGGAAGGAGGACGCGCTGGAGGGAGGGGAGATTTTCCAACTTTTGGGCCATTGAGAGCACAAGGAAAGAATAGCCGCAATTTGGTTTTGGGAAACGGGGAATTGTTTTATTTTAGGGCCGCCCATGCGTACACCACGGGCAGGTAGGCGAAGACGATGTTTGTGGCGTGGTAGCCAAGACGCCAGAAGTTGTTTTTCAAGTACGGCCGCACATCGAAGACAAAAGAGGCGACTATCAAGCGCAGCGTCCAAAACACGGCGAGGAACGCGCACCAGGCGCGAGCCAGACCGCCACCCGCCGCCAGCGTTCCCGCGAAGAGGATCGTGATCAAACCAAAGCCCGCGAGGCACAGGCCGATGAAGGCATAGTAAACCCAATAAAGCCGGCGGATGAACGGAGGCAAAACGGCGATATGCGCGCGCAGGTTGACCGCCCGGGGCATCAGCGCCCCCGCGCACATCAGGCCCAAATGGAGCACACCGGCGAATTGGAGAAGCAGAGTCAAGTTAATTGTTTTCATGTTTCCTTTCAGATTGCGCCGACGGCCGAGAGCATCGGCAGAATGACGTTGTTGACGAACCACGGATGAAAAAGCCAGAACGCCGGGCCGGCGGTGACCAGCACTGTGAACAACCAGCCGCGCGCGCCACGGCCCAAGCCAATGCTCCGGCCCAGGCGCGCGCGCTCCGCCGCCACCCCCAGACCTTGCGCCAGAAAGTAGGCGGTGGGCAAACCGCACCCTCCGCGCGCCGGCAGGGAAATCACCAATTCATGCACCAAGCCCGACAAACCAAAAACCAGCAAAGTGGCGACGACCGGGCCGGCCGACCGGCAAAGCGGGCGGAATGTGAAACGAAACACCAGTTCGTTAAATGCGGTGTTCCACCGCCTGCCCCAAAACTCCGCAAGCGAACCGGCCAAAAGCGGGTTTTGCATCAGGGGCCTGGCTGTCACTCCGGCCCGCCGCCAGACAATGGACAAAACGTGGAAGAAGCCAAAATGCAGAATGAAAATCAAACCGGTCATCCCAATCCATGCGCCCAGAATCGGATGAGCCGGGAACGCGGTTCGGGTGATTCCCCAAAGCAACCCAACGCCGAAGAGGGTTTTCACAATGGCCATCGCCCATTCAACGCCACGCGGTTTTGCGGGGACGGTTTTTTCGTCGAGAAATTTCTCCGCGTCCATTCCCGGCCAGGCCAGAAGATAGCCGAGCGCGCGCGGCAAATTCGATGACAGCCCGCGCCTGGTCGCCTGACGGAAAGTCAGCCATTTGCATCCGGTGTAAATCGCGAATGCCATCGCCCACATGAAAAGCCAGGCGGCGAGCCGGCTCCTGAAAAGCAGAGCCGCCAAAGGCAGAAGGAGCAGCGGCAGAAAATCGAAAGAGCGAAGGCTTTCCTTTTCATCTGTCAAGTTGCGAGTTGCGCAAACGCCGCCGGCGCAATTGCGCCGACGCGCGACCCAGCGATAACCCCGCCGCGAAAGTGTTCTCACCCCCGGCACCCGGACCAATTGAGGGAGAGGCCAGGCCCACCAGTAGAGACGGCTGATTTCAACCAGGGCGTCCGCCCCGCCGAAATTCCTTCCGTCCGGCAACAGGAGCCGCAGTTCCGACAATAACTGCGAATCGGCCAATCCGAGTTTTGCGCCGACCCAAGGCGTTTGCAGCGGCAGAAGCACGAGACGCCGGCTGGCGAGCAAATGATCAAAGCGTCGGGCGAGATCAGCGCAGAAACGACAGTCCGCGTCATAGAGCACCCATCCTTGGATTTTCGCCTGGTCTCTATTTCCAGCAGGCAACAAATCCCGTTTCGCGGGTTTCAATATGCCAGAAATATCCTGGGTGATGCGGCTCATGATTACGAACCTCTCAACGCGTGGCAGCGCAGATCTGAAAAACTAAAGGCGCCGGGTGCCGGCAATCCGCGCCGAATTTGCTCTTCTGTGAAAGGCAGGCGCGGCGACAGATCGTCCGGCGCCCATTCGCAGGGCGGCAGCGGCTCGACGATCCCTTCGGATAAAATGCGCACTTGCGCCAGCGAAACCAGTGGCGTCCGCATGGCGCGTTCCAGCGCCCACGCCAGCGCGTAATGGAAAAACAGCGGCAGACGCACCATCACGGGCCGCTTCCCCACCACCCCGGCCACCCGCCCGACCGCCTGGCGCAACGTCATTTCCTCGGGTCCCAGCACGGCCACCGTCTGCCGCGACATCCGGCCGTCCACCAAGGCGGCGATCAAAACTCGAACCAGATCTTCCACCGCCATCGGACGGATCAATTGGTCCTTCATTCCCACAAGCGCAAAAACGGGGAAGGTGTGAAACGCGCGGCTGAGGTGGTCGAGCATGTGATCCCCCCGCCCGTAAGTCACACCGGGCTTCAATATCGTGTGGTCCAAGCCGGAGCCACGAATGATCTCCTCGGCCGCCCATTTTGACTCGTGATAGCGCGAGCCGCAGCCGAGACGCGCCCGCAAAAAACTCGTGAAGACAATCTTTCGCACCCCCGCCTTCCGGGCCGCGCCCACCACGTTTTTCGAGCCGGCCAGATGAACCTTGTCGTAGGTCTGATCGCCGATTTCGCGGTTGATTCCGGCGCAATGCGCCACGGCCTCGCAGCCGGCGAATGCCAGCGCCAATTTCGCCTCGTCCTCCAGGCCCACCGCCTCGACCCTCGCGCCCGGGGGCGGCGCCGCCGCGCGCTTTTTCCCCGCCGGGCGCGTGACCAGCACAATCTCGTTTCCGGCCGCCGCCAGCGACTCCGCCAGACGTCCTCCGATAAAACCCAATCCCCCGGTGATGGCAATTTTCATATTTCTTCCATTTCAGTTGTTTCAGAATTAAGAGACATTAATGCGCAAAAAAAATTGTTATCGCAGCCGCATGAGTTTCAAGGTCTTGTCCCCCATCCGGGCGAACTTCACAACGGCTTTGGCCGGGAGACGCCGGACCTGGCTGTACCATCCGCTCATGGTCTCGAAGAAATCCAGGAGGGCCGCCAGGCGCTCCCGCGTGTGGGGGTCCGCCGCGCCGGGCTTGCCGGCGTCCGCGACGCATTCGCGCAGGAGGGCCAGAGTGGGGTCCACCTCGCGCTTTTTTCGCTCGTCCAGGACGATGCGGAACAGCTCCCACACGTCCTGGACGGACTCATAATGGTCGCGGCGGTCGCCCAGGGCGTGGGTGGCGCGGATGATCCCCCAGCCCTGAAGCTCCCCGAGGCTGGTGCTGACGTTGGAGCGGGCCACGGAGAGGATTTCCGCGATCTCCTCGGCGTGGAGGGGCCTGGGGGAGAGATAGAGGAGGGCGTGGATTTGCGCGACTGTGCGGTTGATCCCCCATTGCGTCCCCATCCCGCCCCAGTGGAGGATGAATTTTTGCTGGACCGGCGTCAGTGTTTTCATTGTATTCTATTATTTCTGTCTGTACTGAAAATACAGTAAGTATTTCATCCTGTCAAGGGGCAATCTTCAGCGGGGGCATCGGCGCAGCCCGGACGGCCCGGCGACAGTCATTTGGTTTCTCAATCGAAGTCTGGTTCTTCGATGTACGGTTTTGACACGCGAATGACTTTGTCCTCCTTCCCCGTGATGGCTCTGTTCTGATCCGCGGGATTCCTTTTGAAGTCGAACTCGACGTCCATCTTAAAATACGCGCATGTGGGATGGACGAATCGAACCGTGGAAACCCCTTGCCACCCTCCATCCTTCGCCAAGACGGCCTCAACTTCACTGCGCGTCATCCCCACCTTCACGCCCGCGAAATCATCCAAACACCTCCCAACCCACTCGACCCGCGTTGTCACGGACGCTGCCGGCTTTTCTGGTTTCAAGGCACTGTGGAACAAACAACCGGCGATGAAAACCAAAACCGCGCCGCAAGCAGCACCGCATATCTGAGTTATTCTCATAAGGCGTCAGGGTTTGAAAATTTTGTTTCAGCAGCTCTCGAATCAGGCCGCGCCGAGCAGGGCGTGAACCTTGGGCATCCAGTCGCTGACCGGGATTCTCTGGGGACAACGATCCTCGCATTCGTGGCAGGCCAGGCAGACGCCGGCGCGCGCGGGCTCCGGGATGAAAATCTGGTACTTGAAGCGCGCGCCCGGAACGTCCTCGTGCAGAAAGGCCTCGTTGTAGATTTCGAAAACGGCCGGGATGTCCACTCCGTTTGGACAGGGCATGCAGTAGTTGCACTTGGTGCAGGGAATGGCGGCCCTTTCCTGGTATTTTTGCCGCAAGTCCGCGATCAACTTCTGCTCCGCCGCCTGAAAGGAATGGCTGCGGGCGCGAGACGCGGATTCCAGGTTGGCCTCCACCTGCTCCATGTTGCTCATTCCGCTCAAGACCACCGAAACTTCGGGCCGGTCCCAAAGCCATTGCAACGCCCAGTCCGCCGGGGCGCGCCTCACGCCGGCGTTTTCGATGACTTGGCGAATCGCAGACGGCGGATTGGCCAGCCTGCCGCCGAGCAGTGGTTCCATGATGACGACGGCCAGACCGTGGGCGGCGGCCAGCTCCAGTCCCTGAGTGCCGGCCTGGTTCTCGGTGTCCATGTAGTTGTACTGAATCTGGCAGAATTCCCAGTGGTCGAAACCGTTGAGGATCTCGGCGAAGCACTCGTAATTGTCGTGGAAGGAGAAACCGAGGTGGCGGACGCGGCCGTCGGCAATCGCGGCGGCGGACTTTTCCAGGAGTTTGAATTTGGGGACGGTTTCGCGCCAGCGTTTTTTGTCCAGGGCGTGGAGCAGATAGAAATCAATGTGGTCGGTCTGGAGCTTGCGCAGTTGCTCGTTCAAGATGCGGTCAAAATCGGATTCTATTTGGATGGCCCACACGGGGGACTTTGTGGCGATTTTCACCGAGTCGCGGGCGCCGCGAAGCGCCTTGCCCAGAACGGTTTCGCTGGCGCCATCGTGATAGACGTAGGCGGTGTCAAAATAGTTGACGCCGCCGTCCAGGGCGCGGCGGATCATGCGGATGGCTTCCGGCTGGTTGATGTTTGGGCCGAGGGCATTTCCGTCCACGGTGGGAAGGCGCATGGCGCCAAAGCCCAGCACCGAGGCGTTCCAGTCCAGTTTGCCGAATTTGCGAAATTGCATGGCGGGTTTTCGGTTCGGGAGCGGGGTTGAGGTTTTATTCGCGCACCGGGGCGGAGGGGCGGCTGGCGGCGTGTTGATGGATCGCCTCGCCCAGCCAGGCGATGGTCTGGCCCAGGTCCCTCATGTTGCGCGAGGCTTCGTTGTCCATCGCCACATCGCCCTTGTCAAGACCAAATCCGAGATTCCAATAGGTGGACCCCGGCACGATGGCGCCGGACATGAGGAACATGTGGTTCATGGTGTCGAAGGCGTGGGTGCCGCCGCCGCGCCGGACCGCGACCACTGCGGCGGCGATTTTGCCGCGGAACAAACCGCCGTTGGCCAGCGCCACCAGGCCCGCGCGATCCAGGAGCGCCTTCATTTCCGCGCTGACGTCGGTGAAGTAGGTGGGGGAGCCAAGGAGGATGGCGTCGGCGGCGGCCATTTTCTCGAAGCACTCGTTGAAAACGTCGTCCTTCTGGCTGCATTGGGAGTCCTTCTTTTTGAAACAGGTGTAACAGGCCTGGCAGCCGCGGATGGGTTTGCCGCCCAGTTGGACGAACTCGGTTTCCCAGCCGGCCTCGGCCAGCGGATCCAGGACCTTTTTCAAGAGGATTTCCGTGTTCCCGCCCTTGCGGGGGCTTCCATTTATGGCAATGGCTTTCATAATGCTAATTTTTGATGAGCTGCGAATCAGATTTTCCGCTGAAAACGGGCTGTGTCAATGACGAACCAAAAGTCGCCAAGCTCCGCGGAAGAAAACTTTTTTATCCGCGAATTGCGCGAATTACGCGAAGAAGAGACTTGTTTCGTGGCGAAAATGGGAAGTCGGAATGTCATAAAATCCTATCGTTCGACCGAGAATGTGATGTCGTAATGGTCCGAGTCCGTCTCGTAACCCGTCAGGTCGCCCTCCTTTTCCTTGCCGCCGTCGTCGGTGAAGTCAGCGCCGATGCTGTAAAGTAGAAAACCGCGGGCGAGTTTTTTGTAGCGCAAGGGGTTGTTGTCGAACGGGTCCAGGGGAATGGAGGGCGCGAACTCCGGGACCAAGTCGGCGAGGGAATCCGGCGCGCGCCCGCCGTGGGCCAGGCGCCAGCGCTCAATCTCGAGCGCCGCGCGGGTGACCTGCAATTTGGCGAGGGTCTCGGCGTCCGAACGAAGGTGCCTGGACCAATCCCGCGCGGCGCCAAAAAACTGCGAGGCGTAAGTGGGGGAGCCTTCGCTGGCCACTTGTTTTTTCAACCGGGCAAATTCGTCGAAGCGTTCTTTGAGAGGCAACTTGAGGGCGGCGATCTGCGCGGCTCGCACATCCAGCATCTCAATAAAGTCGTTATCCGAGTACAGCCTGCCGGACAGCCGCATGTAGGTGCCAAAAAGCTGCGCATCGGCGGCCACCTTCAGGCTGCTTTCGTTGAAATTGCTGATGCCCCATGCGCTGTTTGGCATGGATGGGATCATGATCATGCTGAAGATACTCCGGCACCGCTCCATCACAAAAGCTTCGCGAAAGCCCTCCGGGGGGTCATCCGACAACTGGCGCTCCAACGCGGCAAGCTCCTCGGCGGGAATCTCCACCCGGTTCATAAGGCGTTCGAGAATCTCACAGCCCATTTCCTCCCTGGATTGGCGGAGGAAGTGATTCCGCATCGTGTCGCTGCGGAAGATGTGAGCCAGCGTCAGCGCGCGCCGCAAGCTCTCACCCGCCTTGGTTCCGTTGCCGGACTCGCCTTCGAGTATCGGTTCAAGTAAGAGCATTTTCGACAGCCCATTCAGCAGACGCTGCATACTTACTGAAAGACCATCCTGCTCAAAACCAAGCGCGAAACTGGATCCGACCCAGGCGTTGGTCAGCTTGTCCCACGGTATGGCGTTCAAGGCCGCCTCATTATCGTCAAGGACCGACTGGATGTTTGTCCGCATTTGGTCAATCAAGGCCTGGGTTCCGGACGGCAATTCCACATTATTAAAGAATGGCAATTCCATTGAGGAATCCGGCAGCCGAAGCGCGGCGAGGGCGGGGGCGAGCAGGAGGGCGGCGTCCCGATCCGGCGGGGGATCGGGGTAGAGTTTTGCGAGGTCTTCCGCCGTGACTGGCTCGCCGGAGGCGCGGATGGCGTCCAGACGCTTTTGAATCTCCGCCCAGGCGCGGCGTTTCTCGACGCGGGAATGCCAGACGACGACGACGACGCACAGAGCCAGGGCGACCGAACCAAAGAGGGCGAATTTTCCGATCTTTCGGAGTCTCGCGAATCTGGGCTTGGTTGTATGTATGTCACGCATTGGTCGGAGCCAAAGCAGCCGTTGTTTTCACGCAAAGGCGCGAAGAGTGTCTATGTCGCTCATGGATCCCAAGGGAGGCAAGCGCTTGTTATAGTGGTTGACAGTGGATTGTCCATGAGATTAGTATGCTTGCGCGTGTATGCATTCATCGCATTTGATATTGATGGGTGGAAAAGGAATATGAAATGATCTGCCATTTTGGGTCATGGGGGAAGTTTTTTGGTGGATCAGGGGAAAGCGCATTTTGGTTTGACCAGGTTTGACTGGGTTTGACGATGAGGGAGCTTTAACGATAAAGATTGGAATTCTCGATGTCTCACTTTGCGCGGCCGAAATGGCTCCTCCGCATTCGCAGTGGCTACGGCGGATGGGGAAGCTATGGTGGACGTGGTGGACGTGGTGGACGTGGTGGACGTGGTGGACGTGATGGACGCGGTGGACGGGATGGACGCGGTGGACGGGATGGACGCGGTGGACGGGATGGACGTAGTGGACAACATCAACTTCGGTCCCGCCACGGCGGACGGGAAAGCGACGGAGGACGGGGACGCTCCGGCGGGACAGCACGGCGGGACAAGACGGTGCGACAAGTCCGTCTTTCCAATTGACCGGCCCCATTCCTTTCATGCGAAACACAGTATCACAATTGCTAAGGATCGTCAATTGGATAATGTAAATATTTCAGCAACTCCGGCGGGATGGGGTGTCCTTCATGGCGGAACCCCTGGTCCACTCGCGGCCGCGAGAGGGAGGCTGTCGGCGGAGGGAGAGCAGCGCAAGCTGAGACTTGGAGATCAGCCATCGAACCAGAGTTACGCAAAATAGAACCAGAAACAGGCAGGCAAGAAGGAGCACATAATACACGGTGCGCATAGACAATGGCACTCTAGGCCGTCGGCCAAGGCTGCGCTATGGGGTGTTCTCCCCATAAGCGGCACCCTCTATTGGAAGGCATTTGGGACGCGGACTTGCAGAACTTCCAGAAGCGAGTCGTCCGCTGGAACTGGCGCAGGCGCGGAGTGGACTTTTTCGGGCGCAGGCTGGGCTTTGACAGGCTCAGGGTGAATTCTGCTCGTCTTCCATCTGGCGCTGGCGGCGGCTTTTGCAATTTCCTTGCGCCGGGCTGGAGAGAGGGTGGCGGCCCTGGCTTTTCCGCCTTTGCTGGCGCCAAGCCTGCCTAATGCGACGGCGGCCGGGTTTTTCTCCCTGGTTGGCGGGGGCTGGGGCTTCGGGGGTTCGTGGGTGGTAATTTGGGTGGAAATTTGGGGTGCTGGTGAGGTTGAGATTTCGGATTCGACCAAATTTTTATTGCTTGCGCGTGTAGGCATGGGAAAATTTTGACCCTTCTGGAGAAAAAATCAAGAGAAATTCTGAGGGCTTGGTTTTACAGAGCGCATCCGACCTTTTGAGATTGGTCTGAGTTTGTTCCGGGTGGCCTGGAAGGGTGACCCAACAGGTCGAGCAATCACCCGCCCCTACAGGGCTTGCCGAAGAAATGCATCCATCCCAGGGCGGCGCTCGCAGACTCGCTCTGCCCTGGGCTGTTATGTTCCGCCCCTTTGGGGCTGCCAAGAAGCAAGAGGAGCGCGTTTTGGGTGTGGGCTTTTCAGCGTTTGGTCAACGCGTAGTAGTGCTGGGCTGTGGCGCGAGGGATGCCATTTTGGACGAGGAGTTCGATCTGTTGGCTGGAGAACCCGTCCCAATTCTTTTTCTTCACGATCTGCATGGAGCCATCAAGCATGCTGACCTCGCGAACTAAGGGCCCCCAGGGGCGGCGAAAATGGTCGCCACCATGGCTTGAATACCGGTCAAACAGAACAGCGATGTTGAAGTCGTTCATTTGCCCCAACCCCTGAACATACACGCGGCTGCACTTTTCTTCCGGGACATGCCCGCCTGACGCCAGCGCGGCCTTAAAGAGACTGCCATCGTCGCCGACGCCAGTCACGAAACGCCACCCATTTTGAACATCGCCCAGGTACCCGCCCTTGACCAGCAACATCAAGGCATCGCCGAATCCGTTGGTGTCGAAAGGAAGCCTTCCCTGATGATCTTCCTCGTAAGCTCGAAAAGCGAATCCTGTCTGTACGATACAGTGCTGATGCACATAGAAGCGCTGAAAATAAGCAAACCAACCTATGAACGCCGCAAGCACCGCCGCAACAGCCCAACAGGCCCTTTTTATCCAGCGTCTGACAGTTGGAGGAGAATTCACACGCTATTTCGGCGGTGCAACGTTGGTCGGATTCGCGGGCGCGCCAGGGTTTGGAATCTCGGCGGGCAGTTTGAGGCGCCATTTTTCGAGGGCGGCGGCGCGGGTGGCGGGAGCGGCCCAGGGGTCCACGTCGAAGGCGTCGCCGAGATGGTCGCGCAGGGCGTTGGCGACTTGGATGCGCGCGGCCAGGCGCGGATCGTTCAGGCCGTCCAGCAACGCCGCCGGCTGACGCGAGGCCAGCAGCTTGAGGCGTTCGGCGGCGGCGCGCGCGATAGGCTCGTCGCGCCCGGCGCAAAGGTCGAAAAGTTTCGTGGCGCACTGGGCCGCGTCGGCGGCGTTGGTGGAGGCCAGAAGACGATCAACGTTCGTCAGCTCCTCCCGCGCGACGGCCTGGCGGATGAGGGCCTCCTTTGCATCGGAGACGCCGTTGGTGAGCCATTGCAGGAAATCGGCCGCCGGCTGGAACCCGGTGGTGCGCCGCACCTCCTCTCCAGCGGCAGAGAGCAGGACGAAGGTGGGCACGGCTTCCGCGTCGTACTTGGCGGCCAGGTCGCGGTGCTCGTCAATGTCCACGACGACCGGCTGGACCGCCGAAAGCGCCAGCCAGACGGCCGGATCGGAGAGTGTGACGGCGGACATCATTTTGCACGGGCCGCACCAGCTTGCGGTGAGGAAAATCAGGGCCGGTTTTTGCGCGCGCGCGGCCTCGGCCAGGGCCGCGGAATAATTGGTGTCCCAGTTGGCGGGGGCGTCGGCGCGGGCGGAAAGGCCGACGCCGAAGACCAACAAGAGGATGGCGGCTGGTTTTTTCATAACGGTCGGGCGGCGGGCGGCGCCGGCTCCTTTCCATGTTTGATCAAGGGCCAGAATTGACTCCAATCGAAGGGGCGGCTGAACTCGCCGTAATGACACCGGACGCAATCCCCCGCGCCCAGCGGGCGGAAGGTGAAATTGACGGCGGCGTCGCCCTCGCGCTGGCGCACGTGAAGGCTGCCGGGGCCGTGGCAGTCTTCGCAGCCCACGTCCACGAGTTTGGCCGCGCCAAATTCGCGGCGAAAGCCCGAAGCGGCGCCGAAGCCGACGGTGTGGCAACCGACGCATTTGGGATCGGCGTCGGCCTGGCGGGCGCGCAGGGTGGCAAAGGCGTGGGCATGGGCGGAACGACGCCAGACGGACGCCGCGCCGGGGTGGCAGGCCAGACATTGGTCCGTGCCGACATAGCTGGCGGCGGTCCGCACGCCGGGGACGGCGTCCGCGGCCAGGTTATTGGGATCGTCCACGGCCAGGCGGGTGTGGCGGATTTCCTGGCGATAACTTTGCATCAGTTGCAGGAAGGAGGGGTCCTGCGGGATGGTGTCGCGGAGGAGGCGGATTTCATTGGCCAGCACGGCGGGCGCGCCGCCCCGCAAGAGGCGCAAACGCAGAATTCCCAGGGCGCGCGACTCGTTGGTGACGAAATAAACCAGGCTGCGGTTTTGCCTTAGCAGTTGCTGGGCGGGCTGGCTGACTTTGCCGCCGAGAATGACCTGGCACTCGTAGAACTCGTCGGCCAGCCGCGCCAGCGCCGCCTCGTCGGCGAAGGCGAGCAGGACGATCAGATCGGCCTTGCCGCGCAGCTCCCCCAGGCAGCGGCTGATGGCGGATTCCATGTCGCCGACCGCCAGGCCGTCGCCCGGGTTTTCCACGGCGCGGGGATCCAGCACGCCAATGAGGGCGACGCGGAAAGCGCCGCGGCGCACGACACGATAGGAGTCAAAGAGCGGCTGGCGGCTGGTTTTGTCCAGCAGGTTGGCGCTGAGGATGGGGGCGGGGGAGTTTTTCTTGAGCTGACGAAGCTGCGCGGCGGAGAACCGGGCCTCGCGCGCGCCGAGGTTCAGGGCGTCGTAGCGCATCGCCGCGAAGGCGCGCAGGACATAGGCGTATTCCACCAGGTCGTAATCCTCCTTGCCGCCGACGGCGTCGCCGACATCCACGCGCAAGGAGTCCGAGGGAGGCTCGGAGTCCAGTTCGGTTTTCAGGCGGGTCAAACCGCCGTATTGGCCGGAGAAGCAGCCGCACGGCTCCAAGCGGCCCTCAGTGTCGCAGGTGAAGTAGAGGGGCAGGTCCAGGGCCTTGGGCGGCCCCTGGCCGCAGCCGGCGACCAGCAGGAGCAGGCCCAGAACGGCCCTGTCAATACAACACCGCATAGGTGAAGACATTGACGTTGACCTTGGCCGGGTCCAGGACCTCATCGCCGCCGCAGCAGCAGCAGCCGCTGGCGTGGGCCACGTCGTTGAGGCCATCCTTGGAATAGACGACGGCCAGGCGGCCGTTGATCTCCAGGCCCTCGAGCGAAACGCCTTTGCCGTGCTTCTCGGTGAGGCGTGGAATCTGATTGACGATGGAGAAGATGGGATGGGACATGGGGATTTCCTGGAAGGGATATTCGGGGAAGCAGACTTTGATCTCGTCGCGGAAGGATTTGTCCCATTTCTCGTCCGAGCAGCCCGGGCTGACGAGGAGAAAGCCGCCCTGGGTGAGGTATTTGCGGAGCTGGTCGCGCTCCTTTTGGGAGAGGGAAAAGGGGTCGTTGCCGGACATGACGCAGAAGGGGTAGTCGAAGAGGGAGTCGGAGTCGAGGCGGACGGGGCAGAATTTTTTATTGACACGAAGATTGGTCTTCGCCTCGACGTCAGTGAGGAACTTGTCGGCGAAACAGACGGAGCTTTTGTTGCCGGCGTAGATCAGATTGCCGCATTGGAGGAGGGTGAGGTCCGAATGGACCGGAGCGGACGGCGCGGACGGAGCGGACGGCGTGAACTGGCCGAAGCACGACACGGCCAGGAGGAAGAGCGCCGCGGCGGCCGGGGCGCATAGACACTTTGGAAGATCAGTTTTGTTTTTCATTGGCAGGTTTGTCCTTTCGGGAGGTGATGGCCTTGAAGTAGTTTTCGACGACGTCGTTGTATTCCGCGATGACCGCTTCGGAGGAAACGGCGGCGGACCGTAGGTTGACGGGCTTCAACCCTTTGGTGGCGTCGGATTTGTCGGTTTCCCCCGAGCCGGCGCCGGGCAGCGCGCCCGCGCCCGAGCCGAGGCGGGCGGACTGGCGGGAGTTTTTGCCGGTGACGGGGCGGGATTCGTTGCCCATGACATTCAAGGCCGAGCCGTCCGTCATGGCGTAACCCGAATCACCCGACTCACCCTGGCCCCGGCCTCCGGGGTGTCCGGGTTGCGAGGTGGAGCCGAACTTGCGGCTGCGGGACATCTGCGCGAAATTGTCGCCGGGCCTCATGCCCTGCAATTTGAGATAGGCGTCCAGCTCGCCGCTGGAGGGGCGGTCGCCGCCCGAGGATTGGCCGACCATTTTTTCCATCTCGCCGCGCAGCCGGTCCGCCAACTCCGAAGCCTGATCGCCGCGGCCCGCCAGCATCTGGCTGGTGGCCTGTTCGGCCAGAGGCTCCAGGCGGGCGGAGGCCATTTGGTCCGCCAGGTCGCGCCCGCTTTGGGCGGCCTTGGGGAAAAGCTTCTGGGCCGCCGCGGCGTCCTGGCGCAGGTTGCCCGCGAGGCGGCCGAGGGAGTCGGAGACCTGTTTTTCCGTCGCGGCCAATTCCTTGAGGGCGAGCTGGTCCTCGCGGCTCAACTGCCCCGGGCGGTTGTAGGCGGCCGCCTGGGCGGCCAAATCCTGTTGCGCGCGGTAAAGGGACTCGAAGGAGTTGAAATCATTGATCAGGGCCTGCATCTGGGCCATGTCGTCCAGCTTCTGCACGACCTGCTTGTCATTGGCCTCTTGAGCGCCGCCCAGGCGGGCGACCTGCTCGTCGGAGGCCTTTTTGAGATCGTTCAGCATGTCCGGGGACAAAGTGCGACCGCCGGACGGCGGGGAGCTGCGCTGGGCGATTTGGCGGGCGGCCGCGTCGTTGGCGCTGGCGCTCTGGCGGATGGCCTCGGCCTGCTGACGGAGGGCTTCCTGGAGGTCCTTTTCCACGTCATAGAGGGGGATGTCGCGGACGAAATTGTCCATGCGGGAGGCCTCCTGATTGAGTTTCTGGTTCAACTCGTTTTGTTTGGCGATCAGGCTGTCAAGTTGCTGCGCCAGAGCCGCGCTTTGGCTGGCATCGGTTTTGGCCAGTTGATCGCCAAGCTTTTGAATTTCCCCGCCGAGCTGTTTTTGCTGGTCAATGAGTGCCTGCAACTCGTCGTTGAGCGCGGCGTATTTGGCCTCGGCGTCGGCGATGTCGCTTTGTTCGCGGAGAAAATTGTTGTAATCCTCCACGCTGATGACTTGGAGGCGGACGGTCTGGCTGCGCGAGAGATGCGGCTGCGGGGCGGTGTCCAGCGCCTCGGCGAAGAGGGAGACGACATCGCCGGGCTGGACGCCCAGATCGGCGAATTGGAAATCGAAGGTCTCGCGGGTGTCGCGGACGATGTTGGTGTAGCTGAAAGTTTTCGGGGCGGAAAAGACGCCGTTCAAACCGCGGTGGAGGCGGACTTGGCGCAGGCCGTAATCATCGCCGGCCTCCACGACGGCCTGGAGCTTGAAGTCCATCGCCACGAAGGCGTCTTTGTCCGGATTGGCCAGGCGGACCTCCGGGGGCAAATCGCGCGTGACCGTGAGCGCGCCCTCGCAATCGCCCTGGGAGGCGAGGCCGTCGGTGTCGGTGATGGAAAAGCGCATGCGGCCGGATTCGGCGGCGATGAAGGAGCCGGAGACTTCCTTGTCGGCGGATTTGACCAGGGCGACGTGCTGGGGCGGGGCGTCGCCGGAGGTCAGGTCCAGGCTCCCTTCGCGCAAGGGGCGATTGGAGGCGATACGGAAACGCAGTTCGCCGCCTTCCAGGGCCTGGACGCTTTTGAAGGAGTAGGGCGATTCCTCCGGTTTGATGCCGGTGTATTCGGGGGGGGCGACGCGGACGAACATCTTTTCCAACTGGGGCGTGAGCGTGACCCCGATGCGGGCCTGCTTGGACTCCGTGACGTTGTCCTTGGTGTGGGCGAAGACGACCAGTTCGGAGTGAATGTTGTCAAGCAGTTGGTCGTAGCCCGCGCCGGTTTTGTCAAACATCGGCAGCGTGAAGGCCTGGTCGCGGCGGCCCGGCGGAAAGGCGGTGAGCAAGACCTCTTTGGGCTGATGGCCGGTGGCTTTGACTTTGACGACCAGACCCTTGTCGTAAAGGACGTTGGTGCCCGCCGGACCCGGCTGGAGGATCTGCAAATGGGTGAAGGAATAGGGCGGATGATCGCCAAAGGGATCGGCGAAGCGGGCGATCTCGACCGCCGAGACGCGAAAGACCAGCGCCAGGACGGCGGCCAGGCCGAGCAGCGCCCAGGCCGCGCGCCTGAGCTGCCGGCCCAACGCCTCCGTGCGCGCCAGCCTTTCCATCGGCACCTCGCGCAGGCCGCCGGCGTAATCGTCCACGGCCTGCCGGGCCAGTTCGCGCGTCGCCGGGGCCAGGGAGGGGTCCTGGGTTTGGCGGCCGAGTTGAAGGAAGTTGATCAGCCGCGAGCCGAGGGCCGGGTCGCGGGTTTCCAGGAAGCGGGCGATGTGTTCGAGGCGGTTGCGCCGGACAAAGGCCAGATACCAGGCGGAGCCGGCGAGGGCGAGGACGCCGGCGATCATCGCCAGCAAAATGCCAAGACGCCAGCCCGCGGCGAGATGGAAGATGACATCGAGGATGAACGCCGGGAGGACCACCGCGCCGGCATATTTGACCTTGCCGAGCAGGAAGAGTCCGCCCGCCTCCTTTTGATGCGCCCGGTCGGCGGCGGCCAGGCGCTCGAGTATGTTTTGGGTGTTCAGCATAGGCCCCACCGCCTTCGCAAGAACCAGTCCAGACCCAACAATAACCCAGCCAGGTAAAAAACCCAAGCCTCATTCCACACCGGGCGCAGGATGGTCTTGGGCGTCTGGTCGGCCTTCAGGCCGCTGACATCCTTGAGCAATTTCGGCAGCTCGTCGGGTTGGATCAGCCGTCCGCCGCTGCTTTCGCACAGCTTTCGCAGATACACGGTGTCCGCGGCCACTTCGGTCTCCTCGAGATTTTCCGCGAAGACGATGAAACGGGATTCCTGCGTCGTGCCGTCGGGCAGAGTGACTGAGGCGCGATAGCGACCGGGGCGTTCGGGCAGAAAATCCCCCGCCAGCCTGCCGGCGCTCTCCGGGACGGCCGTCAGGTTCACGCGGCCCACTTCGGCGTCGCCGAAGGAAACGGTGACGGGCGCGGTTTGCAATTGCAGATTGGGCTGGCGCAAGGCCATGCGGAAATAGACCTTTTCCCCCAGCAAAATGTCGGCGGAGTTGAGGCGGAAGGAAACCTGGCGATTGGGGTTGAAATCGCGTCCGGCCAGCAGCCACAAAAGCATCTGGTCCCAAAAGCGGTCGAACGGGGAATTGACCCCCTGGACTTTGGAGGCCAGCGCCCAGCGCCACAAGCCGGCCACGCCGATGCTGACGACCTGGCCGCGGCCGAAACGCCGGTGGATGATCGCCGCCTGCGCGCCGGCGTCATCGCGGCCCGCGGCGACGGCGAAGGTGGAAGTCAGCGGCTTGAGTTCGGAGGGAGTTTTTGCGTCCAGCAAATCCGGCAGCGCGTCCAGCCCGCCCTCGGCGTCGTTCAAAACCTGAAAGGGGGACATCGCGCGGCCTTCGGCGGTGACGTCCAGGTGAACGCGGTCGCGCGATTTGCCCCCCCACAAGACCGGTTCCAGATCGCTGGCCGAATTGGCCGCGAAGGCGCGGCCGCGGCTGAAAATGACCGTGCCGCCGGCTTCGCTGACATATTGATCGAGCAAACCCATCGGCGCGCCGGCGGAGGCGGCGCTGGAGGGCGGGGACAAGGGGAGGAGCGAATCCACAGCGCGGCCCAGAATGATGACGTCGTAGGCGCTGAGTTGATCGAGGGTCCGCGGCGCCCGCAGTTCGCCGGCGCCGGGGGATTTGCGAATGGCCCGGACATGGTTGGGGCCGAACTGGATGAGGGCGTCGAGGTCAATCTTGTCGTTGCGCAGGAGAGAGCGCTGCAGGAAAGTGGAGTCCCAATAGGGATCGCCCTCGAGGAGCAAGACGCGGATTTGGTCGTCCAGCACATTGAGGTAGGTGATGGCGCTGTTGTTGGCGGTGTCCACCTCGTTTTCCAGCGGCGGCACGCGGACCTCGTATTCGTATTGGCCGATATCCGGTTCGCTGACCTCAAATTCGACCGGCAGCTCCTGAAGCTGCTGGGCGTTGACCTGTTTGGTCTGGACCACCTGCCCCTGGCGCAGCAACTGGACGGTCAGGTCCTCCAACTCGCAACCGATCAGGCGGAGCGTCGCGTTGATGCGGGCCTTTTGTTTGACGTAGCAATAGGGCTGAAAACCGGTGATATGGACGCTGACATCGCGCACGTTGCCCTGCCTGCCCAGCGCCACGGCGTAAATCGGCGTCCGGCGATTTTGCGCCAGCGCGCCGGTCTTGACGGGATTGACCAGATCAAAATCATGGCCGTCGGTGAGCAAAATCAGAGCGTTGGCCGCCTCGTCGGCCGGGGTCGCGCCCAACATGGTGCCCACTGATTTGTGAATGCGGGTGGTCCGGCCCTCGGGCGCCAGGTCCATGATGGATCGGGTGATGGGCCGGGCGTCGTCGCTGAATTCAAACAAGCGCAGGAGGGGATCGGCCGCCAGTCCGCCGGGGGAAACCGCGCCGGCCTCCAGCAGCAGGCCGCGGGCGGCGTCGAAGCGGGTTTTGTCGCCCGCGTCGCGCTGTTTCATGCTCAACGAGCTGTCCAGGCCGATCAAGGTGACCTGGTCCCGCGTCGGCGGCGGGAGGAACTGGCGCCGGGAGGGTTGGAGGAGCAGCGCGAGGACCAGAGCCAGGCCCGCCAGGCGGAAGATCATCAGCGCCAGCGCGCGCCCGCGCCCGACGCTGGCGCAGACGCTCCAATAAATCCGCACGGTCAGATACAAGAGCAGCAGGCCCATCAGCGCGACGACCGGCGGCGGGAGAATTGGATCCAGGATGACGCCGCTGGAGGTCATGCCGGTCTCCTCCGCAGGAGAAACTGGAAGCCGCTTTCCAGCAGCAGGAAGGCGAGCGCGCCCGCGATGAACCAGTGGTAGATGGGCCGGCCGCGGGCCAGTTGGTCGTAATCGTCGCCGCCCGCGACCAGATGCGCCTCGTGGTTGTCGGCGAACTCCGTCGGCAACAGGCCCAGGTCCATGGGCCGCAAGTCGGATTGGTCGGTGGCGGCGTTGACGGCGAAGGCATAGGCCGGGCGGGGCGCGCCCAGCGTGTAGAATCCAAGCTGGTCGGGCGTGAAGGAGAGGCTGCAGCGCTCGCCGTTCAACTCCCGTGTGTTGGCGACGGCCGTTCCGGCGGGACTGAGGAGATCGTCGCGCATCTCCGCGCGCCAGATTTCCGTCTGCAAGGTTTCCCCGAAGGTGTGCGAGGAGGGAGGCGGCTCGGAGGTGGCTAGGGCTTTGACCAAGTCCTGCATCCACGCCGGGAAAATCCGCTGGCGGGCCAGGTTGCTGGAGAATTCGCCGGCGGAAAAATTGAGCAGGAGCATCTCGCCCAGCCCGTGATGGAGGGCCGCCATGGCGGGGGAGCCGTCCCCGAACTCCAGCAGCACGCCGCCCGCGCTGGTCGCGCCGGCCTGGTAATAATCGTAAAACTCCAGCAGCGCCAGGTCCTGGCGCGTGGTGCCCTGGAATAATTTCAGGTAGGGCGAATTGAAATCGCCGCGGACGATTTGCTGCGCGCCGGCGGTCACGTTCGTGGCCACGTTGCGCCGGGACAACCGCATGGGCATCGAGTTTGTGCCGATGGCCTTCTCCAGCCCGGCCAGGTTTTCCGCGTCCGCCGGGCCGTCCAGAAAATAGACCAGCCCGCCGCCGCGAAAAATAAATTTCCCCGCCGCGTCGCAGGCCTCCGGGGCGAGGCGGTTGATCCGGGTGAAGAAGACCTTTTCCACCCCGGCCAGGCGCGCCGGGGAAAGTTCGGCGGAGGAGACGACCCGCGGCAGGAGGGAGCCGGCGTCGTTCTCGAAGGGGTTGAGGGCGGTCTTGAGATAATACGCGCCGGCGCGCGGGTCGTCCGCCGCGTCGGTGACGATCAGCACCTCCTCCTTCTCCAGGACGGACAGAGTCAAGTAAAAGTGGTTGTCGTACTCCAGCGCGTCGGGGGGCAGGCGGACCTCGCAAAAATGGACTCCCGGACCGCCGACGGAGACGGGCACGGTGACTTTTTCCTCCGCCCAGGGCGCCATGGAAACCTCCTGGTCAAAACTATATTTTTTGTCGAGCGTGGCGGTGACGCGGCCGACGAAGGGATCGGGGCTGTAATTGCCGATGGAGATTTCCAGGGGCACCGTGTCGCCGGCCAGCATTTGGGTTTGCGAGGGCCGCGCGTCCAGAATCGCGCGGTTGTCGCGGCGGGCCGGGCCGACATTCTCGAAGAACAATTTTGCGGACGGCGGGAGCATTTTGAAGTTCACGCTGGCCCATTTTTTGCGCCCGAAATCGGAGATGTAATGGATCTCGGGCCGCGGGGCTTTTCGGCCGAGGAGCCGCGCCGCGGCGGTGTTCGCGGCGTTGACATCGGCGCGGCCAAACCCGGGCTTGAGCTGGTCCAGAAACCGTCTCGCCCCGGCGAAGTCTTTGGAGAACGAGGCGAAGCACGTCCGCAAACCCGGCTCCATGAGAAGGAGGTTCACGCTGTCGGCCGCCCCGAGCGAATCCATCAGTTTGGCCGCCTCGTGGGCGGCGCGCTCGCGGGAAGGCGGGCCGTCGCCTTTGTCCTCCATGCTGACCGAGTGATCGAGCACGATGAGTATTTGGCGGCCGGTTTGATCGGCTGGATTGGAGCCCAACCGGCGGAGGACGGGCTGAAGAAAGGCCAGCAGGAGCAGGGCCAAAACGACGGTGCGCAGCAGCAACAAGATCCAATGCCGCCACTTTTGCAATTTGGAGCGGCGCGCCATCGTCGCCCGGATCAGTTCAATGGAGGGAAATCTGAAGTGGCGGGGAAAGCCCTTGTTGAGGAGATGCAGCACCAAGGGGAGTCCGATCAAGGGAATCAAAACCGCCAACAAGGCTGGGCTTAAAAAGGACATGGGTCACCGGGCGGAAAAGTTGTTTCTGCCGCGAAAGCCGATATGGGCCTCGATGGCGTCCAGATACGGGCGGTTGGTGTGCACCAGCGCGTGGTTGATGCACCGGTTGTCCGCCTCCCGCGCCAGGGCGTCCGTCCGCCGCCGCGCCGAGTCGCGGTAGGAGGCGCGGATTTCCGCCGTCTCCACCTCCACCACCTCGCCGGTCTCCATGTCCTGAAAGCGGGCGGCCTCCACGCCGGGCAGATCCAGTTCGTGCGGATGGACGACCTGGAGGAGGAGGATTTCAAATTTGCGGTGGAGGAAGCGGCTCAAGGAGTCAAACATTTTTTCCGGGTCGTCCCAAAAATCGGAGAGCACGATCAGGCGTCCGCGCTTGCGGAAGAGCAGATCACACTGGGACAAGGCGGCGGCGATGCCGGTGCCGGAGGCCGGGACGGCGCCTTCCAACTCGCGCACCAGATTGTGGAGGTGCCCGCGCGTGCCGCCGGGCGGGAGGAAGCGCAGCATCCGCTCGGCGAACAGGGCCAGGGCGGCTTTGTCGCCTTGATGGATCATCAACCAGGCCAGGGCGGCGGCGATTTTGGCGGCGAGCACAAACTTGGACTCGCGTCCGTCGCCGGCGTAGTTCATGGAGTTGCTGGCGTCCACCAGCAGATAGATGACCATGTCGGTTTCCGCCTCGTATTGACGGACGTACAACCGGCGGGACCGGCCGTAGGCGCGCCAGTCAATGCGCTTGGGGTCGTCCCCGGCGATGTACTCCTTGTAGTCGGTGAACTCGACGGAGGAGCCGCGATGGGGCGATTTGTGTTTGCCGGCAAAATACCCCTCCACCGTGGAGCGGGCGAAAACCAGCAGGTTGCCAAACCGCTCCAGTTCCTCGGGGGAGAGCAGGGAGGGTCTGGGCGCGGGCTTGTAACGGTTTAACGCCGAAAGCGCCACGCGTTGGCCGGGCGGCAGGCGCGGCGGAACTTGGATCGGGGGCGGCGTGCCGACGGTCGCGCTCCAGTTCATCACGCGCTCGCGCGCGGCGGTCGTCACGCGCTCGCGCGCGGCGGCGTTTCCAGGCGCGGTATCAGGCATGGGATTGGATCGGCATGGTCATGCCGGGGGTCAGTAGGATTGTTCGCGCACTTCGCCCAGAATGGCCCCGACCACGTCGCGGGATTTTTTTCCGGCGCCGGTGGCGCGATAGTTGGTGATGACGCGGTGTTGCAGCACCGGCATGGCCACCTCGCGCACGTCCGAAGTCTCGGGGCTGATTTTGCCGCCCAGCAGCGCCAGGGCCTTGGCGCCCAGAATCAGATACTGCGAGGCGCGCGGCCCCGCGCCCCATTCCACAAAATCGCGCGCGGCCTGCGGGGACTCGGCGTTGCCGGGCCGGGTGGCGGCGGCCAGCGAGACGGCGTAGTCAATCACATGGTCCGAAACCGGCGCGGCGAGCACCAGGCGCTGGACGCGCAACAAATCCTCCGCGCTGACGGTCGGCGCGAGCGTGGGCATTTCGTGCAGCGTGGTGCGCTTGACGATTTCCATTTCCTCGCTTTTGGCCGGATAATTCAGGTAAAGCGAGAACATGAAGCGGTCCAGTTGCGCCTCGGGCAGGGGATAAGTGCCCTCCTGCTCGATGGGATTTTGCGTCGCCACCACCAGGAAGGGGTCGGGCAGCGCGCGCGACTGGCCGCCGATGGTGACCTTGCGCTCCTGCATCGCCTCCAGCAGCGCGGCCTGCGTCTTGGGCGGCGTGCGGTTGATCTCGTCGGCCAGGACCAGGTTGGCGAAGATGGGGCCGGGCTGGTATTCGTGCTCCAGGCGGCGCTCGCGCTCCTGCAAAATTTCCGAGCCGATGATGTCGCCGGGCATCAAGTCGGGCGTGAACTGGATGCGTTTGAAGCTGAGTTGGAGGATTTCCGAGAGGGTGCGCACGATCAGGGTCTTGGCCAGACCCGGCACGCCGATGAGCAGGCAGTGGCCGCGGGCGAACAAGCAGGCCAGGAGCAGCCGCACGATCTGTTCCTGGCCGACGATGACCTTGTTGAGTTCCTGCGTGATGCGATCATGCAGGACACCGACCTCCTTGGGTGAAATCTCATTCATTTTACACTCCCGATTTTTTGTCCGAGGAAGGGATACAGGAGAATGTTCCGAATTTCAATGAGAAATGAACTTTTGTTCCAGGGCGGTGGCGGCGGTTTCGGCGATTTGCTGACAACACAAACGCGCCACAAGAAAAGTGTCCAAGTGGTTCAATCGGTTATGGCGGTTTGCGAGAATTGCCCGCCGTGGCGGCGAACTGGTTCGCCGCCACCTCCGTTAGGCCCCCACCCCTACCTCAGCAGCGCCACCGCGCACCAGAGCACCGGGGCCTGGCCGTGGGGATTCCCCTTTTGCGTCGGCCGGGTCAGGTAGAATTCGAGCCTCTTGTCCTGGCCCGTTCCGACGCACACCTTGTCCACCAAGCCGTCGGCGTCGATGTAAGTCTGCAAGCCCAGCCAGCCTTTGCGCGCCGCTTCGGCGTAAGCCGGGTCCGTCAGCCAGCCCTTCTTGACGCCCGTGATGAATGCATAAGTGAACATCGCCGTGCAGGAGGTCTCCTTGTAGGACTCCGGGTGGTCAATGAGCTGGTGCCACATCCCGTCCGTGTCCTGGTACTTGAGCAGCCCCGCCATCATCTTCTTGTAGCCTTCCATGATCCGCGCGCGCTTGGGATGGTCGGCCGGCAGCTCGCCGAGCAGTTCCGGCATTCCCGCCGCAAACCAACCGTTGCCCCGACCCCAGAAGAACGGGAAATCAACCCCGTGATAGAACAGCCCGTTGGTCTGCTGGAGCTTGTCCAGGTAGGCCGCCATCTCCATCGCCGCGCGATCCAAATATATCTTGTCCCCCGTCGCGCGGAAGGCCTGCACCTGCAACATCGTGATCATGTACATGTCGTCCACCCAAAACCGCGTCTCGTCCGTCAGCCCGTCGGCGTTGGTCTTCGCCCACTGGAAGTCGGCCAGCTTCTTGCCGAAGTCCAGGTATCTCTTGTCCTGGGTCTGCATGTAGATCTCCAGGGGCACGATGCCGAAAATGTTGTGGTCCACGTGGCGCCGGACGGACTCGAAAGCGGTTTGTCCCTCGGGGGTCAAGACGGGATCAAAGTGTTTGATCAGCGAGGCCTTGAGTTCCTCGTCTTTGGTCAGGGCCGCGAACTTCAGGGCCGTCATCCACGTCGAGTCTTCGGCGTAATGCGCCCCGGGCCCGGACGCGAACCAGCGGGGCTGCATGTGGGTGGCCACCTTCTTGCCGATCTCCGCCGGCGATTGCCCCGCCGGCCAGTCGGTGAAGGCCTTGGGTTGCGTTGGGGTTTGCGCGAAGCACTGGCAAAGCGCCAAATTGGCCAGCGCCAGAATCATCCATCCATACACGGTCTTCTTCATGCTTGTCCTTTCGGGATTACGGAAAAAATGCTGTTCTTCTCATGCTGCCAGACCCCGCGAAGTCGTCAAGCGCCAAGTTTCTTCGTGGCGGCCAACGGGTGCGCGACAAAATTCTTCGCCGGGCGATACTTGCCCAGGGAACGTATATGTGTCGTGCCCGCGCGTTCTCTCTCTCCCCGCTTGCGGGGAGAGAGCCGGAGAGAGGGGTTCCCATACCCTTCAAAGTCTAGGCATGAAGAATCTTGTCCCACACCCGACTTCCCGTCTGCCCCCACATTCTCCTTGACCTTCCCTCTCCCCGCGCGGCGTAATACCTCCAATCTTTATCCCGGAATCAGCCTATGAAACACATCACAGCATTGACATCTTGGGCGCTGTTGGCGGGCGCGGTCCTCGCCTCTCCGGCGCCGGCCCGGGCGCAGGCCCAGCCCCGGGGCAGCTACAAAAACTTCCGCGTCGCCATGTACGTCTTGCGGGGCGACGTGACCCGCTGGGCCAACCCCCAGGCGCAGGCCGCCGCGTACGAGCAGATGACCAACCAGATCAAGTTCGACAAGGTCTATCTCGAATTCGCCGGCGGCCGCCAGGTCGTCAGCGAGGCGACCCTCGATCCGATCAAGAAGTTCTTCACCGACCGCGGCATTCTCGTCTCCGCCGCCATTGTGCCCAATGGCCTCTCCTACGCCAACCAGGCCGACCGCGACTGGCTCCAGAGCACCGTCGAAATGGCCGCCCGCCATTTTGACGAGGTCATCTTCGACGACTGGCTCTTCACCGCCTCCAAGACGGCGGCCGACATCGCCGCCAAGGGCGACAAAAGCTGGACCCAATACCGCCTGGACGCCCTCGACGACGCCTCCCAAAACCTGCTCATCAAACCCGGCAAGGCCGTCAATCCCAACTTCAAGCTCATCATCAAATACCCCAATTGGTACGAGCACTACCAGGGCCTGGGCTACGACGTGGACGTGGAGCCGAAGATCTTCGACGCCGTGTACACCGGCGTCGAGACCCGCGACGCCATCGCCAGCGAGCAGCATCTCCAGTCCTACGAGAGCTACAGCCTGGTGCGCTATTTCGAGAACGCCAAGCCGGGCGGCAACGCGGGCGCCTGGGTGGACCAGGGCGACACGCGCTACATTGACCGCTACGCCGAGCAGTTTTGGGACGCCGGCTTCGCCAAGGCGCGCGAGTTGACTCTCTGGCATTGGGCCAACGCGCTGCAACCCATCAACATTGGCGCGCGCCCCTGGGAGGCGGCCCAGACCAGCCTCAACCTCCAAAAGGTCCGCGATTCCTACAAGGGGCCGGCTGTCGGCGCGGGCGCCTTGACCGGCCGCGTGGCCGGCTATGCGATGGAGCAGCTCGACACCTTCCTCGGCAAGCTCGGCAATCCCATCGGCATTCCCGGCTATCGCCCGCCCCATGCCATCGGCGAGGAATTCCTTTACGATTACCTGGGCATGATTGGCATCCCCATTGATCTCCATCCCACCTTCCCCACCAACGGCGGCGTCTGCCTGCTCACCGAGGGCGCCAAATACGATCCGGACATTGTCAACAAAATCAAGGCCCAGTTGAGCGCGGGCAAGAACGTCGTCATCACGTCGGGCCTGCTCCGCGCCCTCAGCGGCAGGGGCATTGAGGACATCAGCGAGTTCGAGGTCACCGACCAGCGGGTCGGCGTCACCGGCTTCCAGGGCCGCGGCGGCCGGGACATCCCCGGCTCCTCGTTGGATTCGCCCATCCTCATCCGCGTCATTCATTTTCTCACCAACCAATCCTGGGACCAGGTCAGCGGTTACGACGCCAAGTCCCCTTGGAACGCCTATCCCCTGGTCATCAGCGACGTCTATGACCGCGGCACCCTTTACGTGCTGGTGATTCCGGACAACTTCGCCGATCTCTACCGTCTGCCCGCGCCGGTCCTCAACGCCATCCGCAACCAGATCATGGGTTCCTTCCCCTGTCGCCTGACCGACGCCCCCGCCCAGGTCAGCCTCTTCGCCTACGACAACAACGCCTTCGTCGTCCAGTCCTTCCTGCCCGCCGAGGTCACCGTGACAGTGACCGTCGCCGCCAATGCCGGACAGACCCCCGGCACGACCAGCGCAATTACAGATCTGCTCAGCGGCGACACCATTTCCCGCGCCCCCGCCCCGCCCGCGGGCGCGGGCCGTCGCGGAGGCCGTGGCGGCTCCGGCGCGCCCGGAACCAGCTATATAATCACCATTCCCCCCCACTCCTACCGCGCCTTCACCACACAGAACTGATGAACTGTGTTAAACGAACATATAATGCAATTCGACACTAAAAACGATTCCACCTTCTCCTAATTAGTACATTGTGTGGAGGCCTGATCTTCGCGTCAGGAACTCCTGGCCTCCGGGCTGCGGGTAGGCGCGCTGGTTTTTCCGGGTGTCCGGCAAGCTCACGCCAGTGCCACCGATCACCGTGACGCGCAAACCGTGCAAGAGTTGGCCCGCCCGGTCGGCCCGCGCGGGCAGGGCGCAGCGGAGCCGGGGCAAGAGGTCCCAGGACAGACGTTGTCGGGCCTGGCGCAGGTTGCTGAAGATGAGGACGAAAACCGCCTGAAAACAAAACTGTGCATAGCCGCCGACTTGTATTATCCTCCACCTTAGCGATGACTAGCCGCACATCACCAAAACCGACGAAGAAAGCGCTTGATCTCTATGATGAGTCCGTCGCCGAGTTTCGTCAGCGAGGGGTTCAGCATGAAGGCGCTGTCCGCTCAGCGTTCCAAGTGCTCCTTGACGGTTGCGCGCGGCAATGCGGGTGGAAACTCGTTCCAGAGTATCCGGTCCTTCGGCGGGGCCGACGCCCCTTGCGCGTTGATGGCGCTCTTGTCGATCAATTTAATCTTTCACATGGCCTGTGGGAGGCTAAGGACAGTGCAGACGATCTGGAGAAAGAGATCAAAGCTAAGTTCGCCCTCGGGTACCCGCAGTGGAATATTCTTTTTCAGTCGCCCGACCGTGCCGTCCTCTATCAAAACGGCAAAAGAGTGCTCGACTCCTGCCTCGTGCATCCGCAGCAGCTCACCGACACTCTATGCGCATTTCTGAGCTATCAAGAGCCCGCCCTCGACGAGTGGGAAAAGGCCAGCATCGAGTTTAAGGAACGCATCGCCGAGCATGGGCGGGCACTGAAGGAAATCATCGAGGTCGAGCGCACCCAGAACAGCGCCTTCCAGATCGCCTTCACCGGGTTCGTCACCCTCTGCCACGCCTCGTTGAACCCGGCCCTCTCGGAAGCCGCTGTGGAGGAGATGCTCATCCAGCACATCCTCACCTGGCGCATATTTCGGAACATTTTCAAGGCCGGCGACTTCATGCAGAAGAACGTCATCGCTGTGGAGATCGAGAAAGTCGTTAACGCGCTGACTTCCCGCAGTTTCTCACGCGAGGATTTCCTCGAAAAGCTCGACCACTTCTACGTCGCCCTTGAGCACGCTGCGGAGACGATATCTGACTTCTCGGAAAAGCAGAAGTTCCTCAACACAGTCTATGAGCGGTTCTTTCAGGGCTTTGCCGTCACGCAGGCCGATGCGCTCGGCATCGTCTACACGCCGCAGCCTATCGTCGATTTCATGGTCGCGAGCGTCGATTGCTTGCTCAAGAAACAATTCGAAAAGAAGAGTGGCATCGGTGCTCACGACGTGCATGTTCTCGACGGCTTCGTCGGTACAGGAAATTTCATCGTCAACCTCATGCGAGCGCTCCCACCCTCCACGTTAAAGCACAAGTATGCCTGCGAATTGCACTGCAACGAGGTCATGCTGCTGCCGTACTACGTCGCTTCGATGAACATCGAGCACGAGTATTTCGGCGCCACGGGGGAATACCGGCCCTTTGAGGGCATTTGCCTCGTGGACACCTTCCAAATCGCGGAGGAACACACCGGCGGCGGCGTGCAAGGGGGCTTTGAGTTCTTCTCCAAAGCCAACACCGACCGCATCAAACGCCAGCGGGCGACACCCATCTTCGTCTGCATCGGCAACCCACCCTACAATGCGGGCCAACTCAACGAAAACGACAACAACAAGAACCGCAAATACCCGGAACTCGATGCCCGTGTCTCCGCCACCTACGGAGGCGCGTCGCGTGCCACGCTCCTGCGTAAACTCGCCGATCCCTACGTCAAAGCCATCCGCTGGGCAACCGACCGCATCGGCGACGCTGGCATCGTGGCCTTCGTGAACAACAACAGTTACGTCGATGAAATCTCTTTTGACGGAATGCGCCAGCATCTCGCGCGCGATTTCGATCTCATCTACGTGCTCGATCTCGGCGGCAATGTGCGCAAGAACCCGAAGCTCTCCGGAACGACGCACAACGTCTTCGGCATCCAAGTTGGCGTGAGCATCAATTTCTTCATCCGTCTGCCGGGCAAGGCGAAGCAGACACCTCGGCACGCAAAGATCCTGTATCATTCGGTGGCGGGTGATTGGCGCAAAGAGCAGAAGTATGATTTGCTCGAGCGGGCCAAAACCATCGCCGACATCCAGTGGCGGGAACTAACGCCCGACGCGAAAAACACGTGGCTGACCGGCGAGGCCGACGCGGAGTTCGACGGGTTCGTTCCGATCGGGTCGAAGGAGGCGAAGGCCGATGCTACCTCGAAACAGCCAGTGATTTTCCAAAGCTACTCACTTGGCGTTTCGACTAACCGTGACAGCATCGTCTATGATTTCGATCGTGACCGACTCGCCCATCGGGTGGAGGGGTTCTGCAATGACTACAACGCCGAACTGCTTAGGTGGATAAACGAAGGTTCTCCGAAGGAGTTAGATTCGTTCCTTAGCACCGACCGCATTAAATGGAGCCGAGATCTTAAGCTCAAGTTAAGTCGCCGGACCGAGGCTGCATTCTCAGCCACTCAAATCCGGCAGGCCCTTTACCGACCTTTCACGATCAAGTGGCTGTACTGCGACCCAGTTGTCGTCGATCGCATCGGTCCAGCGCAGGCATTCTTCCCCGCGGACGACAACCTCGCGATCTGTCTGCCAGGGCCCGGAAACCGACAGCAGTTTGGCTGTGTTGTTACGAGGCTGTTACCATCCCTGGATCTGGCATTTGAAAAATGCCAGTGCTTCCCTTTCTACGCCCATGACGAAGGCGGTAGGAACAGAGAAGAGAACATCCCGCGTGCAACGCTGGTGCGTTTCCAAAGCCACTACGGCGACGAACGCATCACCAAATGGGACATCTTCCATTACGTCTATGCATTGTTGCACCATCCCGACTATCGCAAGCGTTTCGGCGCGAATCTTAAGCGCGAACTGCCGCGCCTCCCGCTGGCGCCTCGGTTCCACGCTTTTGCCAAGGCGGGCAAGGAGCTGGCCGACCTGCACCTCGGCTACGAAGGTGCCGCCGAGTATCCGCTCCAGCGCATCGAGCACCGTGGCGTTCCCTTTAGGCTGCGGGTCGAGAAGATGAAGCTGACACCCGACAAGCGTGACCTAATTTACAACGAATCGCTTACGCTCGCCGGCATTCCGCCGGCGGCCTTCGACTACAAGCTCGGCAACCGCTCGGCGCTGGAATGGATCATCGACCAATATCAGGTCTCCGCCGACCCGCGCAGCGGCATCCAGAGCGATCCAAATCGGCCGGATGATGAAGGCTACATCGTCCGCCTTATCGGTCAGGTCGTCACCGTAAGCCTTGAGAGCCTCAAGATTATCCATGGTCTGCCGACAGATTTCGGCGCGGAAGGGGAGGAAACAACGCATGACAATCAACTCCAAACATGGCGCCTGAATCAGCGCTTACCGAACTCAGAATTCGCGCGGCAGCAGCGGGAGCAGCTCCGGAAGCAGGTCGAATCTCGCTAGCAGAGCGACTCGCGCTGGAACGGGATGTCCTCGTAGCATGGGCGCGAGAGAAAAACGTCGTGATCGCGGCGGAATCCTGCCTGAGCCGCGTCGAGGGAACCCACGGTGAACATCACGTCTATTTCAATATCGAGCGGGACAGGTATTTCAAAATCACTCACGGAGCAGACACAGCTAACGCTGGTTTTGCGCTTACGGTAGATACCGAGTTTCGCATCGGAAAAAAAACGCAACGCTATATCGCTGTTCCTTGGCTGCGAGAAGCAACGCCTTTTGAATACCTGGCGCGTCTGCAACTGTTCAATTTGACATTCCGGGATGACGTTGAAATTGAAGGCGTCATTGTCGAGCCCGGGAGGCAAGCGATTGTCGTCTCGCAGCGGTTCATTTCAGGCGGCGCGGCAACCGCTGCCAAAGTAGCTGCGTTCATGTTTCAGCGTGGTTTCGTCGCCCTCCCCGGTGTAACTGTCGGGCGAGGAAACTCCGCGTCCTATGTGCATCCGGAAGAGGCGATCGCCGTTTTTGATACTCACGGGCAAAACTTCCTGGTTTCTGGGGAGGGGATTATCCCGATCGATGCGCTGATCCTGCGCGCAAGCGAAGATCTGCTCGCCTATCTAGCGATGTCTCCCGCTGAACGAGCGGCGGAGACAGGATGTTAGGGTCATGTTAGGGTCAGGCCTAGGATCTTGGTGTCCGTTCATCTGGTCCTCCTCGCGCTCTTGTCCAAAAACTCCCGTTTGACATGGTTTGTTGATATTGGCGCAAGCGGGCGCGTCTCATGGTCCGAGGCCCCCGGCTGGCGTCGGTGGAGAAATCCAAGCAAACTCCTCGCGCAAAGTTCTCAAAACCCCAGCCCGACAGGCAACAGGCCGTCTCGCATTTTGTTCTCATATCAATTCCCGGCCCAGTCTCAAAAACTCCTCCGCAACCGCGCAATGAACAACTGGGACATGGTTTTTATCCTCCAATTCGCCGAGGATTGCAACACTATTTTTCCAGAATCAACAGTCCTGAGGTTTGTGTCCTGAGGTTGCGACCTGGGGCCATTCGTGTTCATTGGCGAAATTCGCGGATCACCCATCCATTGCTGTTTCTGTGGGTCTTCATCGGAAGCGCTTCATTATCAAGGAGTTGTGAATCCGTGAACCGGCTTTCAGTCTTCCAATTTGAAGCCGGGGTCGAGCCGCTGTCGGTCCTCGCTATTGACACTTTTTGAAAACGTCCTCGCTTTATCTGTGTTCATCTGAGTCAATCTGTGGCCGAAGCAGTCAGCGTGAATTCAGAAATCCGGGGGCCGCTTTTGCGACTTTGCGCTTCCCGCGACTTTGCGATTATTCAGTCGCCGTGACCGCCTTTGCGACCCGGATCAATTCGTGTGAATTGGCGAAATTCGCGGATCACCCATCCATTGCCGTTTCTGTGGGTTTTCATCGGAAGTGCTTCATTCTTAGTGAGTTACAGCATCAGGAGGTGGTTTTGCGCGTCTTGCTCCTTTCGCCCTGCCCGCGTCTGCGAGAAAAAGTCCCTCTGTCCGCCCCCTTTGAGTTCCGCGGCAATCCGTGTCATCCTGCAATCTGTGGTTAAAAGCTTGGATAGCCCTGAATATGGGCGTCCAATCAAATCATAAGCTTCTCAATCATAATGCTTATCTTTCCAACCTCCTTGCGGAATTTCTTTCCCAATTCCCTATTCCCTATTCACAATTCCCTCTTCTGACGG
>JBEKAN010000002.1:0-39792 GCA_050015895.1 Verrucomicrobiota bacterium
CGGAAGCGCACAGCAACCTGGGAAACGCGCTTCTGCAAAAAGGCAGAGTGGACGAAGCGATCAGCCACTGTCAAAAGGCCCTGCAAATCAACCCGAACTACGCGGACGCCCACAACAACCTCGGCACCGCTCTTCTGCGAAAAGGCGGAGTGGACGAAGCGATCACCCAATTCCAGGAGGCCCTGCGAAACAAGCCTGACCTCACGGAAGCCCACTGCAGCCTCGGCACCGCTCTTCAGCAAAAAGGAAAAGTGGATGAAGCGATCAGCCAGTACCAAGAGGCCCTGCAAATCAAGCCCGACTACTCGGAAGCCCACAACAACCTCGGCAACGCTCTTCTGCAAAAGGGAAAAGTGGATGAAGCGATCAGCCAATGCCAAAAGGCCCTGCAAACCAATCCAGACTTCACGGAAGCGCATTGGAATCTCGGCAACGCTCTGCTGCAAAAGGGCAGAATGGACGAGGCGATCACCCAATACCAAGAGGTCCTACGAATCAAGCCCGACCTCGCGGAAGCCCGCAACAACCTCGGCAGAGTCCTGGTCCTTAAAGGAGATTTGGACGGGGCGATGGCCTGCTTCCAAAAAAGCACCACCATCAACCCGAACCAGGAGGAGGCCTGGTATTATCTCGGTATTCTCCTTCTGCAAAAGGGGGATTTCGACCAAGCGATTGTGTCCTGTCGCCAGGCGCTAAAAATCAACCCCCGCTCGGCCGACACTTACGACAATCTCGGTGTGGCTTTATCGCAGAAAGGGCAAGCCAAGGAGGCGATCGACGCCTGGCAAAAGGCCTTGGAAATCAAGCCGGACCAACTCCACGTCCTGAACAACCTGGCGTGGCTGCTGGCGACCACCCCCGACGCGTCGCTGCGCGACGGGGCAAAAGCCGTCGCGCTGGCCAAGCAGGCCGACCAGTTGAGCGGGGGCGGCAATCCGATGGTCCTGCACACCCTGGCGGCAGCGCGCGCGGAGACGGGGGATTATGCGCTGGCGGCGACCACCGCCCAGCGCGGCCTGGAGTTGGCGGTGGAGCAGAAGAACGACGCGCTGGCCGCGACATTGCAAAGGGAAGTCCAACTTTACGAGACAGGCAAGCCGGAGCGAGAGGCGCCTCCCTGAGCGCGCAATTTGAGATTTGAAGGTTGCAACCATGTCAGACAGCACTACAGAAGAGGGGAAAGCGGCGGCAAATGAAGGCGGGAGCCGCTGGACGCGCTGGGCCGTTTTGGGCGCCGTCTGCGCGCTGGTCGTCGGGTTTTACGCCTGGAGCGCCAAGTCGGGAGTGTTGGAGTTGACGGGGTCCGGGCCGCAGGACAGCTACTACAACCTGCAGGTGCGGGGGTTTCGCGACGGCCAGCTCAACGTGAAACGGGAGGCGCCCCCCGGCCTCGCCCAGCCCGGCGCCCCTGCCGCCCTGACTTGGGGGGACAATGTGATCGCTGGTTCCGCCGACCTGAGTTATTACAAGGGAAAACTCTATTTGTATTTTGGCGTCACCCCCGCGTTGCTGCTCTTCTGGCCGTATGCGGCGCTGACGGGCCATTATCTGGCGCACAAGGACGCGGTGGTGATTTTCTTCTCGGTGGGTTTTCTGGCGGGCGCGGGCCTGCTGTGCGCGGTGTGGCGGCGTTATTTCAAGGAAACCAGTCTTGGGGTCGTGGCGGCCGGGGCGCTGGCGCTCGGCCTGGCCAATCTGACACCGGCGATTTTGGAGGGTTGTGATGTTTATGAAGTGGCGATCAGTTGCGGGTATGCCCTAACCATGCTGGCGCTGGCGGGAGTTTGGGGGGCCTTGCAGAACGCGCGGCGACGGTTGTGCTGGCTGGCTGCGGCCAGTCTGGCCTACGGATTGGCCGTGGGGGCGCGCCCCTCGCTGTTGTTTGGGGCGGTGATTCTTCTGGTTCCCGTGGCGCAGGAGTGGCGGGAGAGACGCCGGGTGTGGCCCTTATTGCTGGCGGCAGGCGGCCCGATTGTGGCGATTGGGGTGGGGCTGATGGTTTACAACGCGTTGCGGTTTGACAATCCGCTGGAATTCGGCCAGCGCTACCAGTTGCCTGTCAGCGCGCATCAACAGTTCAGCCCACGCTTCTTCTGGTTCAATTTCCGGGTGGGTTTCCTCGAGCTGGCGCGTTGGAGTCTCCGTTTTCCCTTTGTGCATGACATTTCGCCGCCGACGCAGCCAACCCGCTATTTCGGTTTGGATCATCCCTTTGGAGTTTTGACCAATATGCCGGTGGTCTGGATGGCACTGGCCGCGCCGCTGGTCTGGCGGGGCTGGTCGGGGGAAGGGCGCTCCCCTTTGCGCTGGTTTTTCGGGGCGGTGGCTCTGCTTTTCGCGGTGTGCGCTCTGACCCTTTGTCTCCACGATTCCATGTACCTGCGCTATGAGTTGGAGTATGCCTCCCCGCTGATGCTGCTGGCGGTCGTGGGCATTCTGGCTTTGGAGCGCGGCCTGCCGGGCCGGCCGGTTTGGCGGCGGGCCGCGCGCTGTGGTTGGGGTTTGTTGCTGGCCTTATCGGTGGCCTTCAACTTGTTTGCAAGCTTTCAATTACAGGCGGACACCCACACATTCTTCGGTGACGCCCTTCTGCAAAAGGGGAATGTGGACGAGGCGATCAGCCAATTCCAAACGGCCCTGCGAATCGAGCCGGACAACGCGTCCGCCCACAACAACCTCGGCAACGCCCTGGAGCAAAAGGGAAGATTGGACGAGGCGATCCTCCAATACCACAATTCGCTGCAACTCCAGCCGGAGCACGCGGAAACCTACTGCAACCTCGGCAACGCGCTTCTGAAAAAGGGCAGCGTGGAGGAAGCGATCCGCCAACTTCAAAAGGCCCTGCAAATCAAGCCGGACTTCGCGGCCGCGCGTTACAACTTGGGCAACGCCTTTCTGCAATCGGGCAGTTTGGACGAGGCGATCACCCAATACCAGAAGGCCCTGGAAATCAATCTGGATTACGCGGACGCCCACCACAACCTGGGCACCGCTCTTTTGCGAAAGGGCAGAGTGGACGAAGCGATCACCCAATATCAAGATGCGCTGCAAATCAAGCCGGACCTTGAGGATGCCCGCCACAATCTGGGGATGGCTTATTTCCAAAAGGGGGATTTGGAGAAAGCCATTGAGTGCTATCAGGAGGCGATAAAAATCAACCCCCGCTCGGCGGACGCTTACGCCAATCTCGGCCTGGCATTCTTCAAGAAAAGGGAAATCAAGCAAGCCGTGGACACCTGGGAAAAGGCATTGGTAATCAAACCGGAGCAACTCTTTGTTCTCAACAATCTGGCGTGGTTGCTGGCGACAACCCCCGACGCGTCCCTGCGCGACGGGGCAAGAGCCGTCACGCTGGCCAAGCAGGCCGACCAGTTGGGCGGAAACAGCAATCCGATGATGCTGCACACGCTGGCGGCGGCGTACGCCGAGACGGGGGATTATGCGCTGGCGGCCGCGACCGCGCGGCGCGGTCTGGATTTGGCGGTGGAGCAAAAGAACAACGCGCTGGCGGCGACGCTGCAAAGGGAAATCCAACTTTACGAGGCGCAAACGCCGCTCAGAGACGAGCCGCGGTAGGAAGGCTGTTTCAAACGTGAAAGGAGAAATTTGAAAACCGGCGGCACACCAGAAGAAAAAAAGGGGGCGGCAATTGGAGGCGGGATCGGATGGACGCGCCGCGCCGTCCTGGGCGCGGTCTGCGCGGCGGTCATCGGGGTTTATGCCTGGAGCGCGCACCCGGGATTTGTGGAGTCCTTGGGATCGGGCGCGGAGGACCACTACTACAATCTGCTGGTGCGGGGTTTTCGGGAGGGCCAACTGAACGTGAAACTGGAGGCGCCGCCCGGACTGGCGCGGACTGGCGGGACCACGGACGGGAGGATCGAACGCAACCGGTCCGGCGATCCGGGATTGGACACGGACCGGCTGGTGGACCTGAGTTATTACAAAGGGAAACTGTATCTGTTTTTTGGGGCGACCCCCGCGCTGGTACTGTTCTGGCCGTATGCGGCGGTGACCGGCCATTATCTGGCGCACAAGGACGCGGTGGTGATTTTTTTCTCGGTGGGATTTCTGGCGGGCGCGGGTCTGCTGTGCGCGGTGTGGCGGCGTTGTTTCAAGGAAACAAGCTTCGGGTTGCTGGTGTGCGGCACATTGGCTCTGGGTCTGGCCAATTTGGCACCGGCGATATTGGGTCGGAGTGATGTGTATGTAGTGGCGATCAGTTGCGGGTATGCGCTGACGATGCTGGCGCTGGCCGGGGTTTGGGGCGCGTTGGAGGACGCGGGGCGTCGTTGGCTCTGGCTGGCGGCGGCCAGTCTGGCCTACGGCCTGGCCTTGGGGGCGCGCCCCGGTCTGTTGTTTGGGGCGGTCATCCTGCTGGTTCCCGTGGCGAAGGCGTGGCAGGAGAGGCGTTCGGTGTGGCGGTTGTTGCCGGCGGCGGGCGGCCCGGTTGTTTTGATGGGGCTGGGGATCCTGGTTTACAACGCGATGCGTTTCGACCACGCGCTGGAATTCGGGCAGCGCTACCAACTACCGATCACCGCGCACCACCAGTTCAGTCCGAGCTACCTCTGGTTCAATTTCCGGGTTGGTTTTCTGGAGGCGGCGAACTGGACCCGTGGGGTTCCCTTCGTGTATGACATGAATCTGCCGGCGCAGCCGAGCCGCTATTTCGGTGTGGATCATCCCTTTGGAGTTCTGACCAACATCCCGGTGGTCTGGCTGGCGCTGGCGGCGCCGCTGGCGTGGCGCGGCCGGTCGGGGGAGGAGCGATCCCTGTTGCGCTGGTTTTCCGGGGCGGTGGCTCTGCTATTCGGGACCTGCGCCCTGACGCTGTGTCTCCACGATTCCATGTGTCTGCGCTACGAGTTGGAGTATGCGTCCCCGCTGGTCTTGCTGGCGGTCATTGGCCTTCTTGGTTTGGAGCGCACCCTGGCCGGGCAACCGGTTTGGCGACAAGCCGCCCGGTGCGGTTGGGGTTTGTTGCTGGTCTTTTCAGCGGCGTTCAACTTGTTGGCGAACTTCAACTTGCAAGCGGACGTCCACCTCGGGAGCGGGATAATGTTTCTGAAATCGGGCAAAGCGGAGGAAGCGATCGCCCAGTACCAAACGGCCCTGCAACTGGACCCGGGCTACGCGGAAGCCCACTACGACCTCGGCAACGCTCTCCGGCAAAAAGGCGGGTTGGACCTAGCGATCACCCAATATCACGCGGCGCTGCAAATCAAGCCGGACTACACGGAAGCCCACAACAACCTGGGCAATGCTCTGCTCGCAAAGGGAGATCTGGAGGAGGCGATCGCGGAATACCGCAAGGCCTCGCAAACCGATCCCGGCAACGCCCAATTCCACCTCAATTTGGGTCTTGCTCTTTCGGCCAGTGGAGATGTGAATGGAGCCATCGCGCAATACCGGGACGTGCTGGCCATCCAGCCCAATTTCGCCGCCGTCCGCGACAACCTGGGCAGTGCTCTTCTCCTGAAAGGAGATGTGGACGGGGCGATCGCCTGTTTCAAAGAAACCGCCGCCATGAACCCGGACCAGGAGGAGGCGTGGTATAATCTCGGCAACGCCCTCCTGCAAAAGGGGGATTTGGACCCAGCCATCGCGTCGTTTCGCAAGGCGCTCCAAATCGCCCCCCGCTCGGCGGAGGCTTGCGGCAACCTCGGGGTGGCTCTGTTCCAGAAAGGGGAGACCCGGGAGGCGATGGACTCCTGGCAGAAGGCGCTGGAAATCCAGCCCGACCAAGTCAACGCCCTGGTCAACTTCGCCTGGTCTCTGGCGACGACCCCCGACGCCACACTGCGGGATGGGGCGAAAGCCGTGGCGCTGGCCGGGCGGGCCAGCCAATTGAGCGGGGGCGGCAATCCGGCCATATTGCGCATACTGGCGGCGGCTTACGCGGAAGAGGGAAACTACGAGCGGGCGGCAGGGACGGCCCGGCGCGCCGCGGAGTTGGCGGCGGGTCAAAAGAACCAGACGCTGGCCGCCACGCTGCAACAGGAGATCAAACTCTACGAGGCGGGCAAGCCGGCGCTGGGAGCGCGGCCGTGAGCGGAAAATATGAAAGCGGAAACTTGAAACCAGCAATCTCCAAAACAACCTCGGACGGAAAAAGCGCGCAAGCCTTGCCGGTGGTGTGCGTTTGCGTTTTTCTGGCGCTGGCGGTTCTGGCTGTGTTTGGACAAACGGGGCGGTTCGAGTTTGTGAATTATGACGACCCGGAGAATGTGTATGAAAACCCGGTGGTGCAAAAGGGGTTGTCCGCGCACGCGGTGGGCTGGGCCTTCACGCACACGCAACTCGCAAACTGGATTCCTCTGACCACTCTTTCCCATATCCTGGACTGCCAGCTCTTCGGGTTGAACGCGGGCGGGCATCACCTGGTCAATGTGTTCTGGCACGCCGCCAGCGCGGTGCTGCTCTTCCTGGTGTTGCGGCGGATGACCGGCGGCCTATGGCGGAGCGCGTTTGTGTCGGCGGTGTTCGCCGTCCACCCGCTGAGGGCGGAGTCGGTGGCGTGGGTGTCGGAGCGCAAGGACGTGCTGAGCGCGTTTTTCTTCATGTTGACAATCGGGGCTTATGTGGGGTACGTGGAAAAGCAGAAAGCAGAAACTAGAAAGCAGAAATTTTATTATGCGCTGGCTGTGGTGTTTTTCGCGCTGGGTCTGATGGCGAAGAGCATGGTGGCCACGCTGCCCTTCGTGCTGTTGCTTCTGGATTACTGGCCGCTGGGAAGGATGAGGGGAATGAAGAATTCAGAAATTAGAACGCAGAATGGGGAAAGCAAAGAGCGGAAAGCAGATGGAGGAGAGGAGGGAGGCGAGGGGGTTCCGTTTTGGGGGTTGGTGAGGGAGAAGATTCCGCTGTTCGCGCTGGGCGCGGCGGCGTGCGCGGCGGCGGCCCTGGCGCCGGGACTGGTGGTGACAAAGCACATCCACGGGCTTCCGCTCCTGGAGCGCATCGGCAACGCCCTGGTTTCCTATGTGGTGTATCTGCGGCAAATGGTTTTCCCGGCGCGATTGGCCATCCCTTATCCGTTGGTCCCAAACGGTCAGCCGCCCTGGAAAGTCTGCCTGGCGTTTGCGGCGCTGGCGGCCATCTCCGCCGCGGTGGTGGCCTGCCGGAAGAAGCGCCCCTGGCTGCTGACGGGCTGGCTCTGGTATGTGGGAATGCTGGCGCCGGTCATTGGGATCGTCCAAATCTCCTCCGACGCCGCCCATGCCGACCGGTACACCTATCTGCCCGGCATCGGTTTGGTTGTGGCGGCGACGTGGGCCTTGGCGGATTGGGGCGCGGGCTGGAAATATCGGCGCGGGATCTTTGGCGTTTTGATGGTGGCGGTGATTGGCGCGCTGCTGGTATTCGCATGTATCCAGGCTTCCTATTGGAAAAAGGGCGAAACGCTGTGGAATCGCGCGCTGGAATGCACCACCGGCAACAGCACCGCCCATAACAACCTGGGGGTGTGCTACGACCACGAGGGAAAGCTGGAGGACGCCATCGCGCAATACAAACTGGCTGTGGGAATCAAGCCCGATTACTGGGACGCCCATTTCAACATGGGAGTTGTTCTTGTCAAGAAGAGCGACACGGATGGGGCCATCGCGGAATACCAGAAGGCCGTGGAGATCAACCCCGACTACATGGAAGCGCACCTCGGCCTGGGCAATGCTCTGGCGCTCAAGGGCGAAGTGGCGGAAGCCATCGCGCAATACCAACAAGCCCTGGCGATCGCCCCCGACGACGCCGACGCCCGCTACAACCTGGGCAACGCCCTTGTCCAGCATGGCAAAGTGGACGATGCAGTGGCCCAATACCGCAAGGCGCTGGAGATCAAACCCGATTACCTGCAAGCCCGCTCCAACCTGGGCAATGCTCTCAAGCTCCAGGGGGATCTGGAAGGGGCAATCGCGGAATACCGGAAAGTGCTCGATCTGAACCCGGCATACGAAAAAGCCCGCGACAATTTGGCGTTTACTCTTCTATCGAAAGGAGATGTGGAGGGAGCCATTGTGTGCTATCAGCAGGGGATCAAAATCAACCCGCGCTCGGCGGACGCCTGGGCCAATCTGGGCCTGGCTTTCTTCAAGGAAGGGCAAACCCGGGAGGCCGTGGACGCCTGGCAAAAGGCCCTGAAAATCAAGCCCGACCAACTCTACGTTCTGAACAACCTGGCGTGGTTGCTGGCCACGACGCCCGACTCCGCCCTCCGCGACGGGGCCAAAGCCGTCGCGCTGGCCAAAGAGGCCGGACAGTTGGGCGGGGACGCCAATCCGATGATCCAGCACACCCTGGCGGCGGCTTACGCCGAGACGGGGAATTACGGGCTGGCGGCCGCCACGGCCCAGCGCGGTTTGGAGCTGGCGGTGGAGCAAAAGAACGACAAGCTGGCCGCCACGTTGCAAAAGGAAATCCAACTCTACCAGGCGGGCAAGCCGGCGCGGGAGAGCACCCCGCAGGCAAGCCCTCCAACCGCGCCGGACGCGCCGCGGTGAGCGGAAAATTTGAAAGCGGAAACTTGAAACCAGCAACCTCAACAGCGACCCCGGAGGCAAGAAGCCCGCAGGCCTTGCCGGTGGTCTGCGTTTGCGTTTTTCTGGTGCTGGCGGTTCTGGCCGTCTTTTGGCAGACGGCGCATTTTCAGTTTATCAATTGCGATGATCAACGCTATGTGTATGAGAACTCCAAGTTTGGCGGCGGCCTGAGCATGGGGAGTGTCGTCCGGGCCTTCACTCATGCGGAGTGCGGCCTCTACCACCCGCTGACCATGATCTCCCTGATGGTGGATTACGATTTCCACGGGGTTCAGGCCGGCGGCTATCATCTGACCAATGTCCTGGTCCACGCGCTTTCCGGGGTCGTGCTGTTTCTGATTTTGCGGCGGATGACCGGGGCGCTTTGGCGAAGCGCGTTTGTGGCGGCGGTGTTTGCCATCCACCCGCTGCGGGTCGAATCGGTGGCCTGGGTGGCGGAGCGCAAGGACGTGCTGGGCGCTTTTTTCTTCCTGCTCACGGTCGGCGCCTACGTCCGCTATGTCCGCGATCCAAGCTCCCGGGGGCGTTACTGGACGGTGGCGGGTTTGTTCGTGTTGGGCCTGTTGTCCAAGCCGACGGCGGTGACCCTGCCGTTTGTGCTGTTGCTGCTGGATTACTGGCCGCTGGGGAGGATGGGGGGAATGAAGAATTTAGAATTTAGAATGCAGAATGGGGAAAACAAAGAGCGGAAAGCAGATGGACGAGAGGAGGAAAGCGAGGGGTTTCCATTTTGGGGGTTGGTGAGGGAGAAGATGCTGCTGTTCGCGCTGGCGGCGGCGGCGTGCGTTGTCACCGTTTTTGCGGCGAGGCAGGGGGGCGGTCCCACAGCCAGCCTTCCGGTGTCCGCGCGGGTCGGCAACGCCCTGGTCTCCTACGTGGTCTATCTGCGCCAGACGGTGTGGCCGGCAAGGCTGGCGGCCTTTTATCCCTATCCGCGGAATAGCCGGCCACTTTGGGAAATCGCGCTGGCGGTTCTCCTGCTGGCGGGCATTTCTGGAGGGGCGCTGGCGCTGAGGCGCAGCCGGCCGTGGCTGGTTGTCGGCTGGCTCTGGTATTTGGGGACGCTGGTTCCGATGATCGGCCTGATTCCATCGGGCGACTTTGCGCACGCGGACCGCAACACCTACCTGCCGCAGATCGGCGTGTGCGTGATGCTGACTTGGGCGCTGGCCGGGATGTCCGAGGGATGGCGTCACCGCCGTTGGATTCAAGGCGGAGTTTCGACGGCGGTTCTTGGGCTTTTGATGCTTTGCGCGCGGCAGCAGACCTCCTTTTGGCGCGAGAGCGAGTCGCTTTGGAGACACACACTTTCCCGCACCTCCGGGAACCTCTTCGCCCTCAACAACCTGGGCGGGGTTCTGGAGCAGAAAGGGGAGTTGGACAAAGCCATCGAGCAGTACGGAAAAGCGCTGGAAATCAAGCCCGACGACGCGGAGTCCCGAAACAACTTGGGCACGGCTCTGGCGCAGGAGGGAAAGCTGGAGGAGGCCGTCGCGCAATACCAAAAGGTTCTCGAGGCCAATCCCGACTATGAATATGCCCGCAACAACTTGGCGGTCGCTCTGGCCAGAAAGGGGAATCTGGAGGAGGCGATCGCGCAATACCGGAAAGTTCTGGAGACGCATCCCAATAGTGAGGACGCCCGAAACAACCTGGGAGCCGCTCTGGCGCAAAAGGGAAATCTGGAGGAGGCCGTCCTGCAATATCGCAAGGCTGTGGAACTCAATCCGGATTATGCGCAAGCCCGCCGCAATTTGGGGAACGCTCTTTCCGCCCAGGGAGATCTGGAGGGGGCCGCCGCGCAGCTTCGCAAGGCCCTGGAACTCAATCCCGATCACCTGGGGACCCTCCTGGACCTCGGCAACGTCCTCCTGCAAAAAGGAGATTTGGACGGCGCGATGGCCATTCTCCAAAAAGCCACCGCCGCAACCCCGGAGCTTCTGCAAGCATGGTATAATCTCGGCAATGCATTTCTGCAAAGCGGGGAATTGGACCACGCCATCGCGTGCTACCGGCACGTCGAAAAAATCAACCCGCGCTCGGCGGACGCCCGCGCCAATTTGGGAGTGGCTTTCCTCCTGAAAGGAGAAACCCAGGAGGCCAGGGACGCCTGGCAAAAGGCTTTGGAAATCAAGCCCGACCAACTCTATGTTCTGAACAACCTGGCGTGGTTGCTGGCCACGACACAGGACGCGGCGCTGCGCGACGGGGCCAAAGCCGTCGCGCTGGCCAAAGAGGCCGGGCAGGTGGGCGGGGATGAAAATCCGGCACTCCCGCGCACCCTGGCGGCGGCTTACGCCGAGACGGGGAATTATGGGCTGGCGGCCGCCACGGCCCGGCGCGGTTTGGAGTTGGCGGTGGAGCAAAAGAACGACAAGCTGGCCGCCACGCTGCAAAAGGAAATCCAACTCTACGGGGCGGGCAAGCCGGTGCGGGAAAGCGCCGCACAGGCAAGCCAGATGGAACAACAGAAGGAAGCGGCCCAACGGGGCGAGCCAGCGGCGCCGGACGCGCCGCGGCAGGCGGGAAATTGAAGGCGGAGAACTTGAAACCAGCAACCTCAACAGCGACCCCGGAGGCAAGAAGCCCGCAGGCCTTGCCGGCGTTCTGCATTTGCATTTTTCTGGCGCTGGCGGTTCTGGCCGTCTTTTGGCAGACGGCGCATTTTGAGTTCGTCAATTACGATGACGAAAAGAATGTGTATGAGAACCCGGTGGTGCAAAAGGGGTTGTCCCTCAACGCGGTGGGCTGGGCCTTCACGCACTTGCAAGTCGCCAACTGGATTCCCCTGACCACTCTCTCGCATATCCTGGACTGCCAGCTCTTCGGGTTGCATGCGGGCGGGCATCACCTGGTCAATGTGTTCTGGCACGCCGCCAGCGCGGTGCTGCTGTTCCTGGTGTCGCGGCGGATGACCGGCGCCCTCTGGCGGAGCGCGTTTGTGGCGGCGGTGTTCGCCGTCCACCCGCTGCGGGCGGAGTCGGTGGCGTGGGTGTCGGAGCGCAAGGACGTGCTGAGCGCGTTTTTTTTCATGTTGACAATTGGAGCTTATGTCCGGTTTGTGGAAAAGCAGAAAGCATCCGCCTCCGCCAAGGCCACGGCGGACAAGACGGCGGACAGAGAAAGCAGAGATTGGAACAACAGGACGAATTGCGCCATTCGGCGCGGGCGGAGATTTTATTATACCCTGGCTTTGGTGTTTTTCGCGCTGGGACTGCTGGCCAAGAGCATGGTGGCCACGCTGCCCTTTGTGCTGTTGCTGCTGGATTACTGGCCGCTGGGAAGGATGAGGGGAATGGAGAATTTAGAATTTAGAATGCAGAATGGGGAAAGCAGAAAGCAGAAACCGGTCAGAGGAGAGGCGGGAAGCGAGGGGGTTCCGTTTTGGGGGTTGGTGAGGGAGAAGATTCCGTTCTTCGCGCTGGGGGCGGGAGTGTGCGTGGCGACGGCCCTGGCGCCGGGACTGGTGGTCCGGAACACCCATGCGGCGCCACTCCCGGAACGCGCCGCCAACGCCCTGGTTTCTTGCGCGGTGTATCTGCGGCAAATGGTGTTCCCGGCGAATTTGGCGACGCCTTATCCCAATCCCCCAAACGGTCAGCCGCCCTGGGAAGTCTGCCTGGCGTTTGCCGTATTGGCCGCCATCTCCGCGGCGGTGGTCGTGTGCCGGAAAAAGCGGCCCTGGCTGCTGATGGGCTGGCTCTGGTATCTGGGGATGGTGTTTCCGGTGATTGGGATCATTCAAATCTCCCCCGACACCGCGCATGCCGACCGCTACACGTATCTGCCGCAGATCGGTCTGGCGCTGGCGGGGACCTGGGCGGTGGCGGAATGGGGCGCGGGGTGGAAATATCGGCGCGAGATTTTTGGCGCCTTGATGATCGCGGTGGTGGGCGCGTTGATGGTGTGCGCCCACCGCCAGACCTCGTATTGGCAGGACCCCGAATCCCTCTGGACGCGGGCGCTGGCCCGCACCTCCAACAACAGCGTCGCACACAATAACATCGGCCACGCTCTGTTCCAAAAGGGCAAGCTGGAGGAGGCCGTCGGCCACTACAAACAGGCCCTCGAAATCAATACCAATTATGCGCAGGCCCATTACAATCTGGGGGTGGTTTGTCTCAAGCAGAATGACACGGACGGCGCGATCGCGGAATTCATAAGGGCCATGCGGGTCAGGCCGGACTACATGGAGGCCCACTTCGACCTCGGCACGGCTCTGGCCCTCAAGGGCGATCTGGACGAGGCCATCCTGGAGTACAAAACGGCCCTGGAGATTGAGCCGGATTTTGTGCAGGCCAATTACAATCTGGGCAAGGCCCTTCTCCTCAAAGGGGATGTGGACCCAGCCATGTCTTGTCTGTCCAAGACCATCCCTGTGAGCCAGGACCCGCTGGCGAATTGGTACAACTTCGGCAACGGATTCCTCCAAGAACCGGATCCCTCGTGCGCCATCGTCTGCTACCGGCAGGCGATAAAAATCAACCCCCGCTTTGCGGACGCTTACGCCAATCTGGGAGTGGCTTTGTCCCAGAAAGGGGAAACCAAAGAGGCCCTGGACTCGTGGCAAAAGGCCTTGGAAATCAATCCCGCCCAGATCTATGTCCAAAACAACCTGGCGTGGTCGCTGGCGACAACTCCCGACGCCACCCTGCGCAACGGCGCAAAAGCCGTCGCGCTGGCGACCCAGGCCAACCAGTCGAGCGGGAGCGGCAATCCGGCGATATTGCGCACGCTGGCGGCGGCTTATGCCGAGACGGGGGATTGCGCGCGGGCGGCCACAACGGCGCGGCGCGCCCTGGAGTTGGCGCAGGGGCGGAAGAACGACGGGCTGGCGGCCACGTTGCGGGAGGAACTCAAACTCTACCAGGCGGGCAAGCCGGCGCGGGACATCCCGCCGAAGGAAAACAAGCCCACAGCGCCGGACGCGCCGCCGTGAGCGGGCCATTTGCAATCGGAGAGCGGAATCCAATGCGCCGAACATCCAAGCCAGCCACGGGAGGGAAAGAAGCGCGCGCGGCCCCGTCGGCAAGCCGTCCGGCGGGCTTGGCGGAAGGCTGGACGGTTCTCGCCGTCTGCCTTTTTCTGGTGGCTGTCATCTGGGTGGTCTTTGGGCGGACGACGCGCTTCGGGTTCGTCAATTACGATGACGGGACCTACGTGTCGGACAACGCCCTGGTCACGGGCGGTCTGACCCCGCGGGGCGTCGCATGGGCGTGGACTCATGTGATCTGCAATTTCTATCACCCGCTGACCATGCTCTCGCTGATGCTGGATTTTCAATTTCACAAGCTCAACGCCGGCGGGTATCACCTCACCAATGTCCTGATACACACCGCCTCCTCCGTCCTGCTGTTCCTGGTTTTGAGGCGGATGACCGGCGCGCTCTGGCGCAGCGCGTTTGTGGCGGCGGTGTTCGCCATCCACCCGCTGAGGGCGGAGTCGGTGGCGTGGGTGACGGAGCGCAAGGATGTGCTGGGCGCGTTCTTTTTCATGCTCACGCTCGGGGCTTATGTGCGGTATGCGCGCAAACCGAACTCCCTGGGTCGCTATCTGGCGGTGGTGGCGCTCTTCGGGTTGGGGCTGCTCTGCAAGCCGACGGCGGTGACCCTGCCGTTTGTGCTGTTGCTGCTGGATTACTGGCCGCTGGGAAGGATGGGGGGAATGAAGAATTTAGAATTTAGAATGCAGAATGGAGAAAGAGGAGAGCACGGAAGGCCCGGGGTTCCGTTTTGGGGGTTGGTGAGGGAGAAGATTCCCTTGCTGGCGCTGGCGGCGGTTTCCTGCGTGGTGGCTTACTTTGCGCAAGGGAAGGCGGTCGAGTCCGTCGCATACGCTTCCATCCCCACGCGGATCGGCAATGTTTTGATTTCCTACGTGGTCTATCTGCGCCAGTTGGTGTGGCCGGCGGATCTGGCCGTGTATTATCCCTATCCGCAGAAAAGCCCCGCACTTGGGGAAGTCGCTTTGGCGTTTCTGCTGCTGGCCGTCATTTCCGCGGGAGTTTTGGCCTCTTTCCGAAAGCGCCCCTGGCTTCTAACCGGCTGGCTTTGGTATTTGGGAATGCTGGTTCCGGTCATCGGCATTGTTCTGGTCACGCCAACCGCGCACGGGGATCGCAACACCTACTTGCCCCACATCGGCCTGGCTGTGCTGCTGACTTGGGCGGTGTGCGACATCTCCGCCGGCTGGCGTCACCGCCGCGCGCTCCTGGGCGCGTTGGCCGCCGGCGCGCTGGTTGCCCTGGTTCTCCTCGCCCGCGCGCAGACTTCTTACTGGCATGACAGCGAATCCCTGTGGAGGCGCGCGCTGGACCGCACTTCCGACAACCCCGCCGCGCACAACGGCCTGGCGACGGCTCTCCGCGACAAGGGGGATGTGGACGGAGCCATAGCCGAATACCGAAAAGCCCTGGCGCTCAATCCCTACTATGGGGAGAGCTTCGTCAATTTGGGCGTGGCTCTGGCGCTCAAGGGGGATCTGGACGGAGCCATCGCGCAATACCAACAAGCCCTCCAGATCAAGCCCGACTATATGGAAGCCCACTTTGATCTGGGCACGGCGCTGGGACTCAAGGGCAGTCTCGATGAGGCAGTCGCCCAATTCCGCAAGGTCTTGGAACTGAGGCCCGATTATCCGCGGGCCGACTACAATCTGGGCAAGGTCCTCCTCCTCAAAGGAGATTTGGACCCGGCCATGGACTGTCTGGCCAAAACCACCGCGGTGAGCCAGGACCCCCTGGCAAATTGGTACAACTTCGGCAACCAATTCGTGCAAGAACGGGATTGGCAATGCGCCATTGTCTGCTATCGGCAGGCGACGAAAATCAATCCCCGCTTTGCGGACGCTTACGCGAATCTGGGCGTGGCTTTGTCCCAGAAAGGGGAAACCAAAGAGGCCCTGGACTCGTGGCAAAAGGCCTTGGAAATCAACCCCGGCCAGCTCTATGTGCAGAACAACTTGGCGTGGTCGCTGGCCACGACCGCCGACGCCTCCCTGCGCAACGGCGCAAAAGCCGTCGCGCTGGCCCAACAGGCGGAGCATCTGAGCGGGGGCGGCAATCCGGCGATTCTGCGCACCCTGGCGGCGGCGTACGCCGAGACGGGGGATTATGCGTCCGCGGCCTCGACGGCCCGGCGCGCCCTTCAGTTGGCGGTGGCGCAGAAGAACGAAGGGCTGGCCGCGACGCTGCAAAAGGAAATCCAACTCTACGACGCGGCCAAGCCGGCGCGGGAGACGCCGCCGTGAGGAGCAACTGAAATTTGAAAGCGGAAAGCGCCATTTTGAAACCGGCGAATCCGGATGGGACGCGGAGGGCAAATATCCCACAAGTGTGGCTGGCGCCGGGCGTTTGCGTCTTTCTGGTCCTCGCGGTTCTGGGCGTGTTTGCGCAGACGGCGCGGTTCGACTTCATCAATTACGACGACGGGTTGAACGTGAGTCAGAACCCGGTGGTGCGGAAGGGGTTGTCCGTCCAGGCGGTGGGCTGGGCCTTTGCTCATCCGCAGGCGGCCAACTGGGTGCCTCTGACCACTCTTTCGCATATCCTGGATTGCCAGCTCTTCGGGTTGCATGCGGGCGGGCATCACTTGGTCAATGTGTTCTGGCACGCCGCCAGCGCGGTGCTGCTGTTCCTGGTGTTGCGGCGGATGACCGGCGCCCTCTGGCGGAGCGCGTTTGTGGCGGCGGTCTTCGCCGTGCATCCCTTGCGGGCGGAGTCGGTGGCGTGGGTGTCGGAGCGCAAGGACGTGTTGAGCGCGTTTTTTTTCATGTTGACAATCGGCGCTTATGTCCGGTTTGTGGAAAAGCGGAAAGAACAAAGCGGAGATTGGAACAACAGGACGAATTGCGCCATTCAGCGCGGGCGGAGATTTTATTATACGCTGGCATTGGTGTTTTTCGCGCTGGGACTAATGGCCAAGAGCATGGTGGCCACGCTGCCCTTTGTGCTGTTGCTGCTGGATTACTGGCCGCTGGGGAGGATGGGGGGAATGAAGAATTTAGAATTTAGAATGCAGAATGGAGAAAGAGGAGAGCAGGGAAGGCCCGGGGTTCCGTTTTGGGGGTTGGTGAGGGAGAAGATTCCGATGTTCGCGATGGCGGCGGCAGTGTGCGTGGCGACGGCGCTCATGCCGGGTATGGTGCTCGGGGACGCCCAACGACTGGCGCTCGCGGACCGCGTCGGCAACGCCCTGGTTTCCTATGGGGTCTATCTGCGGCAAATGATTTTCCCGGCGCGACTGGCCATCCCCTACCCCATCGCGCCCACTGGTCAGCCGCCGTGGAAGGTCTGTCTGGCGTTGGTCATTTTGGCCGCAATTTCCGCGGGGGTCATTGCGTTTCGGAAGAAACGTCCCTGCCTGCTGACCGGCTGGCTCTGGTACCTGGGAATGTTGGTCCCGGTCATCGGCATCCTCCAAATCTCCAAGGATTCCGCCCATGCCGACCGCTACACCTATCTGCCACAGATCGGATTGGCGCTGGCGGGGACTTGGGCGGTGGCGGATTGGAGCGCGGGCTGGAAATATCGGCGCGAGATTTTGGGCGCGTTGATGACGGCGGTCATCGCGGCGTTGATGGTGTCCGGCCATCGCCAGACATCGTATTGGAAAGACAGCGAATCGCTCTGGACTCACACCCTTTCCTGCACCTCCTCCAACATGGTGGCCTGCGACAACCTGGCCGCCGATCTGGCCCAGAAGGGCCGCTTGAATGATGCCATCGCGCAATACCAAAACGCGCTGGAAATCGCGCCCGATGACGAGGGCACGCGAAACAACCTGGGGGCCGCACTTTTTCTCAACAACGATCTGGAGGGGGCCATCGCCCAATACCGAAAAGTCATCGAGTTGAATCCCGCCTACGAAAACGCCCACTGCAATCTGGGGATTGCCCTGGCGCGAAAGGGAAACGTGGAGGAGGCCATCGCGCAATACAGAGAAGCCCTGGATCTCAAGCCGGACGATGAGTCGGCGCTCAGGAACCTGGGCGACGCTCTTCTCAAGTCCGGCCAACTGGACGAGGCCCCCGCCCAATACCGCAAGGCCCTGGACCTGAATGCCGAGGACGAGGAGGCCCGCTCGAACCTCGGCAGAGCCTTGCTGCAAAAGGGGGATTTGGAACAAGCCATTGTGTGCTATCAGCAGACGTTAAAACTAAACCCCCGCTCGGCGGACGCATACGACAATCTCGGCCTGGCTTACTTCAAGAAATCGGAAATCAAGCGGGCCGTGGACGCATGGCAGCAGGCGCTGCAAATCAAGCCCGACCAACTCTACGTTCTGAACAACCTGGCGTGGCTGCTGGCCACGACCGCCGACGCCTCGCTCCGCGATGGCGCAAAAGCCGTCGCGCTGGCCAAACGGGCCGACCAGTTGAGCGGGGGCGGCGATCCGATGATCCTGCACACCCTGGCGGCCGCTTGCGCCGAGACGGGGAGTTATGAGCTGGCGGCCGCCACGGCGCGGCGCGGTTTGGAGTTGGCGGTGGCGCAAAAGAACGACGCGCTGGCCGCGACGCTGCAAAAGGAAATCAAACTCTACGAGTCGGGCAGCCCGGCGCGGGATCCGGCGCGATGACCAGGCAGCCTGGAGCAGAAGAGAAGCTTTACTGTTTGACGAGCCGAAGCGCCAGCACATCGTGTCCCCGCACCTCGGCGCTCAATGGCTCCCGCGTCGTGCCGAGATTCCTCTTCATCCACAGATCGCGGATTTTGTAGGAAGTGGTGTCGAATCTGGTTTCCCGGTTTGAAATGTCGTCGGCCACTTTTTCGCTCTTCCAGTCGAAGACGAACTTCCGCGGGTCGGGGTTTCGGTTCAGAACGCACATCGCCCATGCGTCATGGGCCAGAGGCTTGAACCAAACCTCAACGCCGTCTTTGGCCGAATACCGCAATGCCTCGATCCCAAGGGGGTCCTGGTCGAGCGCGATCACGTCCTTGTCCGTCAGAATTTTTAGCGTCTGCGGATTCATCCGGCGCAGATCGTTGCCGGAAATCAGCGGCGCGGCCAGCATGCACCACAGGGTGAAGTGCGCGCGGTCCTCGCTGTCCGTCATGCCGTTGCCCACCTCCAGCATGTCCGGGTCGTTCCAGTGGCCGGGGCCGGCGTATTTGCGCAAGGGGACCTGTTTGTCGAGGATTTCCATGACGCCGTAATCGCTGTATCCGGGGTGCGCGCGATTTTTGTCGAAACTGGCGTAAATGTCGCCGGTGGTGCGCCAGGACTGCCCCACATCTTTGGCCCAGGTCCAGGGCTGGCTGTTGCCCCATTCGCACAGGCTGAAGAAGATGGGCCGTCCGGCGGCGCGGAGGGCGTCGCTCATTTTCTTGTAGGCGTCCGGCGCTTTGAGGCCCTGGACATTGCACCAGTCGTATTTGAGATAATCCACCCCCCAGGACGCGTAGGTCTTCGCGTCCTGGAACTCATGGTCCCGGCTGCCGGGCCGCCCGGCGCAGGTCTTTGTGCCGGCGTCCGAATAAATTCCGAACTTGAGTCCTTTGGAGTGAACGTAGTCGGCCAGCGCCTTGATGCCGGAGGGAAACCGTTTTGGATCCGCCGTGATGTTCCCCGCCGCGTCACGCTCCCCCTGCCAGAGGTCGTCGAGGTTGACGTATTGGTATCCCGCCTCTTTCATGCCGTTGGTCGCCATCGCGTCGGCGATTTGGCGGACCAACTGCTCGCTGACCTGGCCTTGGAATTTATTCCAACTGTTCCAGCCCATCGGCGGGGTCAGCCCCAGTTGCCCGGACTTCGGGGCGCGCCCGCTGACGCAGCCGGCGCAGGCCGAACAGATGACAATCCAAAGAATTGGTCTCATAACGGGGAAGACACGGGGGCGAACTTCACCGAGGCGCGCGGTTCGGACATCATGGCGGCAACGGTGTCGCGCCATTTCTGGTAGTGCGCGGTTTCCTTGTGCGCGGCGGGGGCGCCGGCGTCGCGGTAGATTTCGACCAGCACGAAGCGCGAGGGGTCGTCGAGCTGTTGGATGACGTCGAAACTGGCGACGCCCGGCTCGCGCGCGCTTTGGCGGGCGTTCTCCAAGGTGGCTTGCTTGAAGGGTTCGATGAATTCGGGCTTCAGATGCGCGTGGACGTGGATGATGAGCATGCGATATGGATGGGCGGCGGGGCGCGGGAAGTCAAGATTTTCAAGAAGGGCAACGGCCGGCGGCGGCTCGGAAAAATGGAGATTCAGAACGAACAACCGGCTCGCAAACCGTCCTGAAATTCGGCACGCCCACGGATTGAATTTCAGTGACGCGGGCGCAATACCTTCACCAGCGGCTTGACGCGCCCGGCAGGACGCATACAATGCAAGCCTACCTTTTATGAAAGCGACACATCTGTTCGGACGGCTTCCCGTTGTTTTTCTTGTCATGGCCGCCGTCGCCGGACTGGCGGGCGGCGAGAGCGGAACGCAGGCGGGCGGCGGCGAGGCCGGCGAGCGCGTGCCCTACCGGCCCGGATACATCGTCGGCGCGGACATCTCCTCGGTCCCGGCGGCCGAGGCGCGCGGCATGAAATTCAGCGACAACGGCGCGCAAAAGGACATTCTGCAAATCCTCAAGGACCACGGCTTCAACTACATCCGGCTGCGCCTATTCGTGGAACCAAAGAATCCGGGCGGTTACAGCCCGCAGGGCTGGTGCGATCTGCCCCACACCATCGCCATGGCCAGGCGCGTGAAGGAGGCCGGCATGGGACTGCTGCTGGATTTCCATTACAGCGACACCTGGGCCGATCCCGGCAAACAAACCAAGCCCCTGGCCTGGCGACAGTTGCCGCTGGACCAGCTCATCCAAACCATGCGCGACTACACGCGGGACGCCGTCGCCCAGCTCAAGGCCGCCGGCGCCGAACCCGACATGGCGCAGATCGGCAATGAAATCACTCCCGGCCTGCTCCTCAACTCCCTGCCCGGCGGGCGCGGCGGCGCGGGAGCGCAAACCGTCTCCACCCAGCCGGAAGGCAGCGCGCGCGATTGGAACATCCTCTCTTCCCTTCTCAAGGCCGGGATCGCCGGCGTCAAGGATGTGGACCCCCGGATTCTCATCGTGCTGCACATTGACAAGGGCGGCGACAACGCGGCCTCGGGCCGGTGGGTGGATGCCGCGGTGGCGCACGGCGTCTCCTTCGACATCCTGGGCGAGTCCTGTTACACCCGGTACCAGGGCTTGCCCGCGACGTGGAAGACGAACTTCGACGACCTGGCCGCGCGCTATCCCAAGCTCTCCTTCCTCGTCGCGGAAGTCGGGTTCGAGACCGCCGAGTCAAATGCAATCATGCGCGGCCTGCCGGGTCACCGCGGCCTCGGCACGTTCGTATGGGAACCCACGCAGAACGGCAACCAACAACGACTTTTCGACAGCACCGGCGCCGTCATCCCCGAAAAGATGGCGCCCTACGACCAGATCGCGAAGGACCTCCAGGCGCGACCGTGATTCGATTTTTGCTTGATCCATCGGGGTCACATCTTGCTATGGGCTGACATCTATTTCAAGCAACGTCAATGTGAACCTAGCTGATTGAATAAGTGTCGCACTAAATTTCTTGAGAACTCAATGAAGCTGCCATATGGAGAAAGTACATGCTTCGCGGTTCCTTTGCGAGGCGGCGGGTTCGCCACTGGTGTCGTGGCACGAGCCACCAAAAAAGGAAAAATTGTACTTTGTTACTTTTTCGGTCCTCGACTGAAATCAGTTCCGGAACTTAATCAGGTAATAGCTTTGAATCCAGCTACCCCTATCTGCGTCATTCGAGTGGGGGACTTAGGCTTGCTGCGAGGAGAATGGCCTATTATAGGAGAATTGACGTCTTGGAATCGCTTGGATTGGCCAATGCCAGTCTTTATTCGCCGAGGGACGCTTCCGCCTTATGTTAATTGGCTAGTTTATTACTCTGATATTGATCCAGCTAAGAGACTTAGGGAGGTCCGAGAGGCGAATGACAGGCCGGAACTTCGTAGGGATAGTCTATTTGGATCAGGCGCAGCTGAAATTCTTTTGTCACAACTTCTATGTCAGTGAACCAATGTTCAATGCTCGTTATTCGTCCATACGTTTAATCGCAAAGGGGCGGGAAGCGCAAAGCCGCCGGAGCAGGCTGAGGTTTTCTGCATTCGGGCTGACTCTCGCCAGCCGAGGAGCAAACGGTTGTTTGACCGGCCGGATCGCTCGCCCGTGCTCTGATTTGTGGGGGAGCGCTTTCCTGGATGGGCTGCATGGACGGCGTGGACGGCCTGGGGGCCAGTTCATCTGGCGGATGCGGAGTTGTTGGTCGGGGGCGGGGCGAGATCTAGCTGGCCCAGACGGCGGAGATCGTCGAGGGCGGACGACAAGGACGGCAGGTCGCGCCTGGCGGACTCGGAGTCGGAGGCGCCGGTGTTGCCCAGCATCGTCAGACGGGCGGCGGCGGACAATTCGAAAGCCGGGTGGCTGTTGTACCAGAAGTTGCCCGCCAAAATCATCTGCGCGGGTCGCGCGCCGGAGAGCCGGATTTTCATTTCCGCGGGGAGGCAATAAAACAGGCTCTGCCCGCAATAGATTTGCCCGGAATAGCCCAGAATATCGAAGAGCGGCTCCTGGGTGGACATTTGCAACTTGGGCGCTTCGATGGTGACGCGGCCCGCGGGCTGGCCGGCGTCGCCCCGCAGGTCCGCGATCTGGTCGCTTGATTCGACGTAAAAATCACTCATCACCACCGAGTTGTTGTCGCGCACGCGCAGCGCCGGACGGGTCACAGTGGCCAGCCGGGTGAGGAAACCGGTCAGCCCGTCCCGCGCCGCGCCGGCGCCCTCGATGGTGACTGTGCCCTCGTAGGAGGTCCGAAAGAGCAGGTTGGCGGCGGCGCAGTCGGTGATCCTGAGATTGCCCTGCACATGCCGGGCGTCCACAAAACTCCCGGCGGCGAGATGATCGAAATGGATGCCGTGCGTGTCGGGGGCCTTGTCGTACATCCCAAACGCGTAAACGCCGTCCAGAACCAACTGGCAGGGTTTCCCAGACGGTGAAGCGACCAGGATGTCGTCCCCGTGGTTCATGGGTCCAAGATCGTGGTGGCCGACCTCGAAGTTGGCCAGCGTCACATTTTGCGCGTCGGAGACCGCAAGGAGCGGCTCCCCGGCTTTGCCCCGCCAGACCAGCCCGCAGCGAAACCCGCTGCCCTCAAACGTGTAGTCCCCGCCGGTGATGGAGAGCGCGCGCGACACCACGTAGCGGCCCGTCGCCAGATAGGCGGTCGCGCCGCGGCCATATTGCCGCGCGGCGTTGATGGCGGATTGGATGGCGGCGGAGTCGTCGGTCCGCTCGTCGCCTTTGGCGCCGAAGTCGCGCACGGCGTCAAACACTTTCTGCGGGACGGCAAGCGATGCTTGGAGAAAGTGCTGGCTGGCGGCGGTCACAACTCCCCTTCCCTGTCCGGCTGGAACCACATAGAGGTTGTCGGGACTCATTCCCCCCACCAAGCGATCAGGCGAAGCCGGCTGGTTGTGGCTGATGAGAAGCTTCTGTTTGGAATTGGTGGATTTGACGGGAATGGCGCTGGGCGGCGTTGCGGCGGCGGAGCCGGAAACACCGGGGGACTGGGCGGGGGTGAACACGCTGTCGAAAATGAGCGCGGGACTGCCGTCCAGGAGGATGGCGGCGTCCTTGCCGGTCCAATTGGCGACGTTGCAATCCTGCACGGTCAGGGGGGCGATGGTGTTGCGCTCCAGGACGAAACACTTGGAGCCGACGGAGGTGCAGCGGCGGATGGAACAGCCATGCTCGGCTTCGATGATGAAATCGGCCAGGCGGCTGTTTTCGAAATGGGAGTTCCGCGCGTAGAAGTTGGATTTGTGGGAGATGACGCCGGTGCCGCAGCCGCGAAACTCGCACTGGTCAATGGTATTGTCGTAATCGTTGAAGGTGAGGAGGCCGACGGCGGTGCCGCAGTTCTCGAAGAGGCAGTTGTGATAGAGAATCTCGGCGGAGGCGATTTTCTGGTCGTGTCCCACCCGGATGCCGAAGTCGGTGAAGTTGCGGAAGGCCTCGCATTCGTGGGTGATTTCGGTTTCGAAGCGCAGCTTGGCGTCATGATCGAAGCCGACGGCGGCTGTGCCGCGTCCGTCCCAGCTCAAACCGACGTAGCGGCTGTAGGCGATGCCATCGCTCCAGAACATGCGCCCGCCCGCCGGGCCGTTCCAGACCAGGCGTGTCTGGCTGCCGTGGCCGACGACCGCCGAACCGGTGCCCGGCCCGTGGAAGACGAGGGTTTGGGTGATGCGATAGACGCCCGGCGGCAGATAGACGGTGATCCCGTTGGCGCCGCGGTTGAGGGCGGTTTGGAGGGCCTGGGTGTCGTCGGCCTTGCCGTCGCCGAGGGCGGGAGGGTGGATGTCTTTCTGGACGTTGATCCAGTCGGAGCGCGGCTGCCAGTCCAGGCGGGGGATGTCCAGCGCGGCGGCGGGGGAGGAGAAGCAAAGGGCGGCGGACGCCAATGCGCCCAGAAGCAGGGGCGTGATGTTGCGCGTTTTCAACACAGCTTCTCAGATTTGTTGGAGCAGGGCGGCCACGACTTTGGCGGCGTGTTCGGCGGACTGCTCGCGGGAGAGTTCGAGGGAACGGGCGCCAAATTTTTGCCGAAGCAAATCATCGTCCAGCAGGCAGGCGATGCGCGCCGCCAGCTCCTGGATGTCGCCGCAAGGGTAAACAAAGCCATTCTCACCGGGGCGCAAGATGTCGTGCGCCCCCCACACGCCGCAAAAATGACTGACGACAACCGGGAGGCCGCACATGGCGAACTCTGTGGTCACCAGCGGGTGAGGGTCCCATTCCGAAGGCATGACGGCCAGATCGGCCAGCAGCATGTGACAGGGAATCTGGCTTTGATTGACAAAGCCGGTGACGCGGACGCGGTCCTGCGCACGGAGGGACTGACGAAGCGCGGCCTCCAACTCGCCAGAGCCGATGAGCAGGGCATAGACATTGTTGCGATTGAGGAGGCGGAGAGCCTCAATGAGGTCCTGCGGCCGTTTGATCCCGATCAATTTGCCACAAAACGCGACCACGCGGGCCTCGGCGGGGATTTGGTATTTCTGGCGCAGTTCGGCGAGCCGGGAGGGGAGATCCGGGTCATTCCGGGCGGTTTCATAGCGGTTCATGTCCACCGGCAGCGGACACCACGCCAGCCGTTTCTCGCCGACGCCAAACTCGATGTAGCTCTCGCGGTTTTTGTCCCCGGCCACGAGAAACTTGTCCACACCGGCCAGGAAGAGACCCAAGGCCAAACTCCGCGCGGCGCGCTTGAGCAAGGCGGACCGCTTGCGCCGGACATCCAAAATGTTGGTGTCCGATTGATAAAACAACTTTGACTTGAACAGGCGCGAGCAGGCGAGAACGAGCCAGTTGGAGGGGCTGATATAGCCGGAGACAAAGACCGCGTCGAACCGCTCCCGAAAGAAGGCGCCGATTACGCCGGGATTGAGCTGGCGAAACTGGTTCACCCGCCCGCCGCGCAGCAGATTTGGAAGGATCACGCTTTGGGTGCCACCCAGCAAGTCCACATCCCAGGCCACGGCGTTTCCATAGCCGGGATCGAACATGCGGCCTAGCGAGCCGGGATCGTAATAATAGATCTTCACGTCCAGATCCTTCATGTGCGCCAAGTGCCAGAACATGGCGGAATGGTGCTGGGTGGGATGGGTGAAGAAGACGCCCAGTTTGGGCCGGCACGGAGTTGAGGGCGGCTGTTGGCTCCGTTCCGTCCCTGGATTTTCTTTGAATGGCTGCATTTTAGCTTTTATGGTGGCCACTGCTGATTCAATTCTCCTCAAGCTCAAGCACGAGCCTGGTCCCACCTTTTGCCGGCAACAAGAGGTTTCGCCTCTGGTTTGTCAGCCGTCCAACTACTCCAAATTGACGGAAATGGGTTCGTTTTCCCACTTGTCGGCATCATTAAAATCTCCATAAGTGCCTCACTTTGAACGGCTTTTGAATCTTTCGATTTGGGTTCGTTTTGCAAAAAACACTTTCTTTGATCAAACTCTCTCCGAACCCTCCATCGTGAGGGGCGGCGGAGCGTGGGACACATAGGTCTCAGCCACTTGCGGCCCCACCGCCCCGCCGCACCGCCTCCAAGCCGTTCCGTCCGCTATGCTTGAATTTGGTCGGGCTCTCGATGGGTCTCGGAAAGGCCACCCGATTTGCTTTCGCTCGGCGATAGGCTAAAAACGGATTTGACGGTTTTCAAGAGGCTGGTGGACCTGGTCTCCCGAAATGTTCCTTCGACTGGATCTGGATTCGGCCCGTTGTGGCGGGCCAACTGCCTCTTCTCAACCTGGACGTCTTCACCGTCAGCGATATCCTCGTCAATGAATGCGCCCGGTGCAATGACCACATTTTCCCCGATATGCACGTTTGGTTGAACCTGAGCGCCATTGCCGATGTATGAACATTCACCGATCTCCGCCCCACAGCCGACAAATGACCCTGCTCCCAATTGCGCATGGGAACGAATTCGGCAGTGGCTTTCCACTAGCGCGCCGATGTTCACCGTCACATTGTCATCGAGAACCGACTTCGTGCTGACGACGCTTCCCGCCAAAATGCAGGCTCCCCGCCCGATCTTCGCCGTCCGGGAAACCATCGCCTTCGGGTGGATGATTCCCAGCGGTTTTAGGCCGCAAGCAATCGCGTGATTGAAGAGCGCGCGTTTCTTTTCGCGCGTGCGCGGGGAGTTGAGGCCCATGAAGAAATCCTGTATGTTTTGCTCCTTTGCACATCGTTGAATCCATTCCGACGATGAATCAACGGACATAACGCAGATCTCCCCCACCATTCTAATTTGAATCGAGTCGTCGTCGTTCAGCACGACCGACACATCGAAAGCCCCGGCGCTTTCGATCAATTCCATCAAAACCGCCGCATGAGCCTCGGCCCCAAGACCAATAATTCGTTTCATATATGATTTAATAGTTGTACGTGAATGTTGACGAGGCCACCCTCTGGGCTGGCCCCGGTGATCATCGGCGCGACACACATCGCATCCTTCACGCTCGCAATTGGATCATACTTTTTGAAAAGTTCCTTCCCACGGTGGGAAGCAACTCAACTTTTCTTTGTAACACGCATCTGCCTGACTGACAGGCTCTTACGTGCCATTTGTATAGTAAAAGAATTACCTGGACGCAAAAATAATTTTGCCAACATGCCTGTTTTTCTTCCAAACAGGCTCCATTTCGGGGTCAAATTCTCGCAGAAAGCCTCGTTCATGAGCTTGAGGCCTTCCAGTTCCGATTCTTCATTCTCTGTAAACGCCTCATGCAGAGCCACTTAGCTTCGAAATCAAGAGGGTGTTGGGCGGGCGGCGAAGTAATGGTCCATGATGGTTCGGGCGCGATGATCCCAGCTATGGGCCTGCTCCACCACGGCGCGACCGCGTTCGGCGATGGCGCGGCGGCGGGGTTCGTCCTTGAGGAGCAGGTCAATTTTGCCGACCAGTTCGTCAATTCCTTCGAAGCAGACGCAACTCTCGTCTTCGCGGTAGATTGCAAGCAAATCGCGGGTGCGCTCGTGCAGCATGGACCCCCCGCAGGCGGGAATCTCGAAGGTGCGCATGGTGATCTCATCGCCGCTGGAGGAGCCGGGGATGGCTTCCTGCAAAAGGCCCAGGTTGATGGTGGAGGCGCAGATGGCCACGGGGAATTGCATGCCGAACACGCCCCGGAACACGGCGAATTTGCGCAACGGGGATTGCGGGGCGAGATTTTGCCACGCATCGCCCCAGACTTTCAACTTGAGATTGGGCCGGCGGCGCGCCAATTCCTCGAGAATCGCCGCCTTTTTGGGGGACCAGCGGCCAATGAATGAGACCTCGCAGCCGTAGGCGGCCAAATCCTCCCGGCTCAATTGGCGGGGGCGGTGGATTTCCGGCCCGTAGGCGTGCATGAGATAGCTGCTGCGCTCCACGCCCAGGCTGGTTTTGAGGTCTTTGGGGCCAAAGGATTTGGAGAAGAAAATCCAATCATACTCCCGGGCGGCTTGCGGCAGATACGGGCCAAAGGCGGTGAAGGACAAATCGGGGAAGAAGTTGTAGAGACGCGCGCCGGAGACGCGCATGGCGCGGAGGGTCCCGGCCTGGATGAACCGGCCCTTGACCGCCAAAAAGAGATGCGGTTTCAAGGAGAGGGTGAGCTGGAGCAGGGCGCGATTGAACTCGCGCACGCCCAAGGGCCGGAGGGCCTTGGCGGCGGCGCGCATGAAAAAGGAGTGGTAGGAGAGCGGAATGAAGTCGCTCTCGGAGATGGAACCCACCACGCAACCGGCGCGGAGCAAGGCGTTGAAAGCGCTCGTTGCGACGCCGCCCAACACAACATCCGTCGGCACCAGAACTCGAAGTTCGGAATAATCTCTCGTGGATGTCATTTCTTGACTCATCAGCTTATGGGGAGCTTCTCGCGCAACACGTCCTGGCACCCGGCGAGTACCTGTTTGACGGTGATGCGTTGCAGGCATTCGTTGCCATGCTCCACGCAGTCGACCAGGGCGCACCCTTCGCAGGCGATTTCGGAGCGGAAAACGCGATGTCCCGCTCCGTATGGATACCACATCCCCGGCCACTCCCTCGCGGAGAAAACGGCCATACAAGGAGTTCCTACCGCTGCGGCCAGATGCATGGTCCCGGTGTCGTTTCCCAAGAAGAGGACGCATCTTTTCAACGCGGCGGCGGCGGGCAGAAGCCCCAAGGGACCTGCGGCGTTGTATCCCCTCCCCCAAGCCGTGATCAGTTGCCGGCCGATTCGGGCCTCCTCCCGCGCGCCAAAAATGACCGGCCACAAGTCGAATTCTTGAATCAGAGCTTTGACGACCCTCTCATAGCGGTCCACGGGCCAGCGTTTGGCGGGCATTTTGGAGCCTGGGCCGACGGCGAGCCACCGTCTGCCGCCATCTGGAGGAAGCCCGGCCACCCAGTCCGCGAGGGCTCTTTCCTCTGCGGGGCCAAGACCAAGGCTCATGCAACCCATGCCAGCCGCGGGCACAGGAATGCCGTCCTTGCGCAACCGCGCCAACAGCAGATCCGCCTCCGCCGCCGTGGCGCCCAGCGGTTGTCCGTCCAACTTCGCCGGCAGGGACGGGAAGTCGTTCATTCCGAGCAACCGCGCGATTCCCGCCGCGCGAAAAAACCGGCGGTCCCGCTTGATTTGGACTCCGCTGCGAATGCTGGGAGCCAGGTACGCCAAGGTGTCGAAACGACGCCGGCGCAAATTCACGAGGAGCGCGCACATCCTGAGAGTTTGCGCGAGCCCGCGCCGACCGCCTCCCGCAGTGGGATAGGAAATGAAATGATCGAAGATTCCGCTTCCGCGCAGGACATCTGCGGCGGGGACATAATCGCGCCCCGCTTGTTGGTCGCAGAGCAACGTCATGGCCGCATCGGGAAAATGGCGGCGGACCGCCCATAAGGCTGGGAGAGCGGCGATGGTGTCGCCCAATTGCCCGATGTGAAAGACAAGAATGCGCATGGCGAAGACGATTTTCCCAGGCCCGCTAGGCCCGGATGACGCGCATCTTGGCCACGATTGCTGGAATTCCGTGATAAATGCCATACGGCTCCAAATTGTGGGCGGCGACGGATCCCGCCGTGAGCACGGCGTGGCTGCCAACGACCACGCCCGGCCCGACAAACGCATTTGCGCCGATCCATCCACCCTCCTCCACGCGGATGGGCGAGACGATCAGATCGAAAGTGGGCGAGTTGTAATCGTGGTTGCCCGCGCACAAGAAGGCGCGCTGGGAGATACAAACGCTGCTCGCCAGTGAAATGGGCGCGAGATTCAACAACCAGCATTCCTCGCCCAGCCAGACGTGGTCCCCCACCGTCAGCTTCCACGGGAAAGTGATTTTGACGCGGGGCTTGATGACGACGCCCCGGCCCATCCGGGCGCCAAAGAGCCGGAGGACAGCGCACTTGAGGGAAGAAAGCTTGAGCGGAGACAACTGAAAGAGCAGAAGACTGACGACCACCCAGAGCAGTTCGCGGAACCAACCGGCTCCGCGGTCGAGTTGGCCGGGCTTGTAGGCGGCCAAGTTGACTTTGAGCCGGGGCGCAGGAGCGGGGTCGTTCATTTGGACAGGAATATAAAGTCAAACGGCGCCGATGGCACGGATGTTCTGTTGGAGGAGTTCCGGCCATTGCTGTGGCGGGCCAAGCGCAGGCCCCTCGTAATACCTCTCATTGACGGAATCGGGCCGGATGGATTTATGGATATGATCCGGATGCATGATCATGGCGCAATCCCCCAGAAACCCACCCCAATACCCGAACGTGCTGCCCGCCGAAGGAATCAAGACCCTGCCGCGGGCCATTCGGAAGATGTCCACGATGGCTGTCTGCCGCGAGCCGAGTTCCACCGCCGGAATCGCCAATAATTCGCGCAACTGATCGCGGCTGCCGTCGCTCAAAATCGTAACCGGCAACTGGGAGCCATGAATTTCCCGGATGCCTTCGATCATTTTGACGAAATAGGCCAAAGGCGTGCGCGTGCCTCCGACCTTGGCAAAATCCTGCCCTGGTTTCAGGATAAAGAAGTCCCCCATCCGAACTTGAATGCACACTTTGGCCTTTGGGAGCCGCTCCAATTCGCGCCGCCGCGCGGGAGTGAGCATGGAAAACAAAGCGTCCCGAACCAATTCCCGATGAGGCTTAAGGTCTCCAAAATAGTCCGACCAATGCGAAAGCCGGCGGAACGTATAAATCGTGGGCTGGCTTGGCCCCTCAACGCGCGACAAGGGAGGATCGTCCACAATCCGCGCCCTTCTCCGGATCGTCACTCGCCTGAACCAATTGACTTCTTTGACACGGCGGAAATAATTCCAATAAAGCCGCAAATCGCGCCCCTGTAGAATCGGCGCAAGTTGAAACGTGGTCCAGCCAGTGACGACCAGGGGAAGGTCGTTGATTCTGGCGAAAACCATCGCCTTCGCCCAGACCAACAACTTGTTGCCCAGCCCCGCGTTGGGGAGTCCGGCATGGCAGAATGAAATTCCGCTATTTTTGTCACGCCGCGCGTTCACGATATTTGCGGTTGGATGGAGAAAGTGAGACGAGATCAGCGTTTTGGCTTCCTGAAGCAGAAGCAGGCCACCGGGTCCTTTGTCATCTCTGCGGATGCATACGCGACGGGAGTCGGAGTTAGAACACATGAATCCACTAGCTCCCAGCCCTTGAACAAACCGGCCGCTTGATGGTAGTCAAACCTCCGGTTGGCGTTAAATTCCAATATCTCTTCCGATCCAACAGGGACACTATAGACCACAATCCCGCCGGGCCGAATCACCCGCGCGATCTCCACCGCCGCATCCTCGGTTCCAGTCGGATTCAGCGGATCGCCATACCTTCCCAAGCCTATGTGCTCCAGGACACACATGGTTGTCAGGCAGGGGACTTGATTATCCTTGAATGGCAGGGTCAAAACTGATCCCTCCACGCACTCCAAACCCTTCAATTCGCTCTTAATTGGCCTGATATCAACCGAGACCCATCTGGCAAATTGGGAGAGAATTCCAACGAGTAACACTGTGGAGCCGACATCCACCCCCCATTCGGGTCGTTCGCGAAACACCTGTCGTGCGGCCCAGCAATCCTGATAGAAGTAATAGCCATGACCCGATTGAGACTCCTGCAAATCGTCCAAGCACGGATAGAAGCGCAGAGGTGTCCACCTGCCCGTCCTTTCAAGTTCGAGCCTCCGATAAGCTTTCAACTGCCCAAGGAGGCGCGGGAGGCCCAACAGCAAGCGGGGATGGGTGGCCAACATCTTGATGGAACCGAGACTCAAATGTTTTCGAAGCTTCGATTTTAATGTCATAATGAGAAATCCAATTTCGGATTTTTTGCCCCAGCTTTGTCACCGTGACGGTTCCATCCGGTTCAACAGCCAGGCCGGAGGCGTCGCCGCGGGCCACAAATTCCGCGATCTCCCCGCCGATGGCCAGGGAGGCGGTGGCCGCCGGGCTTGGGGCGTTCAACACATGCAGGGCGCGGGGACGGCGCACGAGGCGGAAATCATGGATCAACTCGCCCTGGGGCGACATGGCCTGGGCGCGCACCCCCGCGCCGCCCGGCTCCAGGTCTTCCTCGCGGATTTCCGGCACCAGGCGCTGGAGCGCCTTGCAAAACAACCGGCGACTGAAGGATTTTTTCATTTCCTCCCAGCATAACCGCCGGTGTTTGAGGAGAAACCTCCACAGTCCCGAAAAGCTCAGGGCGTCATAAAAGTCCGGCAGATTCAGGTCGGTTTTGCGATAGCCCTCGCGAGCGAAGGCGAGCACGGCGTCCGGCCCGGCCTCCACCCCGCCTTCGATAAGCCGGGTGAAATGAACCCCCAAAAAGGGGAATTGCGGATCGGGCACGGGATAAATCAGGTTGCGCGCCAGAAATTGCCGCTCCGGTTTGATCTTGTAGTACTCCCCGCGGAAAGGAACGATGCGCGCCTCGCGTTTCTCGCCCGCCAACACCGCCAGGCGGTCGCTCTGCAATCCGCCGCAAGTCACCAGATAATCCGCCTCCCAATCCCCCGCCGTGGTGCGCACGGTCCAAACGCCGGACCGCTCGCGCATTCCGACGACCCTGGCGCGGGTGACGACCCGTCCTCCGGCCTCCTGGATTTTGCGGGCCATGACGCGGCAGACGCCGGGATAGTCCACAATACCCTCCTGGGGCACATGCAACGCGGCAATGCCGCCGACGTGCGGCTCGATCTCCCGCATTTGGGCCTGGTCCAACATCCGCAAACCCTGCAAGCCATTTTCCCGGCCGCGCTGGAAAAGATCGCGCAGCCGCTGCAATTCGCTTTCCTCCACCGCCACGACCAGTTTGCCGCAGATTTCGTGCGCGACGCCGTTCTCCCGGCAGAAGGCGGTCATTTCACGAATGCCCGCCACCGCCAGGCGGGCCTTCAGCGAGCCGGGCTTGTAATACAGGCCGGAGTGCAACACGCCGCTGTTATGGCCCGATTGGTGCCGACCGACTTCCGGCTCCTTTTCCAGCACGACGATTTGAGAGCCGGGAAAGCGCCCGGCCAGCTTGAGAGCCGTGGCCAAGCCGACGAGGCCGCCGCCCACGACGAGGAATCGTCGCACGCGCGCGCCGGTTGGGGAGGGCCGCGCCTCCAAGATGTCAGCCGGGCCGGTCATTTGAGCTTGGGCGATGGCAAAGACTTGGACCCCAGCAGCGCGCGACGGAAGGCGGGAAGAAGGAGGATGATGGCAACCACGACGATGCAAGATTTGACGGTCCAATTGACGACTTCATAGATGCCATCCTCGGCCTTCAGGGCGGAGAAGCCGATGTAGGGCATGATGGCCCACCATAAGGGCGATTTGAAGGCCTGCCGGCATACGAAACGAAAGAGCAAAGCGAAGGCCAGGGCATAGCAGGCGCATCCAATGACTCCGCCGTTCAAGCCGAAGTTGGCGTACATCTCGCCGGCGTAACCGAGGTTCATGCTGGTCGTCTCGGTGAGGATGACGCCGGCGTATTTCTCCATGTTGGCCCGTCCGCCCACGATCGCTTTGTTGGGGGCCAGGAAGCGGGGCAGAATGGAGCCAGCGAGCGCCGATTTCAAGGTTTCGCCCTCCGCATAAGGCTCCGTATCCGGGACGTGCTGCATCACCCGGTAAATGATCCAGCCCTGGTTGTACCGCATCACGGTGTCCGACACAAAGTCCTCATCTAGAGCGCCATGCAAGGTGTGCCCCAAGCTTTGATATAGGAATGAGAGCCAGAGGGAGGTCCGGGAGAGTGTTTTGCCCATCGAAACTTGCTGGTCGGGGTCCTCCCATGTCACTTCGCGGAGTTGCCACTTTGACTCCTGCAAGGCGGGGATGAGGAGCATGGACAGAGCGCCCGCCAGAAGAACCGCGCGCCAGGAGGGCTTGAAGGTGTAGATCCAAATGGAGAATGTCCAAAGCGCCCAGAGGATCAAGGTGTGAAACATGGCGCTTTCGGCCGCCAGCAAGACCTCGACCGCGAGCACTAAGGCAAGTCGCCAGAACCATCCAGGCCCCCGGCAAATCATGCGGCCATAGACGCCAACAAAGCGCAGATTGCCCAGCAGCAAGAATACGAAGGCAAAGTTCGTTTTGCCAAAGCGGGGCGCCAGGATGCTGGCGGCAAACCCGAGCGCGAGGAGGATGTCCAAGTCCCATAATAATTGCCGGGACGGAGGCGCCTGGACCCGCGGCGGAGGCCGCAGTTTGGTCAGACCCAGACCCCAGGACAGAGCCAGGGCGACCACCACCGGGACCGCATAGGAAAGATAGCGATGGATGCCTTGGCCAATTTCGTAACTGGGATCCAGGGGCGGGTATTGGATGGAGAGCCAGGGGGCGATGACATATTGCAAGAGCGCCATGAACAGGGCGATGTGGGGAAAGGGGATGATGTATTGACAGGCATAGCGCATGTGGACGACGGTAACACCCAAAATGAAAAGACCGTATCCCACGTTCGGGGAGATGTCCCTGTACCAGGGCGCCAACGAGGCGGCCAGGGCCAGGCCCACGAACACCGCCAGCAGCCATTGCCTGGGGGTCAGGAGCAAAAACAATCTGTCGCCGCCCACGGCGCCATCTGTGATTTTCAAGCCGCGATAAGCCATAATCAAAATAAGTTCTCAGGCTTGCAGAGGCGCTGGACGACCGGGTCGAACCGGGATTCATAATTCCACTCATCCGCGATCCGCTTTCTTCCGCGCGCGCCCATCTGGCGTGCGGCTTCGGGATTGGCAATGAACCAGCGCAAGGCCTTCGCCAGACTGGCGGGGTCCTCCGGATCGCAGGCCAGGCCGTATCCCGGCTCGACAAACATGCGTTTCCAATCGGGCAGATCGGAAACCAGGAGGGCAAGGCCGCAGGCCATGTACTCGAAGGCCTTGTTGGAGGCCCCCGCCATGCTTTGCTCGTTTGGGTCGCGGGCATTTCCGGGCATGAACGCCAGGCCGATGTCTGAGTTGCGACATTGGGCAAGCAGTTCGGCCCTTTGCGGGACTGCGCCGAGGTATTCGACTCTGCTTGAGAGACCGAGCCGGGCGGTTTCGGCCCTGATCTCGTCCACGTAGCCGGGGTGGCCGATGGTCTCATATCCAGCGAAACGAAGCAGAATGTTTTCCGGGAGTTGTGCAAGCGCCGAAAGCACCGCCAGTGGCAGGCGGACGGGAACTATAGTGCCGTGGTAGAAGAGAACAAGATTTCCCTCTCCCCTCTTCGTGGGGCGGGGGAAACTGGAAATCGCAACCCGGGGGTCTTGAGACGCGCCCGGATTTCCCTCCGTTAGAACTTCCTCAAGACTGGGACAATTCCAGACCGAGATGACAGGTTTTGTGGTGCGGGTCTGATCGGCGAGATGCCGGCCCCTCTGGTCGTTTGGAACGATGCAAAAGGCGGCGCGCCGGGCGAGTTTCTCGCGCGCCCAAAAGGCAAAGCGGATGGCGGTGGAAGCTGGCGGCGAATTGCTCGGGTCCGCCGGAAGGTCGTGCTCGTGGTAAGCGACGCGGACGCCGGGCCAATAACTCAAGGCCAGGGCGGCGGGGCAGGCCAGCATGTCGGACGCATAGATCCATTGTGGCCGCCAGCGAAAAAGCCAGAGGAAAGCCCAAAAGGCAAAGCGGAGGAAATGCAGTTTCTGACCCCAACCGGGCGGGCAGAATGGGAGACGGCGCACCTGGATGTTTGGATGCGGGGGAAACTCCAGTGAATCGGCCTTGCCGAGCGCCCCAATGCCCAGAATCGTCACTTGCCAGCCTTTGCCGGCGAGAATGCGCGAGCTGTGCTCAATGGGAGGGTAGCCGGCGGGGTTTGCGTATTGGAGGTAGAGAATGCGCATCTTAATTCACCCTTCAGGTGGGGATTTTCGAAGCCACAAGCTGGAGGCCCTGTCTGATCCGACTGCCGGAAAAGCTCTGTGCCACTCCCATGGATGCAGCCTCTCCAGCCACGATGCAAATAATTCGATGCGATATTTCGCATTGTTCGCGAGGAAAGCCCTCAGCAGGTAGGCTTCGTTCCAACTCCTCCCGGCGAGCACATCCCGCTCCGGGTATTCAAATGGCCAAAAGACATCATGAAAATGAATCAAGACCCCATCTTTCAGCAAAGGCAGAACGCGAAAAAGAACATCATTCAAATCGCTCCCCACTTTCGACACGTGACTTCCATCAACAAACAAGACGTCGTTTCTTTCCAGTTCCTGAAAAGTACGATCCGGGACCTCCTGGACCCGCTTCTCTTGAATGACCACCCGTTCCTTGTCGCTTGCATGGAGCAGATTCACCAATCGGTCTGTGTCAGGCTCAATAAAAGTAAACTTCAATTTCTCCCCGAACAACTCATCGCTCAAATCAAGGGCGAGTGCCGAACTGAAGCCGCTTCCGATCTCCACATAATTTCTCGGCCGGTTTTCCATGAGCATGGCGGCAAACACCGTTGCATCCTTGGAGAAAAAGTAGTCGTTCTCGATGTAATATCTTCGTGGAGGAGAGGACTTCCCGCCGAGATGGATCGTCGCCGATTGTTTACCCAAAGAGCCGACCAATTTCAACTGCTCGGCCTCCCGAATCCTGATCTCGGGAAGATCTGCCACATTTCCATCAAAAATCCTTTGCCTGTCACGCCGCAGTTCATTGGGGGATGGAATGGGGGAATAAAAGTGTCCCGGTGCACAGCATTGCGGAAACCTCATCTCCGCCCAGGTGGTGGCGAGCAGCCGCTGCAACCGAATCCCCATCGGGACATGAACAAGCCAATTAATTCGCTTCATAAGCTGGATATTTAGCCAGGCAATTGCTCATCCGGCTCATTCTTTGGATCGCCCGTTCCCGTTTTTCGCCACCCCGCTAACGCGGCCCGCGTTCCTTCCAAACTTGCGTATCTCAACCAGCCAAGAAGATACCTGATCAAAACATATCCGTTTAGACCAAAAAGACTGGCCACTCTTTGCGCCCGGCTGACATAAGGAGAGGAGTTCCAATAGCGCAGCCGGCCAAAAAAGCCAAGCGTCCACCATTTTTGATGGATCGGAAGCGCCGCAATGTGTCCTTCAATCAAACTTTCCAGCTCGGCAAGCGATATCGGACTTAGACCCAATTTCTCCGTTGCGGTCCGAATGTCCCCGATGACGTTGATTGAGGTCGGCGGACGCCAACTTTCATTGTGCATCATCTGTAACGCTTGCCATTTGTAAAATGAAAGAGATAGATCCGCCCTTTGCCCCCTCCCGGTGAAACTCGTGCTTTGAGAATGACTGCGGTATTTCACCAGCGATTGATTCACTGTGTACAAGCCGCCAATCAGAAAGCCTCTAAACGAAAGAATCACGTCCTCATGCATGACCCCCTCCCTGATTTTTCCGAACAGGTTCCAATTCTCTTTTGACCACGCCGCCGAGCAACCCAACAGACCAATCCGTGTGTGCTCCAGAAACAGGCGGACCAGCGCCGGGGGGGGCATGACGCCTCCTTTGTGTCCGCGCGGCAAAATGATGTCCGTGTGCGCTTCCATTCTCTCGCCGTTTTGGTCCATGGCGATGATACCAGAAGCAATGCCCGCGGGACGCTCTTCCCTCACCCACGCCTCGGTGAGCACCGTTGTCCGTTCCGGAAGGGACACGTCGTCTCCCGCGGCCATGATGATCAATTCCCCGCGCGCCATCTCCATGACAGCGTTGACATGCCCGCCAAGACCGAGATTCTGACGGTTCCGGTTAAGCACCAATTTGTGGGGTCCGGCATACGCCTCCGCCATCTGTTCCATGATTTCATACGTCCCATCCGGGGAGCAGTCATCGGAGAGGATGATTTCCAAGGGCGAATACCTTTGGGCCAGGGCACCCTCCACGGCCTCGCGAATGAAGCGCTCTTGTTTGTAAGCAAAAAGAGCAAAGGTGACGAGAGGCTGTGACATGGCACTCCTTGGTTAATCAGTGGTGGTGGACGATCAGGCGGCTGGTGGGTTCAGTTTTCGCAGCACTGTATCCCAGAGATTCACGCCCAGCAATTTTTGCAGCGCGAGCAGCGAGGCCACGCCCGCCGCGCACGTCGCGGCCGAACCGATGTAAAGAGCCCACACTTCCGGGAGAAAGCGGGTGCAGCCGAAAATGGCCCCCAGAATCAAAACCGCCGGTCCAAGAATCTTCAAGGCGCTGGGCGACCACCGGAAACCGGTCAGCCGCGAAACAACGCCCGCCATCATTGCGGTGTAAAAGCCATAAAGCAGGGCGAAAGCGACGCCCACCCCTTCCAGCTTCCACAGTCTCATGCACAAGAAAATCAAGCCGACATTGACCACGCCGCTCCATAGTTCCGTCAGCATGTACAAAAGGCTCTTTCCCTTGGCGATCAGCACATAGCCCAGCGGCCAGCTCACCACGCGCAAAAACACTCCGAGAACCTGCCAGCGCGCCACTTCCGCCCCCTGCACAAAGGCGCCCGAGTAGAACACTTTCATCACCCACGGGGCCAGGGTCAGCGTGGCGAGCACGCCAGGCACCGCAATCAGGACACCCATCTCGGACTGTTCGTTGACCAGCCGGTTCATGGTGGCGTGGTCCTGCGAGGCGGCCGTCAGGCGTGGCATGAAATCCGTTCCCATGGCGGTGAGCACAAAGCCGACGTAATAGGAGGATAGCGTCCAGGTCGCGGTGTAAATGCCCACGGCCTCCATGCCCAGTTGGCGTTGCACCAGCACCCGCGTCAGGTAAGCAGTTCCGCTCCCAATCAAGGCCGACACCGTGAACGCCAGCCCGAGCGCCAGCAGACCGCGCGAATCCGCAAGGGTCTCCCGCCACGTGACCGCGACCGGCCGCACCGGCACCCGCCGCGCATACCACCAGGAGAGCAGAAGAGTAAATGCTGAAATAACCACAAGGTAAGGAACGATGCCCCTTTGCCCTAGCCACCACACCAGCGCGACACTCACCAACGCTCCAAAGACCGCCCCCAAAACCTGGGACATCGCCAGGTCTCGGAGACGGCGCAAGCCCTGCAACAAGGCGCTTTGCCCCGCCGAAATGCCGCCGAACAGGAGCGTCACGGACATCAGGGCAATGCCAAAAACATGTTTGTCATCTCCAAAAGTCGCGCCGCTCAACAACGGAGCCAACGCCAAAAGGATCACCATGCCAACCACCCCGGAAATCACAGCGACACGGCGAACGGTGATGATGGTTCGAGCAATCCTGTTTTCATCATTGGTACCGGCGGCCACGGCAATCTGTCGCACCCCGCTGGCATTGATGCCCAGGCCCGCCACGGAACCGACTAGACCCGAGGCCGACATGTAGAGTCCGGCCAGCCCCATGCCCGCCGGCCCCAGCAGCACGGCCAGGGCCTTGGTACGGACCACGCCAATGCCCATGTTGATGACCTGCGCCCCGCCGATGAGCGCCGTACTCTTGAAAATTTGCCTGTGCGATGACATTGGTTAAATCAAAGAGCGGCCAGCGCGCTTTTCAACGCGGCGACGACATCGGCCGCCTGTCCCGCACTGAAATGCGCCCCGATGGGCAGGCTCAAGAGCGTGTTGGCGATCTTGTCGGCAATGGGGAGGTTCCAGACTTCGGAGTTCGGAGCTCGGAGGGATGAGTAAGCCCCGGAGCGATGCGGCGGGACGGGATAGTGGATGAGGGTGCTGATGCCCGCCTCGGTCAATTTCTGTTGCAAGGCGTCGCGCCGCGGATGGCGAATGACAAACAGGTGCCAGACGGGGCTGGCCCACTCAGGAACAAAAGGAAGTGTCAGAGCGGAGGTCGGAGGACAGAGGTCGGAGGACAGAGGTTGGAGCGCGCCGAGATAAGCCGCTGCTATTTTGCAACGGCGTTCGTTCCATTCATCCAAGTGTCGGAGTTTGACCCGAAGGAGGGCGGCCTGTAATTCGTCCAGGCGGGAGTTGTAGCCAATCGTCTCGTTGTAATAACGTTTTTTTGAACCGTAGTTGCGCAGGGTTTTCACGCGGTCAGCCAGTTCCGCATCGTCCGTCGTGACGGCGCCAGCGTCGCCGAAAGCGCCAAGATTTTTGGTCGGATAAAAGCTGTGGCCTGCGGCATGGCCAAGCGAGCCACTGCGGCGGCCCTTGTAACGGGCCCCCTGCGCCTGCGCCGCGTCCTCCAGGACTCTCAATCCATGGTTCTTCGCCAGAGCCATGATGGGGTCCATGTCCGCCGTCTGGCCGTAGAGGTGTACCGGCAGGATCGCCTTCGTGCTGGTCGTGATTGCCTCCTCAA
>JBEKAN010000003.1:0-37744 GCA_050015895.1 Verrucomicrobiota bacterium
CAAGTTCGCTATGAACCCTTCCGGCCAAGCCCCCTGTCCTCCGTCCCGTCCGCCGTAGCTCCGGCCGCCGGAGCGAAGGTGGAAGCTTTCCTGTCCTCCGTAGCGGCAGCGAAGGAGGAAGCGAAGGCGCAAATCGTGCATAATCGTGTCCAATCGTGCATAATCGTGCATAATCGTGGTATGTTTTTGTTCAAACCCTCTTTTATCCCTCATCTTGCGTGTCCTTCACGCTTCCTCCCATCCCTGCCAGCCATCGAGAACGACGGCCGGCAGGGATGTTTCTGCCAACAAATCGAGTTTCGCCTCGACGGCGTCCCGCCCGACCGCCAAACTTGAGCCTTTGAGAATGATCATTCCCGAAACCATGCGGGCCGTCGTCTATCACGGCGCCAACGACCTCCGGCTCCAAACCGTGCCCGTGCCGGAAATCCAACCCGGCGAACTGCTCGTCCGCGTCGCCGTCTGTGGTGTCTGCCCGACCGACATCAAAAAAATCCACCTCGGCGCCCTCTCCCCGCCGCGTATCTTCGGACACGAAACAGCCGGCGTCATCGTCAGGATCGGCGCGGGCGTCAGGAAGTTCCGCCTTGGCGACCGCGTCGCCCTGCACCATCACGTCCCTTGTTTGAATTGTGATTTCTGCCGGCGCCGTGCCTTCGCCCAGTGCCCGGGCTACAAGCGCACGGGCGTCACCGCCGGCTTCGAGCCGGCGGGGGGCGGTTTTGCCGAATTCGTGCGCGTCATGCCCTTCGTCCTGCCCGGTGTGGTGAAAATCCCCGCGCCCAATTCCTTCGAGGAAGGCGCCATGCTCGAGCCGGTCAACACCGTTCTCAAAGCCGTCCTCCGCCTCGCCTTGCGGCCGGGCGACCACGTGCTGGTCGTCGGCCAGGGGCCTATTGGCCTGATGTTCACACGCCTGTTCCGACTGCGCGGCGTCAAAGTCATCGCCACCGATTTGATGGATTCCCGAATCAAATTGGCCCGTCAATGGGGTGCCGTCGCCGCTTTCAAAGCCACACACAGCAATCTCCTTGCCAAAATCAGAAATACCGCTCCCTGCCTGGACGCCGCCGTGGTGGCAGTTCCGTCGCAAGAGGCTCTTACTCAGGCATTTGCGCTGGTGCGGGGTTCCGGCAAAATACTTCTCTTCGCCCACACGCGGCGCGGGGATGCCAGCCTCTTGGACCTCTCGAACGTCTGTGTGGACGAGAAAGATCTGCTGGGCAGCTATTCATCCGATTTCACTTTGCAAGCAGAGGTTGCTCGCCTGGTTTTTACCCGGCAACTGGACACCCGGAGGCTGATCACTCACCGTTTTCCGCTCAAAATGGCCGCCTCGGCGGTCGCTCTGGCTGGCTCGCCAGTATCGAAATCGTTGAAAGTCGTTGTGAATCAACCACTTGCAACATAAAAAAGAATTTCTATTTTGTCGCAAAAAACACTTTACATTTTCACACAAATGATGCAAAGTATCCCTATCAGAGCACGTGATAGGCGTTGAAAACGCGGGCAAATGCCAGTTGAGGCAAAAAAAAGTGAAAAAAAGTGAAAAAAAACGTTGACGCGGGCCTTGAAGTTTGAGAAATTGCACACACACACGGTAACAAAACATTAAAAAAGAAAGAAATATGAGAACAAAATCAATCATTCTGTCGGCAATCGTCGGCGCGCTCAGCAGCGTGTCCCTGATGGCGCAAGTTTACTCCCTCAACGCGGTCGGTTACATCAATGTCACCTGCCCTTCGGGATTCTCGATCATCGCCAATCAGTTGGTCTCCTCCAACAACAACATCTCCCCGCTGCTGGATTCGCAGTTGCTTGATGGCGCTCACGACGGGGTGATCATCTTCAAGTACGAGGAAGGGAGCTTTGTGTCGTTTGTTGTCAACAGTTCCGCCGCTTGGTCATCCAGCAGCGTGACGAGCACCACGATGAATCCTGGCGAGGCTGTTTTCATCTACAATCCGTTAGGATCGAGTTTCAATCTCACCTTTGTCGGTCATGTGCCGCAAGGAAGCATTTGGGCCACCAATTCGCTGGTCCAGGGGTTCAACCTGATCAGTTCCATTGTCCCGCAATCCGCCGCGTTGGACACTGGCTTGGGATTGACGCCCACTGCGGGAGATATCGTCTTCCAGTTGGAAGAGGGCAGTTATGTGTCGGATGTCGTGAACTCCAGCCTTGGCTGGTCTTCGGGTTCCGCGCCCGTGCCTCCGGTCGGATCTGGATTTTTCTACTACAGCGTCACTGGTGAGAACTGGGTGAACAACTTTTCAGTCAACTAACCAAAAAGTTAATTCAGCATCAATACTAACTATATGAAAAAAATTGCCATCGTTGGATTGTTGTCATTGTGCGCGGCGGGAGTTTACGCCCAAGGCACGCTGATTTTCTATAACAACTTTAGCGACCTTGACTTCCAAATCTATCAGCCCAATCCGAGCAGCCCGGCTGTGCAGCAGGTGGGCGACACCTCGGACCAGGGCACCATCAGCGGCGTCTCCGGCCCCTACACAACGTACGGTGGGATAGCGATTGGCGGCGCATTGGATCCGTCGCCTTCGACGAGTCTGACGCCCGCGTCATACACGTACGGCAACGACTTTACGGCGCAAATTTTTGCGATGTCCGCCGGGAACGCCACTGTGTCTGGTGGATTGCCAATTCCGGCCTTTACCGCCTTGTCGCCGGTCACTCAGTATATCGAGCAATTTGCCACCACTTCTGGCGGGGGTGCGAATCTCAACTCGGTGGCCATTCCAGGGGATCCTGGTATTCCAGGCACTGGTTATAGCGGCTCGGGCCATGGAGCCAACAGCCTTCTCAACAATGCGTTTATCGCCGTTGCGGCATGGTACAATGCGGGTGGCACCATCAACAGTTTGAGTGCGGCACAGACTGCCAATGTTCCTTGGGGCACATCGGACGTCGCCCTTTTGCAGGGATTGGGTGAGCCTGCCAGCGTGATGACGTCTGACGTTGGCCACATCACTCCTCCAACGGTACCGACAGTGCCGTACGGGATTACGAGCTTCAGTTTGATCTCGGTTCCTGAACCGAGCACGATTGCTCTGGGCCTGATGGGCGTTTGCGGGTTCCTGGCTCGTCGCCGCAAGGCATAATCCAGTTTTTCCCCTCACGAGCCGCCTCTCAAAGGGCGGCTCTTTTTTTGTCCTTGTTTTTGACGGCGGGCTGGTGGCACAATGGGGCGCTCTGACAGAAATGGCGCGTTCGTCTATCAGTTAGGACACGGCCCTCTCAAGGCTGAAAGACGGGTGCGATTCCCGTACGCGCTACCACTTCCGGCCCCTTCGATTGAAACGGAGAGGATTTGCCGCAAAAGAACGCAGGGAACGCAAAAGATCAACATCATTTCCCTCTGCGTTCTTTGTGTTCTTTTGCGGCAATCTTCTTTTTTTAGGTTCAATGTTGAGGCGGTTCAGGTAAGCTTGCCCCTGTGAACGGCAAAAATAACTCCTCAAAGGTCCTGGTCTCCCTGGCTCTGGCGCTGGGCACGGCCTTTCTCTACGCGCCCGTCCTGGGCTTTGATTTTGTCAACTACGACGACCCGTTGTATGTGATCAACAATTTCCATATCCGGTCCCTCAACCACCAGTTCCTGGTCTGGTGCTTTCAACCCGGGTACGCCTTCATGTGGCATCCGCTGACGTGGATGTCGCACGCGCTGGATTTTCAGTTCTACGGGATTCTCCACCCCGGCGGGCACCACGCCACGAGCCTGGCGCTGCACATCCTGAATTCGATTCTGCTTTTCCTGCTTCTGAACCGGATGACCAAGGCCCTGTGGCGCAGCGCCATCGTGGCGGCGCTCTTCGCCTGGCACCCGCTCCACGTCGAGTCCGTGGCTTGGATTTCCGAGCGCAAGGACGTGTTGAGCGCCTTCTTTTGGATGCTGACAATCTGGGCCTACATCCGTTACGTGGAGGAAAACACCAAGAAAAACCACGGCTTCCCTCGCGGATCAGCCGGATCATCTTCTCCCAATCCTAATCCTAATCTTAATCCTAATCTTAATCCTAATCCTAATCCTAATCCTAATCCCTCTTCATCCGTGCCATCCGTGAAATCCGTTCGCACACTTGGTGCGCCTCCTGATATTGTGCTGACTGTAAAATCCGGTTCTTCCGCGGCTTTTTACATTCTGGCTCTGCTGTTTTTCGCGCTGGGGTTGATGGCCAAACCGATGGTCGTCACGCTGCCGTTCGTTCTGCTGCTGCTGGATTGGTGGCCGTTGCGGCGGATCAATCCCGGTGGGGCGGGACCCTGTCCAGCCCCATTGAATCCGGAGGAAATAAAGAGTCACGGCTCGACAGAGTCTCGCCCTACCGGGGTTGTTGCAACCGTGCTGCGGTTGTTGGCTGAGAAAATCCCGTTCTTTGGTTTCTCCGTCATTGCAAGTTTTGTCACGCTTGGGGCCGCCAGCCGGACGATCCTGCCGCTGGCCAGCTTTTCACTCGTCTCGCGTCTCACCACCGCCGTCGTGATGTACTGGCGCTACATCCAGAAGATGATCTGGCCGCAAAACATGGTAGTTGCCTATCCTTTTGATTACCCCTACTCCGGACAGGAGGTGCTGACGGCGGGGGTGTTTGTCATCGTAGTTTCCGTAATCGCCATCCGTCTCTGGAAAAAGCGGCCGTTCTGGCTGACGGGGTGGTTTTCGTACCTCGGCATATTGGTTCCTGTGATCGGCCTGGTGCAGGTGGGGGCGCAGCCGATGGCGGACCGCTACACCTACCTCTCTTCCATCGGGATTTTCCTGATTGTCTGCTGGGAGGGTTGGGATATTGCCAGGGACTGGCGGCATGGACGGGCGATCGCCGGGGTGGCGGCGGCGGCGGCGCTGTGGGTTTGTTGTCTGTTGAGCGGGCGCCAGCTTCAGTACTGGAGAAACCCCTACACCCTCCACCAGCACAGCATTGCCGTGATGCCCAACAGTGTGATTGCCCATACCGATTATGCCGCCTTTCTCCGGGACGACCTTCACTTGGAGGCGGCCCGCGCGGAATGCGAGAAGGCCATTCATCTTGACCCGAATTTTGCCTTTGCGCACCAGGTCCTGGGCGGGGTTCTTCTCCTGGAAGGGAAATTGGAACAGGCGGACGTGGAACTGCGGAAAGCACTGAGTCTTGACCCAAGAAGATTGGATGTTCATGCGGACTTGGGGCAGGTGGCGCTGGCCCGCAATGCACCTGTCGAGGCCGCCGCGCAATATGGCGCCGTGCTGGCGGCCGAGCCATCCAACCCGCAGGCCCGCGTGGGCCTGGGCCAGGCGCTGGCCATGCAAGGCAGGCTGGATGACGCGCGCGCCCAGCTTGTGGAGGCGTTGCGGCTCACGCCCCAATATCCGGAGGCCCACCATCAATTGGCGGTGGTCCTTGCCCTGCAGCATCACACCCCGGAGGCGGTGTCGGAATATCGGAAGGCCCTGAAACTGCACCCGGACCGCGCCGACACCTTGAATAATCTGGCGTGGATCCTGGCCACGGATCCCAGGCCGGAAAATCGCGACGGCGTGGAGGCGGTGAATCTCGCCTTCCGCGCCTGCGTGTTGACCCACGACCAACAGCCGATGATGATCGGAACCCTGGCCGCGGCCTACGCCGAGGCCGGGAGTTTTGACGACGCGGTCGCGGCGGCGCAGCGCGCGCATGATCTGGCCGTGGAGCAGGGGAAGCAGGCGTTGGCGGCCAAAAACCTCGATTTGCTGGCGCTCTACCGCGCCCATCGCGCCTACCATGAGCAATAATTCTTCTTTTCCTAATCTTAATCCTAATCTTAATCCTCTCTGCTCCACATGAACCGCCTCTTCGACCATGAAAAGCTGGAAGTTTATCAAGAATCCCTGGCTTTCGTTGCCTGGCTCGAACCGCTGACACATTCGGATTAAGATTAGGATCAGAAGGAAAAGACTTATAGTGAACCAAAAAGCTCGCACATGGCTGATTTGTCTGGCGCTGGCGACTGGCACGGCGCTTCTGTACGCGCCAGTGCTCCATTTCAGTTATGTGGCGCTGGACGACCAACTCTACTTCGACAATCATATTCTTCAGGGCTTCAGTTGGGCGGGACTGCGCTGGTGCTTCGCAACGACCCTCGGCAGCATGTGGCATCCCTTGACCTGGGTGTCGCACATGCTGGATTTCCAGTTCTTCGGCGCGCTGTTCGGGGGGCATCATGCCACGAACGTGGCGCTGCACATTTTGAGCTCGGTAATGCTCTTTCTGCTGCTGCGCCGGATGACGGGGGCGATGTGGCGCAGCGCGATGGTGGCGGCCCTTTTCGCCTGGCATCCCCTGCATGTGGAGTCCGTCGCGTGGCTGGCGGAGCGCAAGGACGGGTTGAGCGCCTTCTTTTGGATGCTGACAATCTGGGCCTACATCCGTTACGTGGAGGAAAACACCAAGAACATCCACGGATTACACCGATCATCTTCTCCTAATCCTAATCCGTCTTCATCCGTGCCATCCGTGAAATCCGTTCGCACCCTGGGTGCGCCTCCTGATATTGTGCTGGATGTAAAATCCGGTTCTTCCGCCGCTTTTTACATCCTGGCTCTGCTCTTTTTCGCGCTGGGCTTGATGGCCAAGCCGGTGCTGGTGACGATGCCGTTTGTTCTGCTGCTTTTGGATTGGTGGCCGCTGGGGCGGATGAGGGGAATGCAGAGCGATGAATGGAGAATGCAGAATGCGAATCGAGGAAGGGAGGGAAGCGATGCGGTTCCGTTTTGGGGGTTGGTGAGGGAGAAGATTCCGTTTTGCTTGCTGTCCATCGTTTTCTCCGTTCTGACGCTGGCTGCGTCCGCCCGGAACGCGGCGCCCCTGGCCATGCTTCCGCTCACGCTGCGCCTGGGCAATTGCGCGGTCAGCTATTTTCTTTATGTGGCAAAGACGGTTTGGCCTGAAAACATGGTGGTGCTGTATCCCTTTGTGCCCCAATGGCCCGCGTGGCGGATCGGGGCGGCCAGCCTGTTTGTCGTCGTCGTCTCCGCGACGGCCCTGCGCCTGTGGAGGTCCCGGCCTTATTTCCTTCTGGGCTGGCTTTGGTATTTGGGGATTCTCGTCCCGGTCATCGGTTTGGTGCAAGTGGGCGTTGAACACATGGCAGACCGGTACAGCTATATCCCGTCCATCGGCTTGTTTGTCATATTTTGTTGGGGCGCTTCTGATCTTCTCGGCGGCTGGCGTCATGGAAAAATGATCTTGGGAGGGTTGGCTTGGGCGGTGCTGCTGGGCTGCGCCCTGGTTGCCGAAAACCAGCTCCAATACTGGAGAAACAGCGACACGCTTTTCATCCACAATCTGGAGGTGGCCCCGAACAGTTATGTGGCCCACGCCGCTTACGCGGCGTACTTCTATAACAACAGGCAAGTGGAAAAGGCCGCGGCCGAAAGTCAGAAAAGCATCCTCATCAAACCCGGCTACCCGTTTAGTCATACCGTGCTGGGCGAGTGCCTGTTGCAGCAAGGCAAGCCGGACCAGGCGGCCGCGCAATTCCAGATCGCACTCCAGGCCCAGCCCGCGGCGGAGGACGCCCGGCTCGGTTATGGGAACGCCCTGCTGGTCCAGAACTTGCCCGCCCAAGCCGCGCGACAATTCACCACCGTGCTTGCCGCCAACCCGGACAATCCGGAGGCGCATTTCTTGATGGGCCAGGCGTTGCTGAAACAGGGAGACTTGAGCGGGGCGCGCGCCCAATACAGCAAGGCGATGAGTCTGGTGAAACGCTACTCGGACGCGCAATTCCAACTGGCGGTGGTCCTGGCCAGGCAGGGGAACATCCAGGAAGCCGTGAAGAATTATCGCGCGGCCAAGAGCGTGCCGCAGGGCGTGGAGGATTTCCTGGTGTTGAACAATCTGGCGTGGATCCTGGCGGCCAGTCCCCTTCCCGAATACCGGGACGGCTCGAAGGCGGTCGAACTGGCCACGCGCGCCCGCGACCTGGACCACTCGCGGCATCCGCTGGTCATTGGGACGCTGGCCGCCGCGTACGCCGAAGCGGGGCGATTTGACGAGGCGGTGGCCGCGGCGCGGCAGGCGCATGATCTGGCGCTGGCGCAGGGGGACCAGACAGTGGCGGCGCGCAACCTGGCCCTGCTGGAAATCTATCGTTCCCACCACGCCTACCATGAAAGGTGACAAATGCGGGGACGGGATGATTTGCCGTGAATTCCACGGATATAGCCATGCATTTGGGCTTTGAAACCGGCGCTTCGGAGTTTAACGTGTCCGCCATGCTGCTGTTTCAAATCATTTTCAACCCGGTCAGCGCGGCGGAACTGGCGAAGATGCCGCGGGAATTGCAGTTGCACATTCTGGGGGAGTTTCGCGGACTGCCGCAGGAGGTGCTCAAGAGCGACGCGCGGCATTTTGGAAAGCTGGAGCGCGCGGGCAAGACGCTGCATCGCTTCCGGCTGGGCGATTACCGCGTCTATTTCGAGCGGCACGAACTGGGCGTGGTGGTCCACCGCATCCTGAGCCGCAACACGTTGAAGGATTTTCTTTACCGGTCCAGCCTGCCAACCGGGGAGGATGAGGCGCTGCAGGAGAACCCGAAATTTTGGGAGATGATCGAGGCCGCGCGCAAGACCTCCGACGCGAGGTGATTCTGCGCAAGGGCGGGGTCAGCCGGTGTCCTCGCCCAGTTCCACGTTCCAGTAGGCCAGGTCCAGAAAGTGTTTCCAACTGTCGTGATGGGGCAAACCGAGATTGACCTGGACGAAGGGGCGCCATTTGGGCCGCTTGGGTTTGCGCACCAGGTGCATGCCGGCCTCCTGCGGCGTCGAGTTGGCCTTTTGCGTGTTGCAGCGGATGCAGGAGCACACGATGTTCTCCCAAGTCGTCGGGCCGCCGCGGTCGCGCGGAATCACGTGGTCCAGGTTCAAGTCCTTGCGCTCGAACACCTGCCCGCAGTATTGACACGTGTTGCGGTCGCGCTCGAAAATGTTGTGACGGGTGAACTTCACCTCCTTTTTGGGAAGGCGGTCGAACATGACCAGGAGGATGACACGCGGGACGCGGATCCGAAAGGAGACCGTCGCAATGGTTTCCGCGTGGGGCTTCTGGGCGGATAAATCGCGCCATTGGCTGAAGCTGAAGGTCTGGAACGCGCCCTCCTCGTCGCTCAGGACCACCTGGGCGTGGCCCTCGAAGAGAAGGGTCAGGGCGCGGCGGGCGGTGCAGATGTTCACCGCCTGCCAGAGGCGGTTGAGCACCAGGACATGCTGGTTGAGAAACGTACTCATAACTTTACGAGCGGGGGAAGAGTAATTAAGATCAGGATGAAAATCAAGTATGAAGCATGAGTTTGACTCCATTGAATCGGTCGTGGCCGACTTGCGCAAAGGGCGCATGGTGGTGGTGGTGGACGACGCGGACCGGGAGAATGAGGGCGACCTGATCATGGCCGCCGAGCACGTCACGGCGCCGGCGGTCAATTTCATGGCCAAGCACGGGCGGGGCCTGATTTGTGTCCCCACCACCTACGAGCGCCTCAAACAATTGGGGATCGAAGAGATGGTGACGCAGAGCGCGGACAATTTCCGCACGGATTTCCAGGTCAGCGTGGACGCCGCGCGCGGGGTGACCACCGGCATCAGCGCCGCCGACCGCGCGCAGACGATCAAAGTGATGGCCAGCCCGACGGCGGTGCCGGACGATTTGGCGCAACCCGGCCATGTGTTTCCTCTGCGGGCCAAACCGGGGGGGGTGCTGCAACGGGCGGGCCACACCGAGGCGACGGTGGATTTGGTCAAGCTGGCGGGGTCGCGGCCCATGGGCGTGTGCTGCGAGATCATGAGCGAGGACGGCTCCATGGCGCGGCTGCCGGAATTGAAACAATTCGCCCGCGCGCACAAGCTCAAGATTTGCACGGTGGAAGACCTGATTCATCACCGCCGCAGCCGGGAGAAACTGGTGGAGCGGGTGGAAGTGGTCAGGTTGCCGACGGCGTACGGGGATTTTGACCTCCACTTGTACCTCTCCCACACCGACGGCCAGCACCATCTGGCGCTGGTGCGGGGGCGGGTGGCGGGTGGGAAAAATGTGCTGGTGCGCGTCCACAGCGAGTGCCTGACCGGGGACGTGTTCGGGTCGCGGCGCTGCGATTGCGGGCCGCAACTCCACCAGGCTATGCGGCAGATCGCCGAAGCCGGGCGCGGGGTGGTGGTCTATATGCGCCAGGAGGGCCGGGGCATCGGGCTGGCGTCCAAGATCAAGGCTTACAAATTGCAGGAGCGCGGCTACGACACGGTCGAGGCGAACCTCAAACTGGGCTATGGCCAGGACTTGCGCGAATACGGGCTGGGCGCGCAAATCCTGGTGGACCTGGGGTTGAAGACCATTTGTCTGCTGACCAACAACCCCAAGAAAGTCGTCGGCCTGGAGGGCTACGGGCTGGAGATCGTCCGGCAGCTTCCCATCAAGATCCGGCCCAATCCGCACAACCAAAAATATCTCACCACCAAGCGCGACAAGCTGGGGCATTTGTTGTAGCATGCCAGCCGCCATCTATTCATGTTGACACCGGTGAAAAAACGGGGGCGGAGCGCGCGGGGCGCCGCGTTTGCGATTGTCGCGTCGCGTTACAACGCGCGCTACGCCGACGGGATGCTCGCGGCGGCCGTGCGCGAACTGAGGCGGGCGCGGGCGGGGAGGATCGAGGTGGTGCGCGTGCCGGGGGCGTACGAGATTCCGGTGGTCGCCGCCCGCCTTCTGCGGGGCGGGGCCGGGTTCGCTGGGGTCATTTGTCTGGGCGTGATCATTCGAGGCGAGACGGCGCACGCCGGGCAGATTGGCTCGGCCGTGAGCGCGTCGCTGGCGCGGTTGCAAATCGAGCATGGCGTGCCTGTGATCCATGAGGTTCTGCTGCTGGAAAACGAGGCGCAGGCGCGCGCGCGCTGCCTGGGCGGGACGCACAACCGCGGGGCCGAAGCGGCGCGGACGGCGCTCGAAATGGCGCGGGTGATGGCGTCGCTGGAGCGCAAAATGAGGGGCGCCTGGCGCGGAATCTGAATTGATTCCGACTTGGAGAATTTCATTTTGGTGGGAGATTTTGCTTGCGCCTGCCCCCAAACATATTAGAATAAATGACGAGTTGAATTAGCTCGTTTGTCCTTTGTCCTGACGAAAATCAAAGAAAGGATGCCGAATATGAAGGCGAAATTGAACTTCTCGTGTTTTGCCCTGGTGGCCGCCGTCGGATTGGCCGCGGGCAGCCTCCAGGCCCAAGTCTCCGCCACAGGGACGATTTCGGGCGCGCTGGTGGGCGGCCTTTATGATTACACCTTGATCGTCAACAACACAGGTTCCGTTCCCATTGAGGGTTTTTGGTATGGCTGGACCGGCAGCGGCAACAACCTGCCATCGGACCCAAGCAGCTTCGCCTCCGCTTCCGGCTGGTCGGCTTCGTTATTTTTCGGCACTTCCATCCAATTCCAAGGCAACGCCGGGGACGCGATCCCGGTGGGTGGCTCGGGAACGTTCACGTTCGACAGCACTTCTGATCCGACGGCCATGACCACACCACCGGTTGGCGAATCTGTCGTTTACGCCGGCACGATAGGTTTCAGCGTGGGTGAGCCGTCGAGCGAGCAGTTTGATCCGACCCTGTCGGCCGTCCCCGAACCTTCCACTTTCGGACTGGTCATTGCCGGTTCGCTTGGTTTGCTGGCTCGCTGGAAAGGAACCGCGTTTGGGGCGAAAAAAGCAGCCGCGGCGGCGGGCGGCTGATGGTCATGCTGTTTTAAGCCATTGGCAAACAAAGGGTTGGGCATCGGGCCGGGATGGGATTGTAAAAAGTTTGACAAAGAACTTGCATTGCGGGTTTTCAGTGGTATTTTGTCTCTCCGAGTCAACTGAGTTGACCGAAACTCCGAATCTATGAGGAAATCTATATTGATTTTTGCGGTTGCGGCGCTGGCAGGCTGGTTTCAGGCCGCGCGGGCGGCGGATGTGACTGGAAAAGTGACGCTCAAAGGAACGCCCCCGGCGGAAAAGACGATTGATTTCAGCGCCAATACGGATTGCGGCAACCTGCACCCGACGGTGACCACGACGCGCTGGTATCTTGTGGGCAAGGACAACGGGTTGAAGGATGTGTTTGTCTATATCTCCAAAGGATGCGAAGGGAAAACCTACCCGATCCCGGCGGAGCCGGTGGTTCTGGACCAGGTGAAATGCGCCTACCAGCCTTATGTGCTGGGCGTGATGGCCGGGCAGAAGCTGCAGGTGAGGAATTCCGACCCGATCCTGCACAACGTCCACGCGACCCCCAAAGTCGCCGGCAACGAGGAGTTCAACATTCCACAGGCCAACCAGGGGCAGGTGAACGAGAAGATATTCTCCAAGCCGGAAGTGATGGTGAGATTCAAATGCGATGTCCACCAATGGATGTTCGCCTACGTGGGCGTGGTGGACAACCCGTTTTTCGCCGTGACCGACGCGGACGGCAATTTCAAAATCCCCAACCTGCCGCCCGGCGACTACACGCTGACAGCCTACCACGTCAAAGCGCACGGCGGCGCGCCGGGGACTTCCCAGGCGATCAAGGTCGTGGGAGACAGTCCGGTGGTGGCCAATTTCACGGTGGAGGTCCCGCAGTAGATGGGACGGCGAGACGCGTTGCAAATCCCTTCTTCATTGGAATCCTTGAGCACCCCGGGCGACAACGCCGCGTTGCGGCGTTTTGCGTTTTTGACGGCGGCGGCGACTTTTGTGCTGGTGTGGGCGGGTGGGTTGGTGACGAGTCATGAGGCGGGACTATCAGTGCCGGACTGGCCGAACTCGTACGGGTACAACATGTTTTTCTTTCCGTTTTCCAAATGGATGGGCGGCATTTTTTACGAGCACACCCACCGGCTGATCGGTTCGGTGGTGGGCCTTCTGACCACGATTCTGGCCCTGTGGCTCTTCGGGCGCAATTCGCGGCCGCTGTTGCGCTGGGGCGGCATCGTTCTCTTTCTGGCCGGCGCGGTGTGCCAGGTGATATTCCTTTTGCTCGCGGGCGCGGTGCCCCCGGTGACATTCCCCGGCACGGCTGACAACATTCTTCTGGCGGGCGTCGGGCTGGCGGCGCTGGGGGCGGCATTTGTCTGGCCCAGTTGCGGGCCGTCGGCCAAGTGGCTGCGGACCCTGGGGGTGGTCGCCTTTGCCGCAGTGGTGGCGCAAGGGGTTCTGGGCGGATTGCGTGTGACGCAGTTGGACGCGCGACTTGGGATTTTCCACGCCACGCTGGCGCAATTGTTTTTTGTGCTCGTGTCGGCGATTGCGCTTTTCCACACGGAATTCTGGCGCAAACTTCCGGCGCGGGCGGGGGTGGATCAGAAGGGTTTGCGGTTCCTGTTTCTGACGGCCTCGGCTTTGATTTTAGGGCAGCTCATCCTGGGCGCCACCATGCGCCATCAACATGCCGGGCTGGCCATACCGGATTTTCCCGCCGCCTACGGCAAAATCTGGCCGGACACCGACGCGGCCTCGGTGCTCAAATACAACCAGCATCGGATGGATGTGGAGGGCTACGAGCCGATCACCGCGCCGCAAATCGTGCTGCAAATGGCCCATCGGACGATGGCGCTGGTCATTTTTGTGATGGTGGGGATTTGCGCGTGGCTGGCGCGGCGGCGGCTTGGCGGGCGGGACCGCCTCAGCCGGCTGGCGTTGGGCTGGTTTCTGCTGATCGTGGCGCAGATCTTTCTGGGGGCGGCAACGGTGTGGACGGGAAAAATGGCGGACATCGCCACCGCGCACGTGGCCTGCGGGGCGCTGAGCCTGATGACGGGCGGCCTGATAACAATACTTTCGTTCCGTCTGCTGGCCGCTCCGGCCGCGCAAACCAGTCCGGCGCAAAAAAATCAACTGACGACGTTGCGCCCCTCGTCGAGCCTGTCACCATGATTTTTTGATGAAAGCAACCGCACAGACCCTGACAGTGGCGCCCGCGATTGAAAAAGCGCGGACGGCGGAGAAATCGCCTTCGGCGGTGCTCAGCGAGTTGTTCAAGGCGCGGCTCACGACGCTGGTGCTCTTGACCACGCTGGTCGGTTTTTACCTCGGCTGGCGCGGGCCGATGGCCTACGGGCTGTTGATGCACACCGTTGCCGGCACCGCGCTGCTGGCGGCGGGGGCGGCGGCCCTGAACCAACTGCTGGAACGGGAGCAGGACGCCAAAATGCGCCGCACTCAGGATCGTCCCCTCCCGTCGGGCCGGATGACGCCGGAGGCGGTGCTCATCCTCGGCGGGGTTTGCGCGGGGGCGGGGTTGGTGTGGCTGGCGGTCGCGGTCAATCTGCTGACCGCGTTGCTGGGGGCCTTGACGCTGGGGAGTTATTTGTTCGTCTATACCCCGCTCAAACGGGTGACGACATTGAACACGGCCGTCGGGGCGATTCCCGGGGCGCTGCCTCCGCTGATGGGCTGGACGGCGGCGCGCGGGGCGGTGACGGGGGAGGGGTGGTCGCTCTTCGCCATTTTGTTTTTCTGGCAACTGCCCCATTTTCTGGCGATCGCCTGGATGTACCGGGAGGACTATGAGAGGGCGGGATTTGTGATGCTGCCGGTGGTGGACCCGACGGGCGGGCGCACGGGGCGGCAGGCCCTGAGCCACACGCTGGGACTGCTGCTGGTGAGTCTGTGCCCCTTTTTGTTCGGGCTGGTGGGGCGGGTGTGCCTGGCGGGGGCGCTGGCGCTGGGGGCGGCGTTTGTGTGGTTCGCGTTCCAATTCTCGCGGCGGATCAGCGCGGCCGCGGCGCGGCGGTTGTTTTATGTTTCGATTCTCTACTTGCCATTATTACTTATGCTAATGGTACTGGACAAAACCGGCCGGTGATAAGAGCGGATGATTTTTCCCATTGACCCAATGCTGAATTGAAGTATATTCGTATTTGCATAAATTGCTTTTGAGAAAGCAAGATTAACAAATCCATGCAGGACACATCACACGCGCACGAGGCCCACGAGCCGGGTTTTTGGCGGAAGTACATTTTTTCCACCGACCACAAGGTCATTGGAATGCAGTACGGCGTCACGGCCCTGCTGTTCCTGTTTTTCGGCTTTTGCCTGATGCTGCTGATGCGGTGGCAGTTGGCGCATTCGGGGGAGGCGGTTCCGTTTCTGGGAAAACTCCTGCGGAGGATCCACGGGCCGGACATGATCAGCGCGACCAAAAGCGGCGCGGTGGGGGTGATTTCGTCGGATTTGTATAATTCGTACGGGGCGATGCACGGGACGATCATGGTGTTCCTGGCGATCGTGCCGCTGGCCTTCGGGGCGTTTGGGAATTTTGTGATGCCGTTGCAGATCGGGGCGCCGGACATGACCTTCCCGCGGGTCAACATGGCGAGCTACCAGTTCTATTTCATTGGCGGGATTATCATGCTGGCGAGCTTCTTCATACCGGGCGGGGCGGCCAAGGCGGGATGGACTTCCTATTCGCCGCTGGCGACGGTGGGGGACATGCACCGGCCCAACGGGCAGACATTCTGGATCATCGGGATGGTGTGCCTGATCAACTCGTCGCTGCTGGGCGCGGTGAATTTCATCAGCACGATCATTCAATTGCGGGCCAAAGGGCTGAGCTGGATGCGCCTGCCGTTTTTTGTGTGGGCGCAGTTTGTGACGGCGTTCTTGCTGCTGCTGGCCTTCCCGCCCCTGGAGGCGGCCGGGGTGCTGCAGTTGGCGGATAATCTTTTGGGAACGAGCTTTTTCCTGCCGACGGGCCTGGTGGTGTCCGGCACGGCGGTGCATATCAGCGGGGGGGGCAGCCCGCTGTTGTGGCAGCATCTGTTCTGGTTTCTGGGCCATCCGGAGGTGTATGTGCTGATCCTGCCGGCGATGGGGATCGTGACGGAGATCATCGCCAACAACACGCGCAAGCCGATCTGGGGCTACCGCTCGATGGTGTATTCGGCGCTGGTGATCGGGTTCCTGTCCTTCATCGTGTGGGCGCATCACATGTATTTGACGGGGATGGGGACGCGGATCGCGACGTTCTTCCAAACCACGACGATGATGATTTCAATCCCGTCGGTGATCATACTGACCTCGTTGTTCATCTCGCTCTGGGGCGCGTCCATCCGGTTCACGGTGCCGATGCTCTTTGCGCTGGCATTTCTGCCGATGTTCGGGATCGGCGGCCTGACGGGGCTGCCGCTGGGTTTCAACGTCAGCGACATCTATCTGCACGACACGTATTACGTGATCGCGCATTTCCACTACATCGTGGCGCCGGGGACTATCTTTGGGTTGTTTGCGGGGATTTATTACTGGTATCCCAAGATCACGGGGCGGTTCATGAACGAGTTTTGGGGCCGGGTGCATTTCGGGCTGTCGTTCATTTTCATGAACTGCGTGTTTCTGCCAATGTTCTTCCAGGGGATGGCGGGGATGTCGCGGCGCATGTATGACGGCGGGCTGACCTACGCGGCGCAGCCGGAGACCGCGACTCAAGCCGGCATTCCGGGCCTGAGTCCGTTCGTGCTGCACCTGAACACGACGATTCTCTGGGCGGCCGTCTGCCTGGGGCTGGCGCAAATTCCCTTCATCATCAATTTCTTCTGGAGCGTGGAGCACGGCCGGAAAACCAATTCGGACAATCCCTGGGAGGCGACGACTCTGGAGTGGCAGACGGCCACCCCGCCGCCGCACGGGAACTTCGAGAAGCCGATGGAAGTCTTCCGCGGCCCTTACGAGTACAGCGTGCCGGGGGCCGCGCGCGATTTCACCACGCAAAACGAACCGGAGCAGGCAGAACCGTTGACCCATGGAAATCCCGTACGCAGTTAAACCCCGGCCGGACACCGGCCTTTACAACGCGAAAATCGGCATCTGGCTGTTTTTGGCGTCGGAGGTCATGCTCTTCGGAGCGCTGTTTTCCTCCTATATCCTGCTGCGGGTGAACGCCGATCCGGGCACCTGGCCGCACCACCTGCTCAATGTGCCGCTGGGCGCGACCAACACCATTGTGCTCATCTTCTCCAGCGTGACGGTGGTCTATTCGTGGGCCGCCTTGAAGATGAACAAGTTCGGCCTCTACAAGATTTGCCAGGGCATCACCATCCTGTGCGCGCTCACATTCCTGGGCATCAAGTCCTTCGAGTACCGGGACAAATTCAACCATTATGAGGCGCAGCTCAAGAACGGCAAATTCGCGGACGGCCATATTGACCGGGCCAGGACGAACGACAAGTTCTTCGTGTTTGAGAAGGCGCGGGTCGTGGACAGCCACGCGGAGCTGATGGAGCCGCCGGCGGCGGGTGCGAAGTTGGAGGAGTTGTCCATTCCCATGTCCGAGATCAAAGACCGGGCGGACGGAAAGGGCAAGGAGGTGGAGAATTATGGCCCCTGGCACAGTTCCTATTTAGGGATATATTTTGTGCTGACCGGCTTGCACGCCTTGCACGTCATCGGCGGCGCCATTGTCATATTTGTGATCTGGGGTCCGCTGGCGAAGGTCTGGAAGGAGGACCCGGAGCGATACACCAACCGGGTGGAGGTGTCCGGCCTGTTCTGGCACTTTGTGGACCTGGTCTGGATCTTCCTCTTCCCGGTGCTTTATTTGCTATAAAATGAATATGAACGAACATTCCAGCGAACATGCGGTGGCGGCGGCGGAGCCGCACTCGGTGGAGGATGCCAAGAGGCACATGAGGACGTACGCCATCGTCGGGGTGGCGCTGATGATCGGCACCGCCATGACGGTGTGGGCGTCCTACGCCGATTTCGGAAGCCGGAAAATCAACATTGTGGTCGCCCTGGCGATCGCCATCACCAAAGGCTCCTTGGTGGCCGGCTTTTTCATGCACCTGATTTCGGAGAAGAAAATGATCTATTCGGTGATGGCCTGCACCGTGTTCTTTTTTGGCGCCCTGATGTTTCTGACCCTGTGGTCCATGCACCACCCCAACATCGTGCATTTCCAACAATGAGCTTGACATGTCGTTGAAAGCGTTCCATATTGTGTTTGTGACATGCGCCGCGCTGCTGGCGTTTTTCTTCGGGGGCTGGCTTCTCGATCAATACCGCGAGAGCGGCCGGGCGGGGCAGTTGATCGGCGGCGTCGCCTCCCTCCTGGCGGGGGTGGGGATGGTGTGGTACGGCCGGGTGGTGGCGCGCAAGCTCAAACACATTGGTTATTTATGAAAAGACTCAAAACATTGGCGGCGGCGGCGGTTGTGGCCTGGCTGGCGGGGCCGACGAGCCTGCTGGCCTGCGCGGCCTGCTTCGGCAAGTCGGATTCCAACATGGCGCGGAGCCTCAACGCGGGCATTTTCAGTTTGATGGCGGTGATTGGAGCCGTCTTGATCGGGGCGGCGTCCTTCTTTGTTTTTCTTTCAAGGAAAGCTGCCGCTACCAACCGGTTGGGACAGAGCCAGGAACCGCCCGCGCAACCGCAAACCTAAATGATGAACAGCATATTGAGTTTGAAGAAGTACCTGGGGCTGCCCATTGACGTGTCGGGGCAGGGCGCCGGGGTGGACAGCCTTATCTTTTGGGTCCATCTGTTGATGGCGGTCCTGTTTGTCGGCTGGCTGGGTTATTTCTTGCTGGCGCTGTGCAAGTTCAACCGCCGCGCCAATCCCAAGGCGGACTACGTCGGGGTCAAGGGCCACACGTCCACTTATGCGGAAGTGATGGTGGCGGCGATTGAGGGGGTCTTGCTCATCGGACTGGCCGTTCCCCTCTGGGCGCATGCGGTGGACCAATTTCCCAAGGGCAAGGATGTGACCACCATCAAGGTCATCGCCCAGCAATATGTCTGGAACGCGTGGTATCCCGGCACCAACGGCGTTTTTGTGAGGCAGGACAGAAAATTCGAGTCGAGCGACAATCCCTACGGCTTTGACAAATCGGACCCGAACTACAAGTACAATTTCACCGTGGCCAAGGACTTTGTGGTGCCTGTGGACAAACCCGTGGTCGCCTACATCACTTCGATGGACGTCATCCACTGTTTCACCATCAAGGTGATGCGCGCGACCCAGGACGCGATTCCCGGAATGAGCATTCCAGTCTGGTTCACGCCGAAGGTCAAAGGCACCTACCAGATCAACTGCGCCCAGCTTTGCGGCAACGGCCATTACGCGATGCGCGGTACCCTCCGAGTGGTGTCCCAGGAGGAATACGACGCCTGGGTGGCGAAAAAATCCAGCGCGGGGGCGGGGGCCGGGGCGGGGTACGAATAGTGGGAGAAGATTAAGATTAGGATTGACATTAAGAGGGGATGATCTCTGGATGACACCGATATGCCGGAGCCTGGCCTGAAAGCAAAATTCCTCGTATGGGGCGGGCTGATCGTGATCCTTCTGGGCGTCGTGGGGGCGTTCTTCCTGGCCCCGGCGCGGGTCCCGCCGCCGCCGGTTTATGGGGAGGTGCCTGATTTTTCCCTGAGCGATCAAGACGGGCGGATGGTCTCGTTGGCGGATTGGCGCGGCCAAATCTGCGTCGTGGATCTGATCTTCACCCGTTGCGCGGGGCAATGTCTGCTGATGGAGGCGACCTTGCAGAAACTGCAGGCCGTCCTGCCGGCCAGCCCGCCGGTCCGATTGGTCTCCCTGACCAGCGATCCGGCTTACGACACCCCGGCGGTCCTGAAAAAGTACGGGGGGCGGTGGGGCGCGCGGGAGGGGGTGTGGACATTTTTGACTGGCCCCAAAAAGGCGATGCAGCAGCTCGCCGTTGAGGGGTTGAAGCTAAGCATGACGGACAAAAAGCCCTCCGAGCAGGACAGTCCGACCGACTTGGTAATCCACAGCACCAAGCTGGTGTTGATAGACCAGCACGGGCGCATCCGGGGATATTATGACGGGGAGACGTCCGACTGCATCCCGCCGCTGCTGGCCGCCATTCAGCGCCTGGGGCGGGAGAATTGACCAGTCCATTTTGGTTGCAGTGGGTCGAAGTTCCCTGCAGGAGTGTGGCCGTGCCGCGCAAAATGAGAGTGGAATATGCCGGGGCCATTTACCCCGTGATGAGCCGCGGCGACCGCGGCGGGGACATTTTCCCGGATGATGTGGACCGGCGGGATTTTCTTGGAGCAATTTCATGAAATCTGTAGCCGCGAAAGCGTCAACATCGGGAGCGCGGGCGTCCTCGCCCGCCGTGTTCGGCGTCTCGCCGAACACATTCTCCATCAAGGATCGGCTGCACTATTTTCTGAACCGCTCTTATACCTTACTAAGGCAAAAGCCGAAAGACTATATAAGTGGTTGCGGCGTATGTGGTTACGTGTCTTTTGGCGATTATTTTGCCTCGTGTTGAAACGGTTTCTTGACCGCATGAAAATGGATATTCCAACACGATTGCAAGAATCCGCGCCATTTTCTGGGCTGTTTGGCAGCTTTTCCGGACTTTTCCCAAAACTATTTTTGCGTCCAGGTTTTTGGAAGTTTCATTTTTGAGCGCAACCCCCTCCACACCAACTACTTCCGCCAAAAACAAAAAATCGAGTTGCTTCCCACCGTGGGAAGGAACTTTTTGGAAAGTGTGATCTAATTGAACCAAAAAACTAAAAATGAGGATACGAACGAAATCAATGCCCTTGGCCCAGACCGACTACAGGCCGTCCAGTGCGTCGTCTCCTTTTGGGCTCTTTTTTTGCGCATTATCGCGGCCATTCCATCGGTCTCTTTGGGTCCTTTCTGTCCCTTTGGTCCCTTGTCCTTTCATCAAACCAAATCAAACCAAATCAAACTCAATCAAACCAATGAACACCCCCCTCCCCCCCTCCCCCCCCTCTGCGCGGGGCGGGGGAAATGTCGCGGCTCGCAGTCGGAACAAAATGTCCTTGTCTTCCGCGCCCCACCGCCCAAGGCTGAGGGATTACGAATTATGACAGTGAGAGATTTGCCGACGGTCAACGCCACGCTCAACGGGTTGAGCGCGGTCCTGCTCACGGCGGGTTTTGTGTGCATCAAGCGCAAAAATATCGCGGCGCACCGCTTCTGCATGATCGCGGCCTTCTCGACCTCCGTCCTTTTTCTGATTTGCTATCTGACTTACCACTACCTTGGGGGATTCACCCGGTTCGTCAACCCGCCGTGGTTTCGTCCCTGGTATCTGCTTCTGCTCGCCACCCACACCATTTTGGCGGTGGTGATTGTGCCGCTGATCCTGGTGACGCTGAATCGCGCGCGGAAAGAGCGTTTTGAGGCGCACAAACGCATTGCCCGCTGGACCTGGCCGTTGTGGATGTATGTCTCGGTGACGGGCGTTGTGGTTTACTGGCTGCTGTACATCAAGTTCCCGCAAACCCCTTGAGGACGCGACCCCGCCATGTCCACCGACCCGCCAGCCAGTTCGATATTTCCCCGGACCGACTGGGCGGAGCTGGGCAAGGCGGGCGAGGCGGACGAGGCGCGGCTGGACCGCCTGATCCGGGCATACTGGGCGCCGCTGAGGATATTCCTGGTGGCCACCTTCCCCTCGCTCAAGGACCAGGCCGATCTGCTCCTGCAGGATTTCGCCGAGGACAAAATCCTCAAGAAGGGCTGGCTGCAACGGGCGGACCACAACCGGGGGAAGTTCCGGGATTTTTTGAAGACCAGCCTGCGCAATTTTGTGCTCGACCGTTTGAACCGCGTGGAGGCCAGACGCCCGCCGTTGTCGCTGGATGAGATGCCGCGGGAGCCGGCGGCGGCGGAAGGCCCGTCGGAGGAATTCGACTTGACCTGGCTGCGGACCGTCCTGGCCCGGACCCTGCGGGAGATGGAGGAGGATTGCAAGAACCCGTCCGCCGACCAGCCGCGCCGGGGGCAAATCTGGGAAATGTTCCGCATCCGCCTGCTGGAGCCGCTGTTGAATGACACGGCGCCGCCGCCTTACGAGGAGTTGATCGGGCGTTTCGGGCTGCGCTCGCCGACGGACGCCTCCAATTTGCTGCTCAGCGCCAAACGCATCTTCAAGGCGCACTTGGGCCGGGTGATCCAGGATTACGCGGGACAGGACGCGGCGACCGCAGTGGAAATCCAGTCTTTGGAGGAGTTCATTTCCCGCCTGGCTAAACGGGAATAAACGAGTATATGCGCAAGATCGTCCGCCGCAAACCGTATCCATAACAGGTAACATTATGTCTGAGTTCGACTCCGCGGGAGCCGTCTTCACCCGACGGCCGAAGAGCCTCGCCGCCTTGATGGAGGGCAGCGCGGAGCAGGCCCGGCTCTGGCGGCCGGAGGAACTGGGGGCCATTTTCCGCCATCAAATGGCCGCCCCCGTCCTGGTGGACCTGGGCGGATACGACGCCGGGGCCGCGGTGCGGCTCAAGAAGTTGAGCGACGCCCAGAGCCTGCTGCTGAAAAGTTTTTCCGACCTTTTTCATCATCCGGCCCCGCCGGCGGAGCTTCTGGAACTGACCAAGAGCTTCGCCAAGGCGAACATGGACAACGCCGAAAGCGCGCTGCCCAACGAGGTGGCCGCCGCGCTTTACTACACCAGCATCGCCGCCGCCCTGGTCCGCCTCGACAGGCGCATTTCAAAGCTCGGGGACGCGGACCTGCGCCGGGGCCTGCTTTGGACCCGGGAGCAGCCCTGGCTCGACGACCCCACCAGAGAATTGCTTCTCCAGGCGGCGGAAAAAATCTCCCCTCCCGGCGGCAAAGGAGCCGGCGCGCCATGAGCGACCCCTCCACACCCAAACCCCCGCCGTTCACGCCGCCGGTGTCGTCCTTTGGCGGGCCGATTGCCGAAATGATCGCGCAGCAGATGCTGGCGCCGCCGGGGCGTCCGGGATTGCTGGCGACGTTGAACCAATATGAAATCCAGCGCGTGCTGGGCGGGGGCGGCATGGGGATCGTGCTGCTGGCGCGCGACACCAACACGGGGCGGAGCGTGGCGGTCAAACTGATCCGGCCGGAACTGGTGGCCGACCCGCAGATCGTGCATCGGTTCGTCAAGGAGGCGGGCCATTTGCAGAAGCTGCGACATCCCAACGTGATCCCGGTGCTCGAGATTTGCGACCGGGCGGCCGGCCCGTATTTTGTCATGCCGTATTTTGAGCGGGGAAGCCTGGCGGCGCGGATTCGGCCGGGGCAGGGGCTGGACGCGATCTTTATACTCGACATTGCGCCGCAAATCGCGGCCGGGCTGGAGTTCGCCCACCGCCGGGGAATCATTCACCGCGACCTCAAGCCGGCCAACATTTTGCTGGCGGGGGACGTCCAGGCCTGTCTGGCGGATTTCGGGCTGGCGCGGACGATGTTCAACGACACGATAGTGGACGCGGAGCGCCAGCAATGCGAGGGCACCGCGCCTTACATGTCCCCCGGCGTGGCCGCCGGAAACGCGGAGGACACGCGCTGCGACATCTACGCCTTCGGGGCGCTGCTCTACGAAATGCTCACCGGCGAGCCGCCTTACGCGGGAGGGACCCTGCAGGAGATTCGCCGGCAAATCCTGGCGACCCCGCCGAAACCGATCAAGGAACGAAACGCCCGCGCGGACGGCGGGCTTTGCGCGGTGGCCGAGGGCGCGATGGCGCGGGAATTGCGCGACCGTTACGCGGACATGAGCGACGTGGCTGCCGATTTGCAGCGAATCAAGGAGGGCAAAGCGCCGGTGGGGCCGCACGGGTTGACGCGGGCGGGTCTGCGCCAGGTGCGGCGCGTCTCGCCCGTTTTGTGGGTTGCGGCGGGCGTCATTGCGGCGGCGGCGGTGGTCTCGTCTTTTATCCGCCCCGCCACCCAGTCAGAGCCTGGGCCGCTTGCTCCGGTGGTCGCGGCCACGAATCCACCACTCCCCAGGGTGAACCCGCCGCTTGTGGCAAACCCCCCGCCACAAACGCAGCCGCGCTGGACGGCCTCGATTTTTGCCGGACAGTCCGGGGTCGCGGGCAGTCAGGATGGGAGGGGAACGAACGCGAGTTTTCGGACGCCCGGCGGTGTGGCGGTGGACATGCTGGGCAATGTCTATGTGGCCGATTCGGGCAACCACACCGTTCGAAAAATCACCCCGGACGGGACGGTGGCGACCCTGGCGGGACTGGCGGGCAGCCGCGGGAGCCTGGACGGCCGGGGAAACGGCGCGCGGTTTTTCGCGCCTTTTGGAATTGCAGTTGACAGTGTTGGGAATGTTTATGTGTCGGAAGTGGGCAATTGCACGATTCGCAAGATCACGCCCGACGGACAGGTCAGCACCCTCGCGGGGCTGGCGGGGAATCCGGGGAGCAACGACGGTGTGGGAGACAACGCCCAATTCCGCAATCCATTCGGCGTGGCGGTGGACGCGAGCGGGAATCTGTACGTCGCGGACACGAGCAACTTCACCATCCGCAAGGTCACGCCCAAGGGGGTGGTGAGCACCTTGGCGGGTTTGGCGGGCGCTCACGGCGGCGCCGACGGCCCTGGCACGAACGCGCGATTCTGGGAACCTCGGGCGGTCGCGGCATATTTCCAGGGACAGGTCTATGTCGCCGACACCGGCAACCACGCCATTCGGAGAATCTCTCCGGGCGGGGTGGTTACCACTGTGGGCGGGAGTGGGCAGTTTGTCGCCGCGGGTGCTTCTTCGTCATTCATTTGGGTGGCCGACGCCGAAAGCCGCGCGATTCGTGGTCTGCCTGTTTCCGGCGACGCGGTGACTCTGCGGGTGGACGCGGACGTGGGGCACCCTGATGCGCTGGCTGCGGAAGGGCATGGGGACATCTACGTGGCCGACACCATGAACAACGTCATCCGCAAACTGACCCCGGCGCGGCCCTCCCCCGGCCGGTAAAATCAATTTCGCGGAGTCTGCAAGATCCCGGTGCGCGCTCCGTAATGGAGGAGGAGGAACCGGGCCGGGCCGCGCGAGGGAGCGCGGCTCATTCCTTTTCAATGGAAAAGCTGGCGCTGCCCGGGTAGAGTTCGATCCAGATGAGAATCGCGCCTCCGTTGCTGGCGTTGTTGGTTCTGGCGGGTTGCGCTTCGCCCGGCCCCAGCAACACCGCGCCAGCCCCGACCGCGGAGAAACAGCCCGGCAATCCCGACAAGCATCTGGTCCTGGATCCCGCCTTGATTGGCAGCTTGCGCGTGTTGGGGGTTCACACCACAACCGGGGCGGACGGCTTGCTCAAGTTTCAAGTGGACGTTGAGAACCTCAGCGCCGCGGCAAGGACAATCATTTATCAAATTGACTGGCTGGACCGGGACGGCCTCTCCCTGGGGATTCAGTACGACGACTTCCGCTGGACGCTGATGCCCCGCGAAACAGCCCCCTTGAGCATGACCGCACCCACGCCGCTGGCCAGAGATTTCCGGCTCCGGTTCCGCCCGCGCGGCAATGACTAGCCCAATTCCTGCTTGAGATTCTTGAGGGCGTCGCGCACCTCGGCGGCCTTTTCGTAATCCTCGTTCCGGACGGCCTCGGTGAGGGCGTTTTCGAGCCGTTCGCGGGGGGACAAGGGCCGTTTGATCTGCATTTCCTTCTGGATCTCCTGCAACCAGGATTCCAGAGAGAGGATTTCGCCGCTTTGCTCCATCAGGTCCAGGCGCTCGTGTTCGCGGTAGAATTGGCGGATTTCCTCCAGGCCGCTCTCCACCAGTTGGAGGACCTGATCGTAGCGATTGGCCTTGAGGGCCACGGCCCCGCGGGCGCGAATGCGCATCATCAGCAACTGGGGGCGGAACTGCTGCAGCGCCCAGGCGATTTCCTCGGAGCCGGCGTGGCGCTGGACAAAATCGAAAACCTTGAGATTCCGGTCGGTGTCCCGCAGCACCCCGTCGTAATCCTCCAACTGGAACAGGCAGATATAGCGGTGATGATACTGAATGGCCTCCTGCTGGAGCCGCGCGCAATCCTCCGGCGTCAACCGGAACGCCTTTTCATCCCCGCGCCGCTCCTGCTGAAATCTCTCCAGTTGCGCCTGGTAATACTCCAGCAACGATTCCCGACCGTAGGGGTGTTTGCCGTCGGGACGGCCCTGCGCGTTCATTTGCAACATGCCCAGGTCCACGCGAAGTTGGATTTTCTCCTCACCGTCGTTGCCGCGAAATTTCCTGACCACGACCTGGCCCGGCTGATAATCCCATTGGTCCAGGAGCGGCGAAATGTCAAAGCTCATTGGGATAATATGGCCCCCGCCGCGCCCCAAGTCAACGAGGGGTTAAGGAACGGTCGCGTTAAGGCTCGGGGCCGTTGTTGTTGATGGCCCACTGCACGGCGGGGTTGGTCCTGGGCAGGTCGTAACGAATGCTGCTGTTGCGCTCGGTGGCGCCATGACCGTCGAAAAACAAGACGTTCACCTCCCCCAGATGCCGCGGTACGGAGCGGGAGTCGCCGATCTGATTGGTATAACTGCTGTCGCTTGGCACGCGAAAATACGCGCAGCCTGTCGTCGGGACTTCCACCCAGTTGTCCGCGTTGGGTTCGGTGTAATTTGTAACTTGGGCCGCATCCGCAAGCTCGATGAACTGACTGGGCCTGGCCACTTTGTTCTCGAGATTGGTGCCATAGAGCGGGAAGGGGAAGCGCGACGGGTTCGCTGGCGCCAGCCACCCGTATTCGGGATAATTCATGCCGATGCCCAGGGTGAAGTCCTGGGTGTCGGCCGCCCCGCCGGCCTGGATGGCCGGCTGGGTGAGCACGGGACAATTGAAGATTTGCGGCCCCGGGATGTGGCCGTCCAGGCGGAGTTTGTCCGGCCACCAGAGGAACATCGGGTCCTGGATGAGGAAGGTGTCGGAATCGTATGTCCAACTGGGCCAGCCCGGTGCGCCGGGTTGGACCCACAACGGAATCAAGGTTCCGCGGTTGGCATCCATGTAGAGTGTGGTGGCCACCCCGATCTGCCGCATGTTGCTGAGGCAATTGATAGCCTTGGCCCTGGCTTTGGATCTTGCCAGGGCGGGCAGGAGCAACGCCGCCAGGATGGCGATGATGGCAATCACCACCAACAATTCAATCAAGGTAAACGCGCTCTTGGCTTTTGCCTTCATCATATTCAATAACACCCTCAATTAGACACCTCCTTGGCGATTTGTGTCAAGTCCTTACTATTTATAGGTATATGTCCGCCGGAGAGCAAAAAGGGACAAGAAATGTGCGCGGAAGCCGAAAGCGGGCGTTTTTTTTTCGTTTTGCGCGGATTTGGGCTTAAAATGGCTTCGACAATGAGATGGAAATCGCATGCCCGTTGAACTGACAGAAGCCCTGCTCGGCAAGGCCGCGGGTTGGGAGGTGATGAAACGCGCCCGCCTCTCCCTGGGGCAGGGCCGGGTGCTCAGTTCGTTTTGGGCCGCGCCGCTCCTGCGCGGGGTTGTGCAGGAGGGGGAAAGCTCTTTCCGCGCCTCGATGGTGATCCACAGCGACGTGGACATCGAAAACCTCTGCACGTGCCGCGAGGCGCGGGAGTGGGGGAAAATCTGCGCTCATGGCGTCGCGGTCGGTCTGCACTGGTTGAACGGACAGACGACCCCAGCCGCCCCGGCTCTGGAGCGTCCTCTGGAAGGCGGGTCCGCGGAGGCGCTCGCGGGCCGGGGATCTTGGACGCCGCGGCGGGATGCCGATGGCGAACCGGCCGCGCTGTGCGTCATTCTGCCGCCGAATTTCGAGCAAGCCGTCGCGCGCGGCAAAGTGATGCTGGTGTTGGAGGCGCAATGGACCGGGGGACGCGGACCGCTCAACGCCCCGCCCAAGGGCCGCCGCTTCGCGTTCCCGCCGCCGGACAGCGCCATCCTGGAGCGGCTTGAGATTCTGACCGGCGGCCAGACGCCTGCCGTCCTGCAAATGCAGACAGAGGATTTCGCGTCGCTGCTCCCGGCGTTGGCGGACCATCCGAACATTACCCTTGGCAGAAGCTGCGCGGTCACCGTCACAACAAAGCCGTTGCAAATTCCGTTGCGCGCCAATCTGGAGTCGAACGGCGAAATCACCGTGGCCCAGGCTGGTGGAGGCCGGCCGACGCTGGTTACGATCGGGGACTGGGTTTGGCGGGAGCACACCTTGCAACCAGTGGGCCTGCCGCCGGCAATCCGGGAGGTGCTGCGGGGACCGGTGCGCGTGCCCAGATCGCAAGTGCCGCAGTTCCTGAGTCTGCATTGGCCGCAACTGGAGGCGACCGGCGGCCTGGAAGCTAATTTCAAGGCGGAAGATTTCACTCTGGAACTCCAGCCGCCCCGTTTTCTGCTGGAACTCAAGGGCGGCCTCGCGCGACTGGGTGCGCTTGTCCAATGCGCCTACGGTCCGCGCCTTGTGACGGCCGGCGTGACCGCCTCCGGTGAAAGTGCGTGGCTGCCGGATCCGGAGGTGACGACGCGCTACTCCGCGCGCGATTTGGCCGCCGAGGGCGCGGCCCTGGCCCGATTGCGGCGCGGCGGCTTCACCGGGCCGGACGCGCAAGGCGGGCTGCAATTGACTGGACAGGAGGGGGTCCTGAATTTTTTCGCGGCCGAACTCCCCAGGTTGCAACGCGAGTGGAGGGTGACTTTCGAGGAACGCCTCGAACGCGGCGCCGCCAGGAGCCTCGAACGCATCCAACCGCGGTTTCAAATCACCCCCGGCGCGCAGTGGTTTGATTTGGGCGTGGTGTTCGAGTCGGGTGGCGGGGAGGTGTTTTCGGCGGCGGAAGTGCAGCGGCTGCTCCTCTCCGGCCGCAGCCACACGCGCCTGGCGAACGGGAAGACGGCGGTGATTGACACCTGCGCGGTGGAGGAGTTGCGGGAAGTGTTGCTGGACTGCGATCCTCGGCAGGAGGAGGGCGGCTGGCGCGTCCGCAACACCCAGGCGGGCTTTCTGGAGGCGACCCTGCGGCAGCACGCCGATTGGGTGGTGCGGGCGCCCTCGGCCTGGCGCGAGCGCGCGGCCGTCCAAAGCGGCGAGGCCAGGCCGGCCTGCCCGCCGCTGGGGGATTTGGAAAATGTGCTGCGGCCCTACCAGAGGGACGGGGTGGGGTGGCTGTGTTTTCTGAGGGAAAACGAATTCGGGGGCATTCTGGCGGACGAAATGGGGTTGGGGAAGACGCTCCAAACCCTGGCGTTCCTGAGCACATTGCCCAAGCAACCCCGCCCGCATTTGATTGTCTGCCCGACGAGCCTGGTCTTCAACTGGCTGGCCGAGGCGAAGCGATTCACGCCCGCCCTGAAAACGCTCGCGCTGCACGGGCCGGACCGGCACACGCGGTTCGGGGAGATTGCGGGCTGCGACATTGTGGTGACCAGTTACGCGCTGATTCGCCGCGACGCGGAGCGGTACCGCGCCCTGGAGTTCGACACTATCGTGCTGGACGAGGCGCAGCACATCAAGAACCGGCAGACCCAGAACGCGCAAGCGGTCAAAGCGGTGAACGGGCGGCGGCGGATTGTGCTCACCGGCACGCCGTTGGAGAATTCCGTGCTCGATCTCTGGTCCATCTTTGACTTTCTCATGCCCGGCTACCTGGGAAGCGCCCAGGATTTCCGCGAGCGATACGAATTGCCGATCACGCGGGAGAAGAGCGGCCCTGCGCAGACCCGTCTGGCGCGGCGCCTGCGGCCCTTTCTGCTGCGGCGGCTGAAGAAGGATGTGGCGTCCGATTTGCCGGCCCGGCTGGAGCAGGTCTCCTATTGCGAACTGACGCCCGACCAGCGGAGTGTCTATCAGCAAGTCATTGAAGCCGGCCGCAAGGAGATGCTGGAGGCGGCCGGGGCGCAGGGCGCGGCCAAGAGCCGGATGCTGGCGCTCACCGCCTTGCTGCGGCTGCGACAGGTGTGCTGCGATTTGCGCCTGCTAAAATTGGATGGAGTCGTCCCCGCCAACGCCTCCGGGAAACTGGAATTGTTCGACGAGCTGTTGGAGGAGGTCATTGACGGCGGCCATCGCGCGCTGGTTTTCAGCCAGTTTGTCAGCCTGCTGGCGCTGGTGCGGGAGAGGCTGGCGGCGGAGGGGATTGAGTATTGCTATCTTGACGGCGCCACTTCCGACCGGGCGGCGGTGGTGGAGCGGTTTCAAAGAGAGGGCGCCATACCGGTGTTTCTCATCAGCCTCAAGGCGGGCGGGGTGGGGCTGAACCTGACGGGCGCGGACACGGTGATTCATCTTGATCCCTGGTGGAATCCGGCGGTGGAGGACCAGGCGACGGGCCGCGCCCATCGCATTGGGCAGACCAAGGCGGTGACCAGCTACAAGCTCATCGCGCGCGACACAGTGGAGGAGAAAATCCTGGCGCTGCAAAACCGCAAACGCGAAATCATCGAGGCCACCATCGGGGGCGAGGAGGAATTCGCCGCGTCGCTGACCTGGGGGGAAATCCAGGAACTGCTGGCCTGATGGAGGACTGGGATTAAGATTAGGAGTAAGATTAGGATTAAGAATATGACCGCCACCATCACCGTTCATTCCAGCCAGTTCCCGGAAAATGTCCGGCGCGACCTCATCCATTCACTCCACGCGCGGAGTGTCAACCCCAAGTTCCACTACGACACCTACAAGCAATCGCAAAAGTGGCTGGCCCTGCACGAGGCCCATTCGCCCTCGCGCACGGATCCCGCCTGCGCGGCGATTTACGATCTGGCCTTTGCCGCCACCGCGGAGCGAATTCCCGCGCCGCGGGTCCGGGTGATTGCGCTGGGCTGCGGCGGGGGGCAGAAAGAGGCGCGGTTGCTGGGCCTGCTGGCGGGGCGGGGAAAGGAGCTTTCGCACACGCCCTGCGACGCGAGCTTGGCGCTGCTGCTCACCGCCCGCCAGGCGGTGCGCGAGGCGGCGGCGGGGGATATTCCGAGCTATCCGATCCTCTGCGACTTGGCGACAGCCGGCGATCTGCCCCTGGTTTTCGGCCCCTCGGCGGACGCGGGCGTGACGCGCTTGATCACCTTTTTCGGCATGATTCCCAATTTTGAGCCGGCGCTGATTCTGCCGAGTCTGGCGGACCTGACGCGACCGGAGGACTGGCTGCTCTTGAGCGCCAACCTGGCGCCCGGCCCCGACTATGCGGCGGGCATGCGGCGCATCCTCCCCGGCTACGACAACCCGCCGACCCGCGACTGGCTGACGACCTTCCTGTACGATCTGGGATTCACGCCCGGGGACGGGGACGTCCGCTTTGGCGTTGAGACTTCGGCGGAGGGGCTGAAGCGGGTGGTGGCGGACTTTTATTTGACAGAGAGTCGCGCGCTGACGGTGGAGGGGGAGCATTTTGAGTTTCGCGCCGGGGAGAAGATCCGGCTCTTTTTTTCCTATCGCCACACGCCCGACCGAATCCGCGCCCTGCTCAAGCTCCACCAGCTCGAAGTATGCGAGCAATGGCTGGCCCCGTCCGGGGAAGAAGGCGTTTTTCTGTGCAGGAGACTTGTCTGATTCAAGGAGGAGGCCGCGAACCGGCCCGGCTTCCGTGAATGAGCCGGTCGTGGGTCAATGCACGACGACGCGGTAGAATCTGGCGGGGGGGGCGGGAAGGTTGGTGTCCTGGATTTGCATGGTCTGCCCGGTGCCGGGCAGGTTGCTGGAAAGGACGGTCCAGTTGGTGGAGAACAAGGAGGTGGAAGTCTCCAGCGCGTAGGTTTTGCCGTACACGGAAGGCCATTGGATGGTGAAATTGGCGGAGGGCGAGACTTCCAAGACGGACTTGGGGTCCAGCGGATTGGTGCCAGCCACGTACTCCTGCCAGTTGGAGGCGCCATCGCCGTCGGGGTCCAGATCGGCGGCGGAAAGGAGGTTGGAAACGGTGCCGAAATAAACCAGCCGCCACCAATCCGGAATGCCGTCGTTCCAGCTTGAGGCGGAGCGATCCCCGCCCACGGTGATGAGGCCGTCCTGGATGGTGGTTTGGAAGAGGGCGATGCCGTTGGGAGAGGCTGAGAAATGCTCGAAATGCAGCAAGTAGGACGAATTGGTGTTTGCGTTGGGAGGCAAAGTGACGGTGACCGTGGCGATGATGTTTGTAGCGTTGACGCCGGAGACGGTGGAATCCAGCCAGGTGGCGGCGTAATTATCCGCACCCTGCGAGAGGGTGAAGGCGGGCGCGCCAAGACCCGCGCCGGGGGAGAGGGTGATGGTGTTGGTGACGGCCGGGGAACCGTCGAGCGGGATGAGGTCCACATTGAGAGCCAGGACACGGATGGGATAAACAGGATCGGCGGCCAGAACGCGGATGGGGACTTGGACGGTCTGGCCGGCGGCGGCCTGAACGCGGTCGGCGGCGACAGTAATTTGACGGGGGCCGCTTGCTGTGGCTGTCTCAGCCGCACGAATCGGGGAGGACGTGGCGGGGCCTGTGGCCACCAGCCTGCTTGGATTGGAACTGGGGACGGTCTGGGCATAAAAAAGGCCGTTGGACCAGAAGCGCTCGTAATTCGTCAGCGCGGGATCCAAGGAGCGGCGGAAAGTGACGTATATGTCGTCCACATTGAGGGAACCATCGCCGTAGGCGATGGAGTTGATGGCCGTGTCGTTCCCATCGTATAAATTATTATCCCTCCCGTTGGAGGAATCCATGGCGTCAAAGAAATCGCTGCCAGGAAGGTCGCCGGCGGCACCTCCGTAAACCGCAGCCCGGAAGACTTCCACCACGTCGTCGTTTTGCAGATTGGTGTCGCCAAAATCGCCGGCATTGAACCAGCGGAACGGATAGGCATCGCCCACCAGGTAGGGGGTGACGCCGATGATGACATTTTTGACGGCGTTGATCGCGCCGAGACCCGTTGAGCCAGTGGTCGGGGCGTCGAGGACGACATTCTCGGTGGGGCCTGTGTCTCCGTTGGCGCCCGTCTCGTAAGCGGCGGAAGGGCGCCCGATTTGGATTTGGTAGGCGTCGCCGTTGGTGGTGGCCGAGGCGGGGATCATGAAGGAATAGCCGCCGACGATCACCTGGCCGCCCGAGCTGTTAAACAGAGTCTCATGGGCGGCGGACCAGGTGATCAAATCCTGCTTCAGCCCGTTGAAGTAGAGATTGGTCACCTGATTGAGTTCCAGCCAACCCACGCCGAGCAGGCCCTCGCTGGTGTTTGTGAAGAGCAGGGGTTGGAATCCGCCGTTGGTGTACTCGGCCGGGGGAATCACGATATAGGCTGTCTGTCCGGTGGGGGTGGTCACCTGGTTCAGCAGCATGGAGTTGAATGTGTAGCTTGTGGAGGCTGCTGGAGGAGCGCCCCCCAGAGTATTGGTCGGGGCCAGGGTGACGTTGAACTGGAGGGAGTACATGGAGGCCGCCGGAAGGAGGGTCAACGTGATGGGTGCGTAAAAGGGATGTCCCGCGGCGCCGACGAAGCGGCTGGAGGCCTCGCCGTTGGCAAAGCCAAAAGTGAGTTGGTTGGGGATATAGTTGCTGGGGTTGAAGATCGCCGTGGCGGGGGTGCTGGGGGCGAAACTGTCGTAAAACGCCTCGACGGTAAGCGTGACATTGCTTGTGACTGTGAAGGAAAGGGTGGTTGGGGAATTAAGCGCGACGCCGCCGGGATTTGCGTTGTTGGTCGGCGAGGGCGGGGTGCCGTTCAGCGTGTAGTACAACGCCGCGCCGGGCGTGGTGTCCGTCAACGGCACCATTGCGGAATTGTTGCCGGCAATGGTTGGCTCGGCGGTGACGAAGAGGAAGCGCGAGCTGACTTGCGGACTGGGAATTCGTCCGGGGGCCTGGCTGATGGCGTAGATCGTGACGTCAGAGGTTGTCGCGCCGGTCGGGAACCCCTGGAGGAAGCTGTTGGTGGTGAAATCGCTCTCCGGGGTGTCGTCTCCGGGGTAAGTATATGTGTCTTGAGTAAAACCAGGACCCACGACCGGAACGGGGCTGAAGGGACTGGTTGGAGTGGGAACGACCGTATAATAGGTTTGGACGCCCGCCTCGGAATTGATGATGATGTTGGCGTTGGTGCTGAAGACTTGGTAGGTGGAGGGGTTGAACTGGGACACCAACTCTTCGGCCTGGGGGTCAATCACAAAGTTGACGAAGCCGATGGAGGGGGCGGAAACCGGCGGCTGGGGCGGGCTGGCTTGCACACGGCGCAAGGCATTGTTGCCGCGGTCCACCACATAATAACCGTCGTCAATGGTGTCCACGGCCAGGCCGACAGGATTATGGAACTCGGCGACAGAAAACGCGCCGTCAATGTATCCCGCCACTCCGGGAACGCCCACGAGAGTCTGGACGGAATAGGCGGGGGGGCTGGGCGAAGTTTGGGAGAGGAGGCGGATGGTGTTGTTGGCGGTGTCACTGATGAAGAGGCCCGCGCCGTTGGGGTCCCAAAGCAAGCCGGACGGTTTGTCGAAGCGGGCCAGCGAGGCCTGCGGGGAATCGTTGGTGCCGAACTGACCCACCGCCCCGGCGACCACAGTGACGGATTTATTGTTGGTGGCGCTGATGTCGCTGATGAGGCAAATGGTGTCGTTCAAGGTGTCCGCGACCCAGAGGTTGTTGCTAAAGTCCACCGCCACCGCCTCCGGGACGGAAAAAGTGTAGTTTGTCACAATGACGGTCGTGACCATGTTGTGAAGGTCGAGGCGGCGGATGGCGTTGTTGCCGGCGTCGGCGACATAGAGGTTTGTGCCATCGGTCGCAATGCCAGTCGGAAAGCTGAAGAAGGCGTTGGTGGCCGGCACACTGCCCGCATTGGGAGGGCCGTAGACGCCCGGACTGCCAGCCAGCAAGGAGACCTGGCCGTTGGTGGTGACCAGACGGAGAACTTGGTTGCCTTGGTCCACCACCACCAATCCATTTCGGTTGGTGTCATAGACAATCCCCAATGGCTGGGAAAACAGCGCGGCCGAAGCGGGACCATTGTTGTATCCGGCGTGGCTGGGACCGAACACGCCGGCAAAGGTGCTCTGGGTCTGGTTGGCGGGGACGAATTTGACGATGCGGTTGTTGGAGGCGTCGGTGAAATAGACGTTGTTGTCGGGGTCCCCGGTGATGGAATTTGGCTCCAGCAGGCTGTTGGAAATCACTGTGGAAACCTGCTGGGCCTGTGCGACGGCGGCAAGCAGAACCGCGACCAACGCTCCCAAGATGGAATAGTTCTTCGTTTTCATGGCTGGAGAATTTGGATGCGGTAGAAACGCGAGCTGTCAACCGGGTTGGTGAGGGGGATCTGGAAGAGGCCGCCATCGCCCAGATTGGTGCTGATGGGCGTCCAGTTGGTCGGCCCGAGCGCCGGGGCGGATTCCAGGAGGTAGTACTTGCCCGGAGCGGTGAGCCAGCCCAAATTGATGTTCTGCGGGTCGCCGGGGGCCAGTCCGGCGTAGTTGAATTGGAACCGGGAAAGGGCGTTGGTGGGATTGGTCCCGGCCAGATATTCCTCCCAATTGGGGACCCCATCGCCGTCGGGGTCGGCGTCGTCGTCGGCCATTGGGTTGGTGATGCTGCCAAAGTAGTAAATTCTCCACTCGTCGGAGGTGATTTGCGGGGGCGCCAGGGGGGCGGAGGCCACCCAGGCCGATCCGGGCACGCCTTCCAATTGGTACTGGGTGTTGAAGTCCGGGGCGCCATCCACCCCGGTGAAGTGCAGGCTGTAAGACTGTCCCCCCGCGGCGGCGGGCGGCACTTGGAAGGAGATCGAACCGAGGAAGTTGCTGCCCTGGAGGGGCGGGGAGAACGGGCTAAAAAGCGACCACGCGAAGACCATTTCGTTGGAAGACACGCCGTTGAACCGGGCGGGAGCCGGGATGCCCGCGGCGGGGGAGAATTGGAGCGGAGCGGCAAAGGGCGCGCCGCCAGCCGGCCAGAGCATGGCGCGGAATTGGAAACCGGACAGGGCGCAGCCGGGGCGGACATAGAGAGAGACCGGGATGGAGGCGGCGCCGCCGGGAAGGAGGTTGGCGACCGTGCCCGCGCTCAGGGTGGCATGCCGGTACCAAACTCCGGGTGGCAGGGAGCTGATGGAGGCTCTTGTCGGATTGCCGGAGGCGGAAGCCCGGCTGGGGACGGCGTCCGGGAGAGGGAGAAGAGGATTGGGAAAATTGGTCCACTGCACCGCCCGATGCGAGAGCACTCCGCCAGGGGTCCAGAACCGGATCCAGTTGTTGGTTTCCAATCCGAGCGAGCGAAGCAAAATATGCTGCCAATCCAGGAAGGTGATGAAGCCGTCGCCAATTTCGGAGTCTGTTTCGGGGTACACGTCCATGGCGTTGTAAGCGTCGCTGAATGGGAAGGGCACCCGGATGCCGACGGAAGCCATGAGGGCGTTGTTGACATCGCTGTTGTCGAGGACGCCATTGCCAAATTCGCCGGCGTCGTACCCGGTGGAGGGCGCGGAATCTCCCGCGAAGTATTCGAGGTTGGAAACCGTCAGGGTCTGGTCCGACATGTTCGTCAGCGCGACGTCCGCCTGGGCGCCGTCCGATGTGCCGGAAGGGTAGCGGACGAGGATGTTGTAAGTCTGCCCCTCCAGGGCGGTGGGCGGGATGGGAACCTCCAAAAGCGCGACCGCCGCGAAATTCTGGATGTTCAACCCGGAGTCGTCGCCCGCCGCCGAGATGACCAGTCCGAGGCCGTTGGGGGCAATGGTGTTGGTGTAGGCGAAGGTCTGGAAGGCCACCGGCGCGTTTCCAGAGGCGGGGCCGACGAGAGGGAGAAAGTCGTTGGTGGAAATGGGCAGGAGGGTGAGGGAGGAGATCGGGGGGGCGCCGGGCGAATTGGAGCCGGGGTTGACCTCGACGCGGAATTGCAGGGAGCGCAATTGCTGGCCGGCTTGCAAGTTGACGACCAGCGGGATGACCGCCGTGGAGCCGACGCCGGCCAGCTTGCTGGAGGGGAAGCCGATTTGGTTGGCGGGACTGGATTGACCGGCGGCGACGGCGCTGACCAGAATCGGGCTGGTGTTGGTGTTGACAGCGATCATTTGGAGGGAAGTCAAATCTTGCGCGGAATTGCACCACAAGAAGGAGCCGACCCAGTCGTCCAGAGTGGAATTGAAGGTCATGTTTGCCACCGTCAAGCTGTTGGTGGTGGGCGTTGTGCCGTCGGTCGTGTAAAAGATATCCGGGACGGTGCTAGTGACGGTGATGGTCTGGCATTCGGGAAAGTAGCCGGAACTTGGCCCGAAGGTCGGCGGGTTCAGGACGACGACATTGGTGGTGGTGTTAGTGCCGCTGCCGGAGACCAAGTTGGTGCCGGTCTGCGGCTCCAGGCCGACGCCGGCCACCTGGCGGAGCAGGTCGTAGTAGAGTTCGGAGACATAGATATTGCCGCCGGGGGCAATGACCAAGCTGCTGGGCGCGCGACTGGAGGCATTGGTGCGGTAGGGGCCGGCGGCGCCGTCGGTCCAGCCGGCGTAGATCTCAGACTCGCACACTGTGGCATGCCAGAGCCTGGAATTGACGCCATAAATGGTGCTGACATTCCCGCTGGCATCAATCCGGCGCAGGGCGTTGTTGCCCCGATCGGCCACGATCAACTGTCCGTCCGCCGTCCACGCCAGGGCGGCGGGCTGGTTGAAGGCGGCGTAGCGGGGGTTGCCGTCCACCCAATTGGTGGCGCCTTCGACCGGGACAAAGGGGGAGACGTTGGTGGCCGAAACCTCGTAGATAATGTTCTTCTTCAGGTCGCTGACGGCCAGGACGCCATCGCTTCTCCAGGCGATGGCGGAGGGCAGCCAACTGGTCCCCATGTTGATGACCGTGTTGGTGGTTGTGATGTTGGCGCCATTTTGGGCCAACTCGATTATCAGGCCGTTGGTGAAGGAGACGAAGATGTTGGTTGCCGCGCCCTGGGAGAGGGCCAGGGCGCTGGGCTGGGAGGGCAGGGGATAGGCGAAGAGGGGATTGAAGTAACTGTTGTATTTCACCAGCGCGTTGTCGCCCTGAAGGAGGATATAGAGGTTGTCCCCCGAGTCCACCGCCACCGCCACGATTTGGCTTCT
>JBEKAN010000004.1:0-30208 GCA_050015895.1 Verrucomicrobiota bacterium
ACGGACACGGGCGCATCTCGACACTGCCCCCCTTTGTATGGAACGAACCCCTCTCCCTGACCCTCTCCCCACTGCGTGGGGCGAGGGAATCAGCAAATTGCATGGGGGCAGTGTCAAGATACGCCCAACGGACACCAACCTCCGCATTGCCTTTTGCAAACGCCCGGCGATTATTGCCACGTGCCTGTTCCAAATCCGAGGTTGTCGCTGGCGATGATCGTCAAGAACGAGTCCCGCTGCCTGGCCCGCTGTCTCCAAAGCGTCCGGGCCATCGCCGACGAAATCGTCCTCGCCGACACCGGCTCGACGGATGACACCACAAAAATTGCGCGGGAATTCGGGGCCAAAATCTCGCATTTCCAGTGGATGGACGATTTCGCCGCAGCCAGAAATTACGCCCTCGCGCGGACCGCCGGCGATTGGATACTCGTTTTGGACGCCGACGAGTGGGCGTCGGAAAATCTGGCGGACGAGATTCCCGCCTTCGCGCGCGGCGGAGCGGCGGTCGGCCTGTTGAAAATCGTGAGTGACTTCCGCCGCGAGAATCAATTGTTCCGCTCCCAGTGTTTTGTCGCGCGGCTGTTTCCCCGCGGCGCGCGTTTTGAGGGGCGGGTTCACGAGCAACTGATTTCCCCCCTGCCGCGGGTTCCGTTGCGCGGCGATTTGTGGCACGACGGCTACCTGGAACTGCAAAAAGCCGACCGCAACATGAAATTGCTCCGGGCCGAATTGGAGCGCCAGCCGGACCACATCTACTTTCTGTTTCAACTGGCCGCCGAACATAATTCCCTCGGCCAGCCGGAAGAGGCCTTCGGCTGTCTGCAAAAGGCCTTTGGGCGGGTCAAACCCGGCGACCCCTCGGCGCCGAGCATCGCTGTGGATTTTCTTTACACGGCCATGAAATTGAAAAAGTTCGGGGCGGGATTGGAGGTGGTGGCGTGGGCGGACCAACATCTGCCCGACTACCCCGATTTTTTTCTCGTTCGCGGATTGTTTTTCATGAACCTGATTCGCGGCAATCCGGCCCAATACGCCTCCCGCCTGCCGGAGATTGAGCGAAGTTTCCAGCGTTGTCTGGCACTGGGCGAGGAGCCAAGCCGCAGGAGCGTGCGCGGCGCGGGCACGTTTCTGGCCAGCCACAATCTCGGTGTTTTCTACCAGGTCTTTGGGAACATCCCGGCCGCGCGCCGTTGTTTGGAGGACTCCGCCGCGCAGGGTTACGGCCCCGCCGCCGCGCTCCTGAAAACAATCTCCGGCGGATGAAGCGATTGTCCGCCCAGTCCAGTCGCGCGATTTTCAAAGCGACAGCCGACAATTCCCCCACTCCTCCAAGATTTATGAGGGGCTTGCCTTGCAGGGCGACGTGGAACACCTCCCGGAGGCGATCTCCCCCCTCTAGATTTCTTTTGTGTTTTTAGTGGCGTTCAACCGGGCGGCGGCTCCTGGCCTTGTTCGCGGAACCATTGGCGAAGAAACACCAGATCGCCGGCGTCTTTTGCGCGATGGGTGATGGCTTTCATTATTCGGGGCAGTCCTGCGGCAATAATGGCCAACCCGCCGATCACCATGTACTTGGCGCCGCGTTGGTTCAAGGCGCGGCATAAATCCACCAAATCCGCCTCAGTGGGCGGGCGGCGGATCAGGTTTTCGGCAGGCCGCCGCGGGCCAGCATTTTGATCATCCATTCCTCGGCCCCTCATGGGTGTGGAAACGATAAACGCCCTTGGGCATCCAATGATGCTTGAAAGACTGGTGCAATTGCGCAGCCGCATTCTGCAACCGCATTCCGGCCCGCAGACTGTCCGGATCCGGCGCGCGCCGGCCGACGACGCGGTCAACTTTTTCCTCCACGTTCACAAGCGGTTGTTTCACGGCTTCAACACAATAGGCCGTCGCGTTGTTCAAAGCAAGGCGCATTGCGTGAAAACCTCGGGGTTGACAGGCCGGGGTCCGCGTTGTATATAACATGGACTGTTGAAAATGCCGTAAACCCCAAAAATAACTTAAACTCTATGCCCATTAAAGTTGGTTCCAAAGCCCCGGATTTCACGCTCAAATCCAAAACTCCCACCGGCCTGGTGGATATCAAGTTGAGCGAGAATTTCCACAAGAAGAACACCGTGCTGCTTTTTTTCCCGGCGGCCTTCACGGGCGTCTGCACCCAGGAACTGTGCGCGGTCAGCGCCGGACTGGGCCAGTACGCGAGTCTCAACGCCGCGGTGATCGGGATCAGCATTGACACCCCCTTCGCCCAGGAGGCGTGGGCGAAACAGGAGAAAATCACCATTCCCCTGGCCAGTGATTTGAACAAGAAAGTCATCCGGGATTACGACGTGGTGTTCCCCAATCTGGCGGGCATTGGGGACACGGCGGCGCGCGCGGCGTTTGTGATTGACAAGCAGGGGGTCGTCCAGTACGCCGAGCAGACCCCCTCGCCCAAGGAATTGCCCAACTTCGACGCCGTCAAACAGACGCTGACCAAGCTGGGCTGATCCCACGGCGGCGGCCCCGCCCGCCAACGATCCCATGTGGCAGGTTTCCATCACCGTCTCCCCCGAAATGGAGGAGGCGGCGGCGCTTCTGTTGGAGAGGAGCTGCGGGGCGCCCACCGCCGTCTATTGTGACGCGCACACGGTCAAGAGGGTGGTTTCGGCCTATCCGTCGTCGTTGCGCGCGACGCGCGCGATGGTGCTGGCCGATTTGAACAGCGCGACCCGCCTGCTGCAGTGCGAAAACCCCGGCGCCGCGCGTCCGATGGTTGTTGTCAAGAAACTGCCGCGGGAGAATTGGGCGGAATCGTGGAAGCGCCATTTCAAGCCGGTGGAAATCGGCGACCGGCTGCTCATCAAACCGGGCTGGAGCCGGCGGAGGCCGCGCCGGGGCCAACGGGTGGTGGTGCTGGATCCGGGGCTGAGTTTCGGGACCGGGCATCACGCGACGACCGAGTTTTGCCTCGAAGAACTGGCCGCCTGCCGCCGCGCCGGAACGCGGCAGTCGTTTTTGGACATCGGCGCCGGGTCGGGGATTCTGGCCATAGCCGCCGCCAAACTGGGCTACTCGCCGGTGGAGGCGTTTGATTGCGACCCGGTGGCCGTCCGTGTGAGCGTCGAAAACGCGAAAAGGAACCATGTGGAAAACCGCGTGCGGCCCCGACGGGAGGACTTGACGCGGCTGCCGGTGAGAGGCCGGAGGAAATGGGACGTGATTTGCGCCAATCTGACGGCGGAATTGCTGCGAAGCGAAGCGAGAAAAATCCGCGCGCGGCTCCATCCAGGGGGGCGGCTCATCGTGGCGGGGGTCATGGAATCGGAATTTCAAAAGATTTGCAAAGATTTTGCGATTTGTCATTTGACATTGGCGAAATCTGAGGTAAAAGAAAGGTGGCAGTCAGGAAGATTTGTCCTGGCGCCGAAAGTGCAAGAGCAAGCAGGGCGGCGCGGGGAAAAAGACGGAGGCCGCTATTTTGGCCAGGATGAGAGCAGCCTGGGTTGTTGATAGAAACAACCGGGCGGCCAAAAAAAAAACGGTATGACAAAAACGTTGAACCTGATCCACGAAGCCATCCGCAACACAAAACACGCCTTCCGCCAGACCGACCAACGGCCGGCAAAGGCCCAAAAACACCGATACGAACGCCGCAAGGTGAGAGAAATCATACGTCTGAACGATTGGACAGTGGAGCCGGAGTTTTAAGGCTCCCAATCCGCCAGCATCAAGTCAGAGAGGCCACCCTCGCGGGTGGCTTTTCCTTTTTTAGGGCCGGGCGAGCGGGCAATGACAGGGACTGAAGCGTTACGGATTTTACTCTTTTTTGCTGGTTTCCCCCCGGGGCCGGCTTACGATGCGAAAGACGGTTTCCGGAAATGGTTTCGAACAACAGCGCATCACCCAGACGGCGGCTCATCGTCAATGCCGATGATTTCGGACGGTCCCAGTCCATCAACCAGGCGGTCGTCCGCGCCCACCGGGAAGGCATCCTCACCAGCGCGAGCCTGATGGTCAACGAGGCGTGGGCGGACGAGGCGGTGGCTTTGGCGCGGGAGAATCCCGGTCTGGGCGTCGGCCTGCATCTGACGCTGGTCTGCGGAACCTCAGCGCTGCCCCACGAGAAAATCCCCCAGTTGGTCAACGCGCGGCAGCAGTTCACCGACCGGCCCGCGCGTGCCGGGTGGCGCTACTTCGTTTGCGGGAAATGCCGCGAGCAGTTGCGGGAGGAGATCGGCGCGCAATTGGAGAAATTCCACGCGACCGGATTTCCGCTGGACCACGTCAACGGCCACCTGAACCTGCACCTGCACCCGGTGGTGTTTGGGATTCTGATGGACAACGCGGAGCGCCAAGGCATCACCGCCATGCGGCTGACGGACGACTGGCTGGGACTCAACGCCCGACTGGCCGGCGGCCGGTGGTGTTACCGCGCGAGCCACGCGGCGATTTTCCGGGCGCTCTCCGCGCGCGCCCGTCCGGTCCTGGCGCGGAGGGGGATCCGGCACACCCGCGCGGTGTTCGGGCTGTTGCAGAACGGGCGGGTGGACGCGGAGTACGCGGGGAAGCTGCTGCCGCGGCTGGGGCCGGGCGATTACGAGCTTTACTCGCATCCCTCGCTGGAGCAGTTTAGGGATGAATTTGACGCGCTGATCAACCCAACAATCAAATCCCTGGCGGCGCAATTGGGCATCGAATTGATCCGTTACCAGGACCTGTAATTATGGCCAAAGTCCTTGTCATATTAATCGTCGCGGTCATCATCGAATCCGTCGGGGTGGCGTTCTTGAGCGGGGGGATCAAGGAGATCAACAAGGGGGGCGGGGCCGCGCGGGAGATGAGCGCCTCCTCCATCGCGCGGATCGTCAAATCCGGCGTCACCAACGGCAAGATCCTTGTGGGCGTGGGGCTGGAGGCGGTGTTTTTTGGATGTCTTCTGTACCTGCTGGCGCGGCGGGACGTGAGCCTGATCTGGCCGCTGACGTCGTTGGGTTTCATATTCACGACGATGGCGGCGGTGGTGTTTCTGGGCGAGAAGGTGTCGTGGGTGAGGTGGACCGGGGTGGCGCTGATCACCCTGGGGGCGGGGCTGATCAGCTACAGCGAATCGGCCAAACCGGATGCCGCGCCGCCGGCGGAGGCGGCCTCAGCCCCGCTTGGGCCGCAGTGATTAAAGGAGGCCAGTTTATCCAGAGGCCTTTCCGCTGAGTGGGTGCCTCCATCGCAGGCCCGGAAACCGTTCGTAAGCTCGGTCGGTGGTAATCCATTCGCAATCGGACTCGATGGCCAGAGCGGCGAACCAGACATCGGGAACCAGATTGCCTGCTGCCGAGAGGGAATGGCACAGGCCGGTGAAAATTTGCCAGTGGCGGGGCCCGGGCGCAACTAGGCGGCAATTAGGCTGCTCGCGAATTTGCCCCACAAAATCCAGCGCGGATCCAATCGGACTCGGTGGCGTGAACACGCGCGGATGGGTCACGACGCGGAGAAAACCGCTCAACACATGGTCGCTTATGCCGTAGGGCTCGCCGCTTTGGAGGATTTCCTCGAGCCATTGCCGGTAACGTGTGTGATCCACGGCGTCCTCGCGGTGGGCATAGACCAACACGTTGACGTCGGGATGGATCATGCGCCTTGTTCCATCACGGAAAGCAAGGAGGCTGAATTGTCCAGATCAACTCCCGGGCGGACACCATCGCCCCCCACGGTGGTCAGCCGAAGGAACGGCTGCGGCGCGACGGGCGGAGTTGGGGTGATTTTATCGCGCAGCGTGTCCGCGATGAGATGGGACAGGTCGCACCCTTTCTCACGAGCCAGTTTGGTGGCCTGGGCGAGCAGGGCGTCGTCGAGTTGGATCGTTGTCCGCATGTTGAGAGATTAGCGCAAGGCAAGCCGACTGTCAAAGCGCTGGCGGCGGAGGCGGCCTCAGCCCCGCTTGGGCCGCAATAACTCGCCCAGCGCCGCGCCGAGAAGGCGGGAGGCGGCCACGGTCTGCTGCTGAAACTCGATGAGCTTGGCGATTTTCCACGGACGGCTCACCACCGCCCAGAACAATTTGGCGTGGTTGATCCGGTCCTCGGGAGTCATCAGGGCGTTGAAGTCCAGGGGCAAATCCTGGCGGGCGTCGTCGGAGATCACGCGGATGGTGGCGCTGGGGATTTTTTGCTCGCGGCAGATGTTGCGAATGACGCTGGACTCCATTTCCACGACATCGGCGCCGGTGGATTTCCAGAGGGCGCATTTCTCGGCGGCGGTGATGGCGACGCGGCGGTGACAATGGAACGTGGCGGGAAGGGCCCCCATCTCCTCCAGACGGGCGCCAAAACCGGCGTCGAAATCCTGCTCATAAACAATGGCGCCGAACTTCAAGCCGGGATTCAGGCCGCCGGCGAACCCGGAGGTGATCACGCGCTTGGGCCGAGCCAGGGCGATGGCGCGGCGGATGCCTTCGACGGCGTTTCTTCGTCCCATGCCGGTCATCCAGGCCAGGCAATCCCGGTGCAGGGAGGGCGGGAAGAAGCGGGCCTCCTCCTTGACGGCAAAGCAGACAAGGAGGTCCACCGGCCCTTCGCCCAGTTTTCCAATCGGCCCGTATTCGTTGCGAGTCTTGGGCATGAGGGCTATTTTACTCCGGCGAGGCGCTCTTTCCAAATTTTGTAGAGGAGGGCGGTGGCCTGAACGTCGCGCAGGCAGTATTCGGCGATCTGGCGGAACTGTTTGGCGGCCAGCATCTGGTTGATGTCCATGCCCGTCACGCCGTGGCTCTTGGGGGAATCAATGCCGAAGGCCTTGCAGTAAAAATCCAGGTTGAAGCGCCGGGCGGCGCCGTCCCGCCCGCTGACGCCGTAGAAGGTCAATTGCTCGATGAGGTCGCAATGAGGCTCGACTTGAAAGCGGTATCCCAGCCAGTCGCGGCGGGAGACCGGGACATTCAGCAGGGCGGAGCGCAAATAGACAAAGGGGACGTCAAAACCGCGCCCGTTGAAGGTGACGATGGAATCGTAGCGTTTGGCGACCTCCCAGAACTCCGCCAGCAACTGGCCCTCGTCGGCGCAGGCGGTGAAGTCCACCGGGCCAGGCTCGGCGGCGGCCTCCTCGAAATCCTCCGCCAGGAAGAGCACCTTGCCGCGGCTGGTGTCGGCGTTGAGCATGGCGATGCAGACCACCCGCGCGGTCAGGGGCCAGAGATTGAACTGGCGCAGAATCTCCTCGTGGCGGGCCTGGCGCGCCGCGGGGTCCGGCAGGTTCAACGCGTCGCGGAAGAGATACTCCTGCTGGGCGGCGTCAAACTGCGCGAGCGGGAGCGCGGAGGTTTCGATGTCAAACACGAGTTTCGCCACGCGGGGAGGATAGCGGGGGCCGGGGGCGGAAGCCAGCGGGAAGTGGATTTCGCGTCAGCGGCCCAGGGTGGCGGGCTGGGCGTTCTTCTCGTTGTGGCGGCGGATGCGGGCGCTCATGGCTTTGAGGAGGCGAATGGCGAAAAAGGGCGTCTGCTGCACCATGAAGAGAAAGCGTTTCTGATTGACTGCGGAGAGTTTGCAGTGGGTCTTGGCCACGGCGCTGGCGCTCCGGGGCGCGTCGTCAATGAGCGCCATTTCCCCGAAGAAACCCTCGGGGCCAATCGTGTCCAGAATCTGGTCGCCGAGGCGGATTTCCACTTCGCCCTCCTTGACGATGTACATCACATCGCCGGGCTGGCCCTGCGCGAAAATCATATCGCCCGCCGCGTAAATTTGGTAGTCGCTGTCGCTCATGCGTCAGACGGGAATAAAACCCGCGTTGGGCGCGCTGTCAAGTCCGCGCATGTCACAAACTTGTGGCGGCGGGCATTCCGGCATTCCGCGTTATTCTCAAGGCGACTTGACAAAGCGCGGCGGCTGTGGTTCACGTAAGGAGCAAAAGGACTATGAACCTGACCGAAGAACTGGAGCGATTGAGCCAGCTCCACAAAGACGGCACCCTGAGCGATGACGAATTCGCCCAGGCGAAGAGCAAGCTCCTGAATCAGCCAGGCGAAAGCCAGCCCGCGGAACGAGACAACTCCTTGGGCGAGGCCGCCAACCGATATGTGTCGTTGCAGATGGTGATGTCGGTGGTTGGAATCATCATCTTTCTCATCATCCTTTTCGGTGTGATTCTGCCCCACATGGGCGGCGGCCCGACGGTGCGGTTCACAATGCCGCGGTGAGCGGGCTTTGGCCCTGGCCCGCGCGAATCAGAGCGAGATCTTCCCGTCGAAGACAAAATCGGCCGGGCCGGTCAACCGCACATGGGTGAAAAGCCCCTGCTGCTTCTCAAAACTCACCTCCAGCACATCTCCGCCCCGCACGCGCACCCGCACCGGGGAGGGCAGGCCGCGCAGTTGGGCGCAAACCAGGGCCGAAGCGGTGACGCCCGTGCCGCAGGCCAGGGTTTCCCCCTCCACGCCCCGCTCGAAGGTGCGCACACTGATGGGGTCGGCCCCGCCGCCCAATTGGACGAAATTGACATTGGTGCCCCGCGGCGCGAAATGAGGGTGGCGGCGGATTTCCGCGCCGAGGGTGAGCACCATCGCCTGGTCGGCGTCCGGCACGAAAACCACGGCATGAGGCACGCCGGTGTCCACCGAATGGAGCGTGATTGGGCCGGCGCCCAGGGAAAGGGTCTGGCTGAGGCGCAGATCTTTGGGCGGAGTCAGGCCCACTGTGACCCGTTCGCCCTGGAAGCTGGCGGAGACGACGCCGGCGCGGGTTTCGAAGGTGATGTCGTTTTTCGCGCCGGTCAGCCGCTGGACAAAGCGGGCGAAGCACCTGGCCCCGTTGCCGCACATTTCGGCCTCGCTTCCGTCGCTGTTGTAAAAATCCCAGGCCCAATCGGCGCGGGCGGAAGGGGAGGGCTTGAGGACGATGAGGCCGTCGGCCCCGACGCCGGCGTGGCGGTCGCACAAGCGGGCGACGCGGGCGCGGTCCAGTTTGAGGGTTTGCGCGCGGTCGTCCACCAGAACAAAGTCATTTCCGGCCCCGTTCATTTTTGTGAATTCCAACAGCATGAGGAACAGATAGCAGTTGCCGGGGCGGAGTTCAAATGGGAAGGGGCGCAAATCGGCCCTTTACAGAAATTGCCCCTCTCCGCACATTATCGGGGATGTTGCTCAATGTCGCAAATAACGCGCCGGCGACCGCCGGGTTGCGAAGGCCGGAGCCGGAGGGCCACTGGCTGCCAAGGCTGGAGCGCGCGATCCAACGGTCGCAAAGCTATCTTCTCAGCCTGCAAAAGCCCGAGGGCTACTGGATCGGCGAGTTGATGGTGGATTGCACGCTGGCGGCCGACATGATCGCCTTTCGCCACTGGGACGGGAAGGTGGATGAGAAATGGCAGCGCAAGGCGGTGAATCATATTTTATCCCTGCAACTGCCCGCCGGAGGGTGGAGCATCTATCACGGCGGCCCGGCGGAGATCAACGCCACCGTGAAGGCCTACCTGGCCCTGAAGCTGGGGGGCGTCCCCGCCACCGACCCGCGGATGCTGCGGGCGCGGCAGACGGCGCTGAGCCTGGGCGGGGTGCCGCGGTTGAACACCTTTTCCAAGTTGTACCTGGCGCTGCTGGGGCTTTTCCCCTGGAGGCACGTGCCCACCATCCCCTGCGAAATCATCCTCATCGGCAAATGGTTCTACGTGAATTTCAACGAGATGAGCTCCTGGAGCCGCTCCATGCTCGTGCCGCTGTCCATCATCAACCACTTCAAGCCCACCCGCCCGCTGCCCAAACAGGCGACATTGGCCGAACTGTATCCGCAAGGATTCCATGAGCGGGAGCTGATGCTGGCGCGCGACCCGCAGCGGTTCACCTGGCGCAATTTCTTCATCTGGCTGGACAAGCTGCATAAATTCGCCGAGCACTTCGCCGTGCTGAGGATTCACCCCTTCCGGCGGCAGGCGTTGAAGAAGGCGGAGCAGTGGATGGTGGAGCGCCATGAGGGCAGCGACGGGCTGGCGGCGATCTTTCCCGCGATCCTCAACTCCTTGATCGCGTTCCGGGCGCTGGGCTATGGGGACGACCACCCGCTGGTCCGGCGCTGCGAGGAGGCTCTTAAGAAGCTGGAGCACGAGACGGAGGAGAGCGTGCGCATCGAGCCTTGCACCTCCCCGGTGTGGGACACCGCCATCGTGGCCATCGCCCTGCACGAGTCGGGCCTGGACAGCGATCACCCGGCCCTGACCCGTTGCGCCGAATGGCTGATGGACCGGGAAGTGCGTTTCCGCGGGGACTGGCAGTACAAGAACCCGGCGCAGGTCGAGGCCAGCGGATGGGTGTTCGAGTTCAACAACAAGTGGAACGCCGACGTGGACGACACGGCCATGGTGCTGCTGGCGCTGCGCAAAATCCCCACGCGCGATCCGCGGCGGCGCGAACAGTGCTTCCGACGCGGCCTCAACTGGATGCTCACCTTCCAGTGCCGGGACGGCGGCTGGGCCTCCTTCGACAAGGACTGCACCAAGGGCATCCTGGAAAAAGTCCCCTTCGCCGACCACAACGCGATGCTGGACCCGGAATGCGCGGACATCACGGCGCGCATCCTCGAGCTGCTGGGCTACGAGAACTTCGATTTGGACAACCCGCAAGTGCGCAAGGCCCTGGAGTTCCTGCGCGAGCACCAGGAGAGCGACGGGTCGTGGTACGGGCGGTGGGGTGTCAATTATATCTACGGCACCTGGCAGGTCCTCCGCGGCCTCCGCGCCCTGGGCCTGGACATGCGCCAGCCCTGGATCCTCCGCGCCCGCGACTGGCTGGAAAGCGTCCAGCACGCCGACGGCGGCTGGGGCGAACGCTGCGACACCTACGACGATCCGGTCTTCAAAGGCCAGGGACCCAGCACCGCCTCCCAGACCGCCTGGGCGGTCATGGGTCTGTGCGCCTTTGGCGACCCCAACCGCCCCAGCGTCCGCGCCGGGATGGAATTCCTCATCCGCACCCAGAACGCGGACGGAAGCTGGGACGAGGCGGAAACCACGGGCACCGGTTTCCCGCGCGTTTATTATTTGAAATACGACATGTACCGCAACAGTTGGCCTCTGCTGGCGCTGGCCACTTTTCGCAGCCTCTTCAGCCAATCGGGCGTCAAACGCGGCCGCAAGGCGGGCGCCGAGGCCGGGGCCGCAACCCCGCCGTCCCGGCGGTCCGGGCAGCCCACGCTCCCGTGAGCTGGTTTTATCGCAGCATCCTCCGCCCGGTCCTTTTCGCGCAGGAATCCGAGAAGATTCACGACCGCGCGCTCCGGACGCTGGGCTGGGTCAGCCGGCGCCCGATGCTCTCCGGCCTGACGGCCGCCTTCTATGGCGCGCCGGAATTGCCGGTGGAAATCCTGGGCTTGAAATTCCCCAACCCGGTCGGGCTGGCCGCGGGGATGGACAAACTGGGGCAAGCGGTTCCCGTCTGGCCCGCGCTGGGATATGGGTTCAGCGAACTGGGCGCGGTGACCTGGCAGGCGCAGCCGGGCAATCCCCGCCCGCGGCTCTTCCGCGCGATCCAGGACCAGGCGCTGGTCAACAGCATGGGTTTCAACAACGCCGGGGCCGGGGAACTGGCTGGGACCCTGGCCCTATGGAAACAGGCCGGACGCTGGCCCGCGCACCCGGTCGGCGTGAACCTGGGCAAATCCAAAATCACCCCGCTGGAGCGCGCCGCCGAAGATTACGCCAGCTCTTTTCGTGTTCTGCGCCCGCGCGCCGATTTTTTCGTGGTCAACGTCAGCTCCCCCAACACGCCCAACCTTCGCCAACTCCAGGACAAATCGGCGCTGGACGAAATCCTGGCCGCGTTGCAGGAAATCCAAAAAGACGCCGACACGCCCGGCGCCCCGCCGCGGCGTCCCATCCTCGTCAAAGTCGCGCCCGACCTCGCCTTCGAGGCGCTGGATGAAATCTTGGAATTGGCGGGGCCGCGCCAGGTGGCCGGGATTGTGGCCACCAACACCACCATCGCCCGTCCAGAAACCGGCGACGAAAAGCTGCGCCGCGTTTACGCGCAGGCGGGCGGATTGAGCGGGCGGCCCTTGCGCGCCCGAAGCACGGAGATCGTGCGGCATCTTTACCGTCAGACTCGCGGGGCGCTGCCGATCATCGGCGTGGGGGGGATTTTCAACGCGGCGGACGCATGGGAAAAAATCACGGCCGGAGCGTCGCTGGTGCAGGTCTATACCGGGATGATTTATGAGGGGCCGGCGATCTGCAAAGAAATCGTCAAGGGCCTGCGGCGGCGTCTGGCGGAGGGCGGCTTCACCGCGTGGCCTCAGGCGGTGGGATCGGCCGTGAAATTTTGAGCCTGTTTTGAGTTTTGAAAATACCGGGTACTGATTTTCTGCCGGTCGTCCAGCGGGAACTGCGCGAGGGCGCGCGGCGCCCGTTCAATTACTGGCTGCGGGTGGGCGGCGCGACGGCAGGCGTGCTGCTGCTCTATGCCGTCCACAAGAGCGCGCAGGGTGACCAAACAACGGAGGGGATCCAGCTTTTCACCAGTTTGCATCTGATGCTGCTGGTGTTGATTTGCGCGCTGGTCCCCGCCATGAGCGCGGACTGCGTCGCCCGCGAGAAACGGGAGGGGACGCTGGGCCTGCTGTTCCTGACGCCGCTGACGGCGATGGGAGTGGCGGTGGGCAAAGGGATGGTGCAGGCGTTTCGGGCGTTCACGTTGTGGCTGGCGGTGCTGCCGGTCCTCATCATTCCGTTCCTGATGGGAGGCGTCACGGGCGGGGATGTTTTCAGCGCCGTCACCATTGAATTCTGCGTGACGCTGCTCTGCCTGGCGGCGGGGATGCTGGCTTCGTCGCTGGCCAAGGCGCGGAGCACCGCGTTCGTTCTGGCGGTGTGCTTTGGGGTGGCGTTCGTCTGTCTTTTTGCCGGATTGCTTGGCGCGGGATTCTTCTCGAAGTTTGTCGCACCGGGAGAGCCTCTGCTTTTGAGCCAATTATCGAGCTTGGGGGAATCGCTGATTACCGGCCGTTCCGAGTCCTATTTGGGCATTCTCAGGAATGGGGTCCCAGTCGGAGCTTTGTCCCGATTGGGAGGAGGTTGGACCCCTTATTTCTCAGGACCTCCAATCAGTCACGTTTGGCAAACTCTCCTGCTGCAAAGTTGGTTGGCTGTTTCCCTGTTTTGTTGCCTTGTCCTCGGATTTGCCGCGCGCCAGATGGAGCGTTGCTCGCTGGACCAAACCCCTTCTCTTCGGCGCGAAGGCTGGATCAAAACCTGCTGCGCGCCGCTGGCGCGGCGGCGTTTCGAGCGCCGGATGAGGCGGACGCTGGAATGGAACCCCATCGCCTGGCTGCAACAGTATTCCTGGAAGGCGCGCGCGAGCAAATGGGGGCTTTGTCTGGGGTTTGTGCTGCTGGAATGCGCGGCGACCACAGGCGAGCCATCCGAGATCCTCGACACACAATACCTGCTCCTGGCGATTCTGGCGGCGGCGATGACTTTCGCGGGCGTAAACAGTTTCTTAAAAGAGAAAAAATCCGGCGCTCTGGAATTGCTGCTCATCACGCCCGTGTCGTCCAACCAAATCATCTTTGGCCGGGTCTGGGGTTTATGGAGACAATTCCTGCCCGCCGGACTGACGCTGCTGTTAGTCTGGGCGGCGTCGCAGAAGCTGGTGTCCTCCATGGAATTGTGGAGCTTTGGAGACAGGGGGGAATTTTGGAGGATCCTGACCATGCCGCTCAGAGAGTGGAATTCGCACTACCACCCATATGTTCCGGATTTTGTCAGGCCTGAGGCCTATCACTCCAGAGTGATGTTGATTGATAATGCGGCGTTCCAGATCTTCGTGGCGGCCGCCGGATTTTTCACGCTTCCGGTTTTTGCCACGTGTTTTGCCCTGCGCCGCAAGAATTTGATTGTGGCGGCGGCGTTGACGTGGCTGGCGGTGTTGTTCTGCCCGTTCTTTGCATTCATGGTGCTTGGCTTAATCTGGGGTCCGTTCAATGGCCATTTGCCGCCGGCGGCGCCTTATTTGGGAGTCTTGCTGTCCAATCTGGCCTTCGCGCTGTTGGCCTGCCGATACCTGCGCCGCAGTCTCTCCCGGCGGATTTATTCGTTTTGAGTGTTGGAGTTCATCCGTAATTTTAGGCTGTTCCACAGGCGGACATTTCCTTAGAGTGCCTGCCTCGAATGACACCCGTATCCGTAGTCATCAACACACTGAACGAGGAAGCTCATCTGCCCGGCTGCCTGGAATCCTTGCGCTTTTCCGACGACATTGTTGTGGCCGACATGCGCAGCGAGGACCGCACGGCCGCCATCGCGTCGGCATTTGGCTGCCGCGTGGTGGTCTGCCCGCGGGAGGAGTACGTGGAACCGGCCCGGAATTTCGCCCTCGCCCAGGCGCGCCACCCCTGGGCGCTGGTGGTGGACGCCGACGAGCGGGTGTCGCCCGGCCTGGCGGGTTGGATGGCCGCTCACTTGGAAACCACGCGCGCGGCGGCGGTTCGCATTCCGCGCCGCAATTTTTATCGCGGCCAATGGCTGACCTGCTGCGGCTGGTTCCCGGACGCCCAACTGCGCCTGCTGCGGCGGGAGCGGGCGCGGTACTCCGACCGGATCCACCGCGCCCCGGAGGTGGATGGCGACATCCTGGCGCTGCCCGCGAAGGGCGAGGCCCACCTGTCGCATCTTGTGTTTGACACCTGGGAGTCCCGCATCGCCAAGGACAACAAGTATTCGACCCTCTCGGCCCGCGCCCTGGCGGAGGAGGGGCGGAGGATTGGGGCGGGCGGATTGCTGGGGCGCACGGCGGGGGCCTTTCTCCAGGCCTACTTGTTGCAGGGCGGGTTTCGCCGCGGGACCCTGGGTGTGGCGCTGGCGTGGGAGCGGGCCTTCGCGACTTACCTCAAATACACCAAATTATGGGAGTCGCAGCAACCGCCGCCCTGACCGCGCCCGCGCCGGGGTCGCCGCCCCCCCTCTCGTTGCGGGTCCTCCACGTCAATTCGGTCCTGACGGGCGGCGGGACCGATGAGTCCTGCGTGCGTCTGGTGCAAGTGTTGCGGGCGATGGGACAACAGGTCTGGGTGGCCGGCCCCGGCGGCTCGCGTTTCGACACGGCGCTGGGGGAAAGCGGGTTGTTCTGTGATCCGGCGCTTCGGAACCACAAGCCGCGTTTTGTGTGGCATGTGGCGCGGTGCATACGCCGCCAGCGGCCCCGGATCGTCCACGCGCATCACGGGCGGGATTATTGGCCGACGATCTTCGCCGTCTGGCTTTCCGGCCAGCCCGCCAAAATTGTCCTCAGCCGCCACCTGGCCAAGAGTCCCGGTTCGTGGGTGAGCCGGCAATTCCTGCTCTCGCGCTGCGACGCCATGGTCGCCGTGTCGGAATTTGTGGCCAGGGTCCTGCGGGAGGGCGCTTATGAACCGGCTTCGCCCGATCCGGAGCGCCGCTCCCGTGCGCCCATGCGCGGCGACAAGTCGAAAATCTTCGTCGCCCGCGGGGGGATTGACACCGGGCGGTTCCGCCCGATGGAGGGCGGCGCGCTGCGGGCGGAGTGGAGGGTGAGCGCGGAGCATTTTGTGTTCGCGGTGGTCGGCGCTTATGACAAGCCCCGCGGCAAGGGGCAGCGGGACTTCTTGCTCGCCGCCGCCCGCATTCACCAGCGGTGCCCCAACGCCCGCTTTCTTCTCCTTGGGCGCGGGAACCTGGAGGATACCTTGCGGGAGGACATCGCCAGACTGGGTCTGGGCGAAAAGGCCCTGCTTGCGCCCTATTGCCTGGACATGCCCAAAGCCATGAACGCCATTGACTGTCTGGTCCACCCGGCGGTCGGCACGGAGGCTTTCGGGCTGGTCATTTGCGAGGCGCACGCGTGCGGCAAACCGGTGATCGCCTCCGCGCTGGACGGAATTCCCGAGGCCTTCGCGGTCGGCAATTATGGCCGGCTGGTCGCGCCGGAAAACACCGCCGAACTGGCCGGGGCGATGGAGGCGCAGGCGCGCGAGCCGGGGCTTTCGTCGGCCGCGGCGGCCGCCCTCCATGAAAGAGTCGCGCGCGCCTTTTCCCTGGAGCGATCCGCCGGGGAGGTGTTGCGCCTCTACCAAAATTTGTCGGCCTCGAAGCGGTGAGTCCGCGGAGAAGGCGAGGGGTTGGGGAGCAGCCGCCCTCAGCGCAAGGAGGCCAGGCGATAGCGGAGGACTCGCTTTCGGATGGAATCACGCAGATTTTGAAAAGGCTTGGAGAGCCTGTAACGGACGCAGTAGAGCCAATAAAACCAGATCCAACCTTTCCCCCAACGCCCGGTCAGGCGGCGCTCCCGCTCCAGCATCTCGGAGCTGGGAGCGGCGGACCCCCGCGAGCGGGAGCGGCGCAACTGGAAGAGAACGGGAAAGACTGCCTTGCGCGGAAGCCACGGTTGGAGGGCATAGCTGGAGACAAAACGGGCGGATTCCGTGGAGTTGGTTCCGGCGGCCCAGTTAACCTCGGTTTGCTGACCGGGATGACGGCGGAAAGCGCAAAGCGGTTCGCGGGTGTAAGCCAGGTCCCCCCGCTCCAACAGATGAAACCACATCACGATGTCCACGACCTGCCGGTACCCCGGGTCGAAACCCCGGCGGGCGTCCGCCTTGCGAAACAAAACGGCGGAAGGCTCCCCCACCAGGTTCTTCCCGTTTTGCATCATGCAGGCCAGGATGATCTTGCGGCCATTGTGACATCCCTCCGCCCAGTGTCGGTGAAGATCAACCGCGTTGGACCGCTCATCCAGGATCATTCGCGCCGAGGCGGCCAGCGCCGCCGAAGGATGCTGTCGCAGCAACGCGAGCATCCTGCCCAGAGCCCGCGGGTGGAACAGTTTGTCGTCCCCGAACAAAAACTTGATGTATTCCCCGCGGGCCTGCTCCAGGCACCGATTCCAGTTGTGGACCATTCCCAAATTGGAGGGATTGACCTCAAAACGAACGCGCGCATCCCGCCCGCAAAAAGGCTGGACGACGCTGGCCGTGTCATCGGTGGAGCAATCGTCCACGATGAGCAGCTCAAAGTCCTGGAAGTCCTGCGCCAGCACCGACTCAATCGCCTCCGGCAAAAAGCGGGCGTAATTGTACGTCGGGATCAGGACGCTGATGGTGGGCCGGCTCAAGGCATTGTCTCCGCGTCTCGCGGACGCGCCAGAAGGCTCTGGTGTGCTCATAAGCCACTTCCCCGCGGATGGAAAATGCGGCGCAGCGGCGCCGAAATCCAGCGGCTGATGGATGCGACGCGGGCCGCGCGCAGCTCCTGCTTCAACTTCTTCAGGACGCGCTTCTGTCCCCGGCGTGTGGTGGCTTTACCGGCGGTCAGCTCGGCGTGTTTCTTGTAGATCAACCGCATCGTGCGCAGGAAATCGGCCCGTTGCCCGCTGGTGATGGACGTGCCGTCCTTGCGCTTGCGAAATTCGCAGGTCACCTTCTTGATATGAACGGGCGGGCAGACCCGGCTTAGGCGGATCCAATATTCCCAATCCTCGTGCGTGTTTAAGTCCTCGTCAAAGTCGCCCGCGGCGATCGCGCAACTGCGCTCGTGCATGAAGCAAAGCGTGGGGACGAAGTTCTGCACCAGGATGCGGTCGTTGTCCCATTCGGCGGAATAGAGCACCTCCCGCCGCGTCACTTGGTACTGGCCGTCAATGATTTCCTCCTCGGCGCACGCCGCGTCGGTGTAAGCCGCCTTGTGGCCGGTGCTTTCCAAAAAGGTCACAAGCGTCTCCAAATGGTCCGGCAAAAAAAGATCGTCGTCGTCGAGGTGCGCGATATATTTGCCCGACGCGGCGCGCAACCCGCAGTTGCGGGCGGCGGCGACGCCCCGGCCCACGGGTTCCGGCAGATACGTGATGCGCGCCTTCGCGCTGAAACGCGGGATCACGCCGCTGACATCGATTCCCCGGTCGTTGATCACGAGGATTTCAAAATCCTGCATCGTCTGGTCCAAAACGCTTTGCAAGGCGCGGGCCAGGAAAACAGGCCGGTCATGGGTGGGAATCACCACGGAAACCTTCGGCGCGCCTGGAGGAGCCGGCATCGAGGGCTGGCTCCAAATGGCGCGCGCGGCGGCCACGGCCGGCGCGGCGTAGCAACGGGGATGATTCAAAATGATCCGCGCGCGGAGCGCCTGGTCGTTGGCCGCGGCGACGGTGTACATGCTGGCGTCTTTCACGCGGTATTGCAGCAACGCGCCAGGGATGTGTTTCGCCCGCAAGCCATGCTCTCCGCAACTGACCCAAAAATCCCAATCCTCGTAGCCCCAAATCATGTTGGAATGGCAGCCTCCCGCCCGTTCCCATGCCTCCCGACGGCACAGTGAGCAATAGTTCAATTGATTGCCATGCACAAGTTTTCTGAAATCGAACTCCGCCGCCTCGATCGTTTTTTCCACCACGCCAAAATGGGCCACATCCGTGTAAACAATAGCGATGTCCGGACGGGCCTCGAGGACGGCCGTTGTCTTCTCCAGCATGGCCGGCTCAATCAGGTCATCGGCGTCCAGCGGCAAAATATAGGCGCCCGCCGCGACGCCGATGCCGGCATTGCGCGCGCCGGCCAGACCGCCGTTCTTCTTCTCCAGCAGCCGAATGCGTTGTCCCGCGTATTTTTGTATCAATCCGCGCGCGACCTCGCTCGTGTCGTCCGGGCTGCCGTCATTGACAATGACAATCTCCCAGTCGGCGAACGTCTGCGCCGCGACGCTTGCGACGGCTTCCGGCAGGTATTGGGCCTGTTTGTAACAGGGGATCACCACCGTGACCAGCGGCGTCGCTTCGGCTTCCGGCGCGGTCTTCAACTCCACCTCCTGGTGACAGGCATTCGGGACAAATCCATCGAAGGATTCCGTTTGAATTCTCTCCCCCCTTGCAAAAGCCTCCGCCAGGGCCTCCGCCGAATAGGCCGCGTTGCCGCCCGCGCGGTTTTCGCAAACCTGCTGCACCTTGTTCACAGGAATCGAGAACGCCCTCGATTGCTCCCAACAGGCCAGAAATGGGCGGCTTTCCCGGAAGCGCCCGGTGTTGCGGGACAGAACGTCCTCCAGCGTATTGGGATTCTTGAACTCAAGCCGCTCGAGGAGCGGCAGCAGGTCCTGGCTTCGATACATCGAACTGGAGAGTTCCAGCGGATACCCGAAATCATAATCGGCCCCCGGCCAGCGGTATCTCAACGCGCCGCCCTCGATCGCCTCGAAATCCGGCGCCTTCTGCGCATGGTCCATCGAATAACAGTACGTCGTGTTGCGACCCAACCGCAGCGAGAATCCAACCGCGTCGCGATTCCGCCCAAGTGCTGTTGAAACATCCTGGATCGAAAAATCCCGCACAAAAATGGAATCATCCACAACGAATCCCACAAAATCCCGCCGCGCCACCAAAACCAGAAGGTCGCGCCGGAAATCGCGTTCCCGGAAAAAATCAACCCCGGGGTGCTCGCGCATCAACTGCCGGTACAACGAGAGCATTCGGGAGCTGGACGCCTTGTAGAGCACCTTGACCAGACCATCCGGCGCTTCCTTGCAATGCCTCATCCACGAACGCAAGGCGGCATCCAACTGGAGCGGCCGGTCTTTGCTGAAAACAAGGACGACCCAAGCGGATGGCGACGCAGGCGCGCTCATGCCGTTTCCTTGTTTTCAACCCCTTCCAGGCGGCCGGGCGCCCGGCTCCTGGGATTACGGGCGAACAACTCCCACGAACATGCAAAGTGATACGGCTGCAAAAGCACCTCTGTGAAACAATCGTGAACCGCCCGATGCAACGCCTGCGGCGAGTCCAACCCCGCATGTTGCCAGAACTGCGTGTCGGTTTCCTGGCCGACAAGATACACGGATTTGCTCCCGAAAAATCCCCGCCGCGCCACGGATTCCTGCAGCCTCCACGGTGTTTCCGAAAGCGCAAAAGTGGACACAAACAAATCCGGCCGCGCCGCGAGCGAATCAGCCAGATGCACCGGGACCAGATTCACCGCCCCCGCTTCGACACGCAGCGGCGCGCCGATGTTCGTGACAACGGGATGTCGCGGCGAACTGGCTTTCAGGAACACATATTGCAACGCGAGCATCTCCGGCAAATCGATGATGATGTAAGTCGTTGCGCGCGGCAGCAGTTCCAGGAACACGCGGCACAGGCAACCGTAACCGCCTCCAAATTCCACGATGGTTTCGAGCGACTCCATCCCCGCCGCCTCGGCAACGCGCGCGAAATAATAAAGCATACCAAGGCTGTTGGCGGAGATTCCAAGATCCACACACTCCGCACCCGGACGCCCGACGCTTGATTCCCGGTACCTCCTGACCAGCTCCCACAACGCCCGCGGACGGCTCCGCAAATATCTGAACTCATTCTGCTGCGGTTCCCCAAATCCGCTTCGGCAAAACTGGTGGGCCACCGACGGATTGCTCAGAAAATCAGCGGGCACGCCACCTTGGACAAGCTCCAGAAACGCAGGCCGCGCCTTCCGCCAGAGTGGATGCAAATACTGATCCGCCACGGGCGAAAACCCCTTCTCCCAAACCGCGTGGAGATCTTTCGCCTCCCGCGCGTAGCGCTTGAATTGAGGGTCGCCAAAAATGTTTCCCATTTTCTTCCGCAGCTTCTCCACCATTCCCGGCCGTCTCTTCCCTGCCGGAGTTTTCCGCGAAACGCCGTGCGCATCCGGAAAGAACCAAACCTCCCCTTGCGTGAATTTCTGGGCACTCGGGCGGCCGAACCCGTATGTTGGCTGCCGGGACAGCAAATAATCCCCAGCGTATCCGCTGATGAAATAAGTCAGGTGCCTCCTGACGGCGATCTCCGGCAGCGAAGTCTCATATTCCGCAAAGCGGGGGAAATCCGCCGCCCGCACAAAAATGCAGTTGCTGTTCGTGACGGCAACCAGCTTGTAGCCCCTTTTTTCCGCAAGCTTTGCCAGTGACAACGCCGAGCACCCGAAATAATTACCCCGCGCCGCCACCAACTCCATATCCGGCGGAATTGTGGGGTTGTACTCGCAAATGACGACCCTCGCCACCAGTTCGCGGAGACTCTCGAACACGTGGTAATCATCGCCGTCAATATCGATGGAGAGAAGGTCAACCGGCTCGCTAATTGACTCCCGTCTCAAGATGCTTTCCAATGTGTTTTCCCCGTCAAATCCGACGCGCGCCTGGACACACCGGCAATTGTGCGGTTTTGTATTCTCGACCAGCTGCTTGAAACGCGCGGGATCCATCTCAATGAGTATGCCTCTCCATCCCTTGTTGACCCAGAGGTTCGCCGTGTTCGAAAGATGAAACCCGTCCCACGCGCCAAATTCCACGCACACCTTCGACGCTGTCCCAATCACCGCGAATATCCTCTCAACGATCCCATCTTCTCCGGATTGGGAATACACGTCAAAGCTGTGGTCTGACAATTTTTTCATGATCGTTTTTGCGTCTGCGCGTCTGCCAAAAGAACAATCCTCATATCCGCTTGGATGACTCACCGGACTTCCGGCCTCAACTGGACCTTGCGCCGCTTCGACCCGAAGTTGAGCCTGCCACAAAAGCAGGCAAGCAGATTAAACAAATTATACTCGTTGAGGACGAGTTCTTTCGCTTTCGCCAGAGCGGGCCGGCGCTTCTCGTAGTCGTTCGCCGCCAAAAGCCCTTCGATTTTCCCCACCGCCTTCTCCGGATTGTCCAAATCAATCCACACGTAGGCGTCCGTGGGAAAGTAATCTCCGATGTTCGGACAACCGTAATAAAACGGCACGGTCCCCGCCAAAAAACAGTCCGCGATCTTCTCGGTCCAATAATCCGGGTGGCGGCAATTCTCAATCGCCACCGAATAGCGATACTCCGCCAGTCCATCCCACTTGTTCGCAAGCTCCCGAATCCCGCGCCCAAACAGATCCCCGCATCCGCGCCGCCCCAATTCCTCAACGAACGCCAGCCGCCGTTGGTGTCCCGCCGTGAAATTCTTGTTCGAGGCAATGATCGACAGTCCCTTGCTCTTGGCCGGAAACTGCGCCTGCGACAGTTCATCGTAACTTTTCCCGACATGCCACGGCAGCCCCGTCTGCGAAAGCCCGACGCCGGGGTGCCGCACGTTGCGCTGGGACGTGATCACCCGCCCGAACTGCCGCAGCCACTTCGCGTCATGCACCTTGACGCTCGGCGGTTCGCACGAGACAAACACAATGTTCTCGCCGGGGCAGACCGTGGTTTCCGGTTTGACCAATCCGCCGCAGACAAACCACGCATCGCATTCGTCCACCGGTTGATCGACGTAAAATTGCGCGTCCTTCCAGCGGCCGCCGCCGCCCGGTGTCTGGCGCAGGAGCGGCCATTGGGGAAAACTGGTCGACAGCTTCACCTTGAGGGGATTGTGCGCGGAATCGGACATGGCCCTAATCAAACCAGGGCCTCAATCCCGGCACGATCACCCGCGCCCCGATGTATTTTTCCCACGTCTCCGAAAACTGCCGGCGCTCCGCGTCGTAGGATTTCTTCAACAGATGCCCACCGATTGCCGCCGGATCAACCGTCTGCGCCGCCAGCGCCCGCGGTGTAACCGTTGCGAACGCCTGCTCCATCCGCGCCTTGTCAAACGGACGGCCAAAAAAACGGCAGATTTTTTGGAACTCGTTCACGGTGTCGCTTTTGAGTTTGTCGTAGCGAATCGCCGTATGAGCCTTGTTCTCCGACAGAAGCCACTTTTGCAGATGTTCCCGGTAATCGTCGCAAAATTTCAGAAGCGTCTTCTCGTCCGCCGCCAGCGGGCTTTTGTTGAACAACGGCGAGTCCGGCAATTTCGCGTAATACGTCAGATTGGAAAAAAACGTGCTCACCGGGTCCCGATACAGGTATAACACGAGGCGGTGCTGAATTTTCAGGTCCAGGTCGTGGTCGTGAAACCACATCCAATCAGTCCGGCTTTTGTCAAACAGCGTCGTGCGCACCTCGCGCAGGCGCGGCCTGTCAAAATACAACTCCATTGCGCAATTGATCCAATGGGAACCCGTCCGGGGGAAGCTCACAAAAAGCGGCAGTTGATCCATTCTTGAGTCAAACGACATGCATCCGAGAATAGCTCCCCATCCTCATCGATCAAGCCCCAAAGTTGGCTTGCCGAGTTGTAGCCCGCCGAATCAAAAACCCAATACCCGCCCGCCTTCGCCGCGCTCCGGCGCGGCAGCCTTCGCCCTTGCCGCGCCGCGGGCGAAGGCTGGTGGAGCCGAGGGGAGTCGAACCCCTGACCCCCACAATGCCATTGTGGTGCTCTACCAACTGAGCTACGACCCCATCGCCTTCAGAGACAAGAAGCATAACGGGGAGTGGTCCGGGATTCAACCCTGAATTTGCAAAAAAATAGCAGGGCGTCCGTCCTGTGGGATGGGGGAACGGCGGGGCGTGCGCCGCTCGCATCTGCGGCCCCTGCCTCTGTTGCTCCGACCCCGCCAAAAACCGGGATGCGCTTCCGGTCGCAAGGCGCCGTGTTTTGAGGTTTCAATTCCAGGGGTTCAAGCCTATAGTGTCGCGCATGAGAAGAGCATGCATTTTGCCCGGAATTTTTCTCGGCCTTTGTCTTTTGAGACTGCCCGCCGGGGGGCAGGACGCCGCCGCCACCAACGCCGCGGCCGTGGCCGAGCAACAGGGCGTGGAGGAGCGGTTCAAACAAATCGCCGCCGACATGGACCGGCTTCGCGCCGCCGACGAGGCGATGCGGGACAAACTGACCGGTCTTCAGGAGGACCTGCGGGAGATTCGCGCCGCGCAGGCCCGCCTGGCCAGCAACTCGGCCGGCCCGGAGGACCTCAAGGCTCTGGCGTCGAAAATTGAGGAGGTGGACAAGAAACGGCTGGAGGACAAGGAGACGATTTCAGACCAAATCAAGCAGACCGCCATCCGCTTGGAAAGGCTTTTGGCGGACGCGCCACCCGCGCCGCCCAAGCCAACGCCCAGAACCCCGTCCACCAACGACGGGCCGGCAATGGCGAATGGGGTTCTTTATACCATCAAGGATGGGGACAACCTGACCGTCATCCTCAAGTCCTACAATGCCGAGTTCAAAAAGAGGGGGATGAAAACCATCAGCCAGAAACAGGCGGAGGACGCGAATCCGTCGGTCGAATGGACGCACCTGAAGGTGGGCCAGCAGATTGTCATTCCCGCCCCGCCGAACTGAAGGCCGCCCCCATGCAAATCACGCGCGCAGGAGAATACGGGGTGCTGGGCCTGATGAACCTGGCCCGGCGCGCCCCCGGCGGCGTGGCGATGATCGAGGAGGTCAGCCGCGCGGAGAAGATTCCGAAGAGCTTCCTGGCCAAAATTTTTCAGGACCTGGCCAGGGGCGGGCTGGTGCGCTCCAACCGGGGCGCGGGGGGCGGGTTTGCGCTGGCGCGCCGGCCCTCGCAAATCACAGTGCTGGAAATCATCGAGGCGATCGAGGGGGAGATCGTCTTCCAGCGCTGCAAGCTGGCCAAGCCGGACTGCGGGCACACGGGCGGCTGCGCGTTGTGCGGCTTGTATGAGAGGGCGCAGGACGGGGTGAAGGAGGTTCTCTCGCGCACCACCCTGCGCGCGCTGGTCAGTCAACAAAAAAACATCGCGGCCGGCCCCGGTCGCGCCAGGCGCCCGCGCCGCCGCCCGGCTTCCGCGCTGGCGCGCGGCGCATGAGGCGGACCCCGGCCCTCTACAATCCCGCCGTGCTGGATCATTTCTTGAACCCGCGCAACGTGGGCGATGTCCCGCGGGCCGACGGCGTCGGCGAGGCGGGCCGGTCGGATTGCGGGGACACGCTGCGAATGAGTCTGAAAATCGAGGAGGGCAGGATTGTGGAGGCGAGGTTCCGGGCCATTGGCTGCGCGGCCGCCATCGCCAGCTCCAGCATGGCGACCGAGTTGGTCCGCGGGAGGACATTGGAGGAGGCGCGGCGTTTCTCCAATGAGGAAGTGGTGGCGGCGCTGGGGGGGTTGCCGCCGGGCAAAATTCAATGCTCGGTTCTGGCCGGCCAGGCGCTCCAAGCCGCGCTGGAAGATTATTATCAAAAGAGGCGTCCGGCGGCGCGGCGGCGCGGCCGGGCGGTCCGCTGAACCGCGCCCACCCATGCGCCAGGTTTATCTCGACCACCAATCGGCCACGCGGGCGCTGCCGGAGGTTTTGGAGGCCATGAGGCCCTTTTTTGCGGAGGCTTATGGGAATCCTTCCTCGTTGCACGGGCATGGATTGCTGGCCCGCGACGCGCTGGACAGGGCGCGCTCCCAAATCGCCGCCTTCATCAACGCCGAATCCCCGGAGGAAATCATCTTTACTTCCGACGGCACGGAATCGGCCAACCTGGCCGTCCAGGGAGCCGCCGCGGCGAACCGGCGGAACGGCAACCATATCGTCCTGAGCCAGATCGAACACCCGGCGGTCATCGCCTGCGCCGATATTCTCGAGACGCGGGGCTTCACGTCCACTCGCGTCCGAGTGGACGCGCAGGGCGCGATTGACCCCGCGGACATGGGCGGGGCGATCACGGAACAGACGATTTTGCTGGCGGCGCACCATTGCAACCACGAGATCGGGACCATTGAGCCGGTGCGGGAAATTGGCGCGCTGGCCCGCGAGCGCGGGATTCCGTTCTTTGTGGACGCGGACGCCAGCGCGGGCTGGCTGCCGATTGACGCGCGGGACTGGGGCGCGAGCCTGATTTCCTTTTCCCCGCACCGCTTTTACGGCCCCAAGGGTGTGGGCGTCCTCTATCAAAACCGCCGCGCGCCGCTGGCCGCCATCCTGCACGGAGGCGACCAAGAGAGAGGACTGCGGCCCGGGGTGGAGAATGTGCCGGCCATCGTCGGGGCGGGGGTTGCGGCGGAGATCGCCGGGCGGGAAATGGGGCGGCGGCGCGCCCACTGCGGCCGATTGCAGAAGCGCCTGTGGGAGGGTCTGCGGGCCAAGATTCCGCGGCTGAAATTGAACGGCCCCGAACCCGGCCCCGCGCGACACCCGGCCACCTTGAACATTTCCAGCGAGTTCATCGAAGGCGAGGCGCAGTTGCTGTTGTGCGACATGCGGGGCATCGCGGTGGCCAGCGGTTCGAGTTGCGTGAGCAAGTCGCGGGCGGGTTCCCACGTCCTGGCCGCCATTGGTCTGGAGGCGGCGCTGGCGCGGGGAAACGTCATCATGTCCCTGGGCCAGGACAACACGGAGGAGGAAGTGGATTACGTGATCGAGACATTCCCCCAGATCGTCGCCAAACTCCGCGCCCTCTCCCCGGCTTGGGAGGATTATGAAAAAGGGCTGGCCGCCCAGTGAAGCTGCTCGTCCGCCGCGGAGGTTGCGCGATCTCCCATTCGCGAATAGGCTTGGAACCGTGGACATCAAAAACACTGAAACACGATGAACAAGCCCGGACGCAATGACCCCTGCCCGTGCGGCAGCGGGAAGAAGTACAAGAAATGTTGTCTGCCCCGCGACGAGGCGGCGCGCCCCCGCGTACTGGCCGAAGATCGGGAGGAGCCGTTTATCGCCGAATTGCGGCCCGACCTGGACGAGGAGGTGGACCGCTTTTTGGAGCGGTTGGAGTTGGGCGCGGGGCGCTCGGTGGAACCTGAAATCAAAGCGCTGCTCGAAAAACATCCCCGCTATCACATGACCCATTATGCGATGGGAGTTTACATCGCCATGGTCCTGAAGGATCCCGCCGGCGCAATCCCGTTTTTTGAGAAGGCGGTGCAAATCTTTCCGCCTTTTCCAGAGGCTCACTTCAACCTGGGAAATTCCGCCCGGATGGCTTTTGACATCCCCAAAGCAGTCGCGGCGTATCGGGCGGCGCTTCGCTACTCGGGGAAGGGGGACGAAATTGCGGAGATGGCGGGCAACGAACTCCGTTTCATTGAAACGACCGCGCTGAAGGGATCGCCTTTTCGGAATTTGGACGCGTATCTGGCGAACGCAAAGCTCTATGAGGAGGCCTTCGAGTTGTTGAACAAGCGGGACTTCGAAAAAGCGGCCAAGCTCTTCAATCGCGTTCTGAGCGAGAACCCCGGGCATGTCCAATCCTATGGGAACCTGGCCCTGGCCCATGCCGGACTTGGACGGCGCGCCGCCGCGATGGAGTGTTTTGAGCGCGCCCTGGCGCTGGACCCCCGATATGAACCCGCGCTTCTCAACCGGCGTGTGATTGAGCGGATGCGGGAGGGCGAGCCCTTTTTGCCGGACGCGCTCCAAGAGGTCAACTATTACGCGGACCGTGTCAAGCAAGCGCGGTGAATCACGGCCGCCGCGCGCAACCGGGAAAGTCGAGGGACGAAGGCTTCCACGGAATGAGGTTGATCCTATCAGTGTGTCAGGTGGGTGCAAGCCAGTGATGCCAATTCTTCGGGTGGCGACGAAAGCATCGAACCACCCGCCCACCTGCTTGTGGACGTCTTCCATTTCCCTTTCCTCATATTCCTCGCTCATAATCCTGTTCTCCTGGAACGGCCCTTGTCGGGTTCTTCGACGGGATTCAGGGATCATTCCACCGGCAGGATGGATTTCCTAATTGTTGACAGAAGGCTCGCCGTGGAGGACGCCGCGGCCGTTCATACCGATATAGACACGGCCATAGACCCGCGGGTCGGCGGTCATGACGGAGGGCGAGCCGCCGTACTGATGCTGGTCGTCGTTGACGCGGACCCAGGAGGAACCGTTGTCGTCGGAGCGGTAGATGCCCGCGACGCGGCCCACAGAGCCGGTGGCGAAAATGGCCGGGTTGTCATGGCCGGGGGCGGCTTTGCCCAGCGCGAAATTGTTGACAGTGATATTTCTGGACGAGATGGCGAAGTTGGCTCCGGCGTCGGTGGAGTGATAGAGCGCGCCTCCGGAGGCGAGCCAGAGTTCGCCCTGCTTCGCGAACGAGGCCTTGACGCCTCCCCCGCGACCTCCGCCGCCGCGACCGCCGCGGGCCGCGCCGCCGCCTTGCGGCAAACCGGCGACGGGTTTGGCGGTGAAGGTCGCGCCGCCATCGGTGCTGGTGTAAATCTGGGCGTTGGGGGTGTCCAGCGCGTAGAAGGTGGCGGGAGCGACGCGGTCGGCGAAGGGGCGCGCGCCGTTAAACAGGCCCGTGCTGGGCGTCCACGTGGCTCCCTTGTCTTTGGAAATGGAGATGCCCGCGCCGCCGGAGGCCAGAAGAGTCGCGCCGTCGGCGGAAAGCGTGACAAAGCCGCCGCCGCCACCGCCACCACCCCTTCCGCGACCGCCCGCCGCGGCCGCCGGCGCGCCGGGCAGCGTGATGGGCCGCCAAGTCATTCCGCCGTCCTCCGAATAGCCCGCGCGACCCCCGCCGTTGCCGCCGGTGCGGACGACGACTGGTTTGAGGTCGGCGAACTCGATGCTGGTGGTGTTGTTGAAGCTGGGATTGGTATGGAAGGAGGCGGGGGACACATCGAAGTCCAGATGGGTGAAGCCGCCGATGTCGCCCACGCCGCTGATCAGATGCACAGGACCCGGCCACGGCGGGCTGGCCAGGGCCAGGACGGCGGTCTCTTCGACGCCGTCGGCGGCGATTGTCCAGCGCGTGTGTTTGCCGGCGTCGAAGTCGGTCATGTCATGTGTGCCCCATATCGTCCCGCCGGTGCCGTACATGGCGTGGTTGGAATCGAATGGATCAATCGCCAGCGCCGCCAGCCACCAGTCGAAGCGATGGCCGCGCAACAAGTTGGACATGTACGGGGAAAAAGATGTGTCGCGATCGGTGGTGGCCGCGATCGGCTTCCAGGTCGCGCCGCCGTCGGTGGAGCGGAAAATGTCGTCGGCGGGTCCCCAGTGGTCAATCGTGGATACCATCAGGGTGGCGGGATGCTGGCGGTCCAGCGCAATGCCGCCGTAGCCGCCGTTGCCGGGATTGTTGGGCGTGATGAGCGTCCATTTGTTGGCGTCAATGTCATACTTGGCGACCGCGCCGGAGCTGACGTTGTTGGGGCCGGGACCGTTGCCGAAACTGACGTAGAGCGTGTGGCTGCCGGGTTCCAGCACGGCGCGGTGGGGCATGAAGTTGGGCGAGTCGGCAATCGGCTGCCAGGTCTGGCCCGCGTCCGCCGAGTGATACAGCGAGGAGGTCCCGCCAGCCGCCACGCCCGCGAAAATGCTGCGGGTGGGCTGGTTGGGCGCGTCATCCTTGCGGGTGTCGAAAATGAGCCAGGTAATGCCGCCGCCGTTGCCGCCGGTCACGGGCATCGCCTCCACGCGCGCCCATGTCACCGCGGCGTCGGCGCTGCGCCAGAGGCCGTCCCGCCGCGAGCCAAAGTAGAGGACGCGCGTGTCGTTGGGATCCACGGCGAGGCGTTCGCCCATGCCGCGGCCGTCCTCATTGCCGCCCATGGTGACGGGGATGGTGGTGACTTGGAAGGTCTTGCCCGCGTCGGACGAGCGCGCGATGCCCGCGCCGCCGCCGCGATAGGTGCCCAGCGCGAGGTACACCTTGTCCGGGTTGACCGGGTCGGGCGCGACGCTCTCGCAGCCGCCGAGGTTGGAGTTGGTCGGGCCAACCCAGTCGGTGAGGCTGAACCAGAGCTTGGACTTGTTGTCAATGCGGTAAGCGCCGCCGATGTCGGTGCGGCAGTAGGCCAGCCCCGGCTCCGTGGGGGAGAAGACGATGCCGGTGATGAATCCGCCGGCGACGATCTTGACGCTCTTCCACGTATAGGCTTCTGTCTTGGGCGCGGTCTGCGCCCGAACGCCGCCGGCACACGCCAGAATGGCAGCCGCCACCGCAATTGGACAAGTGAAACGCATAGGAAATTTCCCCCTTTTTAGCAAATCATGTCCACCAGGTCAAGGCGGCGCTGGGTCTGGTGAGATTCTTCCGGGGGGGATTCATGAGGGTTACGCGCAGGCGGACGTTGCGGGCACCTGTCGTACTTGATGTGCGGCGAGGCGAGGATGCGTGGAGAACACGCGGGATTAGGCATAAAATAGGGTTTGAACGAAGAAATGGCACGATTATGCACGATTATGCACGATTGGACACGATTTCCTCCTTCGCTTCCGCCTTCGCCTGGCCTATGGCGGACGGGACGGAGGACAGGGGGCTGGCTGGAAGGGTTCATTGCGGCCTTGCCATTTTTTGCCATTGTTTGCCATTTCGTCACAAAAAATATTATTTTTTACCTTAATCCAGCTTAATCCAGCTTAATCCTAATGCCTTTCGGATATTCATGGTGGGAGAATTGTGAGAGTGATGGGTTCTTGCGATGAGGTGTTTTTGAGGAGACGTGGCCAGCCGCTAACGGGTTTACGGACCGCACGCGGG
>JBEKAN010000005.1:0-29794 GCA_050015895.1 Verrucomicrobiota bacterium
ACTGGCCACGGAAGTGGAGATACTGGAGAGTTTCGACAGCGCGAGAAAAGCGGCGGAGTTTGTGGGTCCGGAGAAGATTCTGGCGCCATACGGCGGCGGAACGAACCTGGACATGGCCGCGCGCGTGATCAAAGCACATTTTTACTCCGGGATCCCCCGGGCCAGCCAGACCATCAGCCTGTCCTTTTCGCATGACGACCCGGCGGTGGTGCAATTGGTGCTGTCGCAAATGATCACCAATTATTTTCTAAAAGAGAAGGAGATCCATCTGTCGCCCGGCGAATTCGACGAGTACTTCAACAAAACGCGCGACCGGCTGACGGGGGAGATCGCGAGGCTGACTGACCGGCAGGCCGAACTGCTCAACTCGGCGCAGATTGTGGACCCCGCCACGGCGATGACACATGCCCAGGAGGAGGAGGCGGAAATCTACAAGGAGGTTGACGCGGAACAGGCCGATCTGGCCGAGGGGAGGGTCGTCGTCGAGCATCTCAAGAGCCTGCTTATGGCCTCCGGCAAGACAAATGCAACAGCGCCGCCAACCAACAGCATGGTCCAACCGTCCGAGGAGACGATCGCGGCGTACCGGCAAGTCAGCAAGGATCTGAAGGACAAGCAAGAGTATGAGACCCGGCTGGAGGGCGTTTACACCAGCAAGAACCTCTTGGTGCAAACCAATCTGGCCGAGATTCAAGAGGCCCAGGCAAAAAAGCACCAGATGGAGCAGCAATTTCCAGCCTTGCTGGCGGTGGCCCCGACAGAAACGGAGAAGTCGCCCAGCACCGCGCCTGCCGCGGACCCGATTACGATTTACAATAATGCGGTGAACCGGATCGTGAGGATTCAGGCCAAGATGCTGGCGCAGAGCAACATCCTGGAGGGCCTCCGGGTCAAGGGGACCAACCTCAATGTGATGCTAGGCGCCCTCCAGGACATCGGGAGGTCTCGGATGGCGGACGAGGAGGAACTCCAAAAGATAGACCGCAACCTGGCCACCAGCAGGATCGAAAATGTTCTGGGGGACCCGGGCATAAAGGTGATCGAGACTCCCACCCCCCCGGTGCCGAACAAGAAGCAGTCCTACCAAGTGATCGGGAGCATTGCGGGAGGGGGACTGGCGCTGGGACTGGCGCTGGCGTTTCTGTTGGAGTTGGTCCTGGACCGGACTTTCAAACGTCCGCAGGAGGTTGTGGGAAGACTCAAGCTGCCGTTCTTTTTGGCGGTGCCCTATTTGAACGGGCATGGGAAGTTGCGGCTGCCCAAATTCGGACGCAAGGTCAAGCTGCTGTCGGCAAGTTCTGGAAGTCCCCCGGCGGAGGCTGAAGCCAAGAGCAGCGCGCCGGGGCCGGCGAACAACGGGGCGCTGGCGCCGTGGGACGAGAAGCACGCGTTGCGGCCGTTCCACGAGACGTTGCGCGACCGGCTGGTGGCCTACTTTGAAATGATCAGCCTGACGCACAAACCGAAACTGGTGGCGGTGACCAGTTGCGACGAGGGGGCGGGGGTGAGCACGATGGCCTCCGGCCTGGCCAGTTCGCTCTCGGAGACTGGGGACGGGAATGTGCTGCTGGTAAACATGAACTCGGAGGACGGGGAGGCGCACCACTTTTACAAGGGCAAGCTGACGGTGGGGCTGGACGACGTGTTGGAAAAGGAGAAGCGGGAGGGCGCGATGGTGCAGGACAATCTCTACGTGGTCAAGGAAACGACCAACCGCGACAAGCTCCCGATCATTCTGCCCAAGCGGTTCGGGCATCTGGTGTCCAAGATGAAGGCCAGCGACTATGATTATATCATCTTTGACATGCCGCCGGTGACGCAGATCAGCGTGACGCCGCGGCTGGCGCGGTTCATGGACATGGTGCTGCTGGTGATCGAGTCCGGGAAGACGGACCGCGACGTGGCGCAGCGGGCGGCGGCCCTGCTGACGGATTCCCGCGCCAACCTGGGGGTGGTGATGAACAAGACACGGCGCTACGTGCCCAGACGGCTGCTGCAGGAGTTGTAGAAGGTCCGGCTGACCCGATTCTTTCCTGCTCCGAATGGATCGAAGGGGATTGGGATTGAGATTGGGATTAACATTAGGATAAAGACAGGGATTCGGATTAAGATTGAGTTGTGGAATTCATAGATCTGAAGGAGCAGTACCGGCGCTACAAGGCGGAGACGGACCAGCGCGTCCAGCGGGTGATCGCCCACGCCCAATTCGTGATGGGGCCGGAAGTGGCGGAGGTGGAGGAGGCGCTGGCGGGGTATGTGGGAGTCCGACATTGCATTACCGTTTCCAGCGGGACGCACAGCCTGGAAATCGCGTTGCGGGCGCTGGACATCGGTCCCGGCGACGAGGTGATCACGGTCCCGTTCACCTGGATCAGCACGGCGGAGGTGATCGGGCTGGTGGGGGCGCGGCCGGTGTTTGTGGATATAGAGCCAGCCACTTACAACATCAATGTGGATTTGATCGAGGGGGCGGTCACGCCGCGGACCCGGGCGATCCTGCCGGTGAGTTTGTTCGGGCAGATGGCGGACTACGAGCGGATCAACGACATCGCGGCGCGGCACGGGTTGACGGTGATCGAGGACGCGGCGCAGAGCTTCGGGGCCACGCGGCATGGGCGGCGGAGCGGGGGAGTGACGGCGGTGGGCGCCACCAGTTTTTTCCCGGCCAAGCCGCTGGGTTGCTACGGGGACGGGGGAGCGCTGTTTACCAACGACGAGGGGCTGGCGGAGAAGCTCAGGGCCATACGGACGCATGGGGGGCTGAAGCGGCACTATCATCCGATGCTGGGCACCAACGGGCGGTTCGACACGTTGCAGGCGGCGGTGTTGCTGGCCAAGCTGCCGCATTTCCCGTGGGAGGTGGAGGAGCGGGGCAGGATCGGGGCGCGGTATTCGGAGGCGCTGTCGGGGCATTGCGTGGCGCCGGCGGTGGCGGCGGGCAACACGCATGTGTATGCGCAGTACACGATCCGCATTCCGGAGCGGGACAAGGTGGCCGAACGGCTCAAAGGGCTGGGCATTCCCACGGCGGTTTACTATCCGAAATGCTTGCATGAGCAGCCGGTGTTTGCCAAGCTGGGCCGGGGTCCGGGGGACATGCCGGAGGCGGAGAAGGCGTCGCGGGAGGTGCTGAGCCTGCCGATGCATGCATTCCTGAGCGAGGCGGACCAGGACCGTGTGATTGACGCTATCCGGAGGGGTTGAAGCGCGATTTTATCAATTGAGAAAGGGGAAGGGCGGCTCGATTGCGGCAAGTTATGACACGCCACACGATTTATTACGGCATCAAGCCACTGGTCCCGACGCGGCTTCGGATGGCCATTCGGGGCTGGCTGACGCGGGGAAAGGTGGGACGGTTTCGGGATGTCTGGCCGATTCTGCCCGGGTCGGAGCGGGCGCCCAAAGACTGGCCGGGCTGGCCGGAGGGCAAACAATTCGCGTTTGTGCTGACGCACGATGTGGAGGGGGCGTCGGGGGTGGCCAAATGCCGGCAATTGATGGAGGTGGAGAAGAAGCACGGATTCCGCTCCTCGTTCAATTTCATCCCGGAAGGGGGCTACTACCAGGTGGGGCGGGACCTGCGGGAGCAACTGGGGCGGGAGGGCTTTGAGGTGGGGGTGCATGATCTGCACCATGACGGGAAGCTGTATCGGACGCGGGAGGGATTCGCGCAAAAGGCGGCGCGGATCAACCATTATCTCAAGGAGTGGGGCGCGGTGGGATTTCGCTCGGGCTTCATGTTCCACAACCTGGACTGGCTGCAGGATTTGGACATCGCGTACGACACTTCGACGTTTGACACCGATCCGTTCGAGCCGCAGCCCGACTCGACGGGGACGATTTTTCCGTTTTGGCACAACGGGACGGCGGGCCGGGGCTACGCGGAGCTGCCCTACACGCTGCCCCAGGATTCGACGCTTTTCCTCCTCTTTGCCGAGAGGAGCGCGGAAATCTGGCGGCAGAAACTGGACTGGGTGGCGCGGCACGGGGGCATGGCGCTGGTCAATGTGCATCCCGATTATGTGTGTTTTGACGGCTCGCGGCCGGGCTGGACGACATTTCCAGTGGCTTATTACGAGGAACTGCTGGAATACGCCCGGGCCCAATATGGCGGGGTCATGTGGCAGGCGCTGCCCCGGGAAGTGGCTCGGTTTGTGGCGGCGCAGCCCCGGGTGTCCCCGCCGGCCCATGCCCGCGCCGGGAAGGGGAGGAAGATATGGGTAGATCTGGACAACACGCCGCATGTGCCGCTGTTCGCGCCTATTGTGAAGGAACTGGAGCGGCGGGGGTACGAGGTGGTGCTGACGGCGCGGGACGCGTTTCAAGTGTGCGAGCTGGCGGAAAAGAAGCAGATGCGGTGCCGGAAGATTGGCCGGCATTCGGGGAAGAACAAAGCGCGCAAGGTGGCGGGGCTGTTGTTCCGGGCGGCGCAACTGGCGCCTGTGGCCTGGAGGGAGAAACCGGTGATCGGTTTGTCGCACGGGTCCAGGTCGCAAATCCTGATTTGCAATTTGCTGGGCATCCCGACCGTGCTGATGGCGGACTATGAGTTCGCCAAGTATCCGCCCTTGATGCGGCCGACCTGGGAGATGGCGCCGGAGGTGATCCCGGACTCGGCGTTGTCCTGCGCCAGCCAGAATGTGCGCAAGTATCCGGGCATCAAGGAGGACGTTTACGTTCCCGATTTCCATCCGGACCCGGATTTTCTCAAGGAACTGGGTTTGAGCGACCAGGAGTTGATCGTGGTGGCGCGGCCACCGGCGACGGAGGCGCATTACCACAATCCGGAGGCGGAATTGCTGTTTGCGCGATTCATGGACCGGGCCTGCCAGACCGAAGGGGTGAGGGTGGTGCTGCTGCCGCGCAATAAGAAGAGGGAAGATCATTTGCGGACACAGGCGCCGCATTGGTTCGCGGGAGGCAAAACCATCATCCCGGAAAAGGCGGTGGACGGGCTGGATTTGATCTGGCATTCGGACCTGGTGGTCAGCGGCGGGGGCACGATGAACCGGGAGGCGGCGGCGCTGGGGGTTCCGGTGTACAGCGTGTTCCGCGGGAAAATCGGGGCGGTGGACCACCAATTGCAGAAGGAAGGCCGCCTGACGCTGATTGAGAAGCTGGAGGACGTGGAGGGCATCGCCCTGGTGAGGCGTCCGCGCGTCTCCTTGAACGGCGTGGTCCACCCGCCGGCGCTGGCCAGAATTGTGGATCATGTGGTGGACATCATAGAATCCCACTGCGGCCTGGGAGAAACCCCGTGAGAAAGAACCTCAACCTGATGCTGGTGGCCGGAGCGCGGCCCAATTTCATGAAGCTGGCGCCGCTGGTCCACGAGATCCAGCGGCACAACGCCGCGGGCGGGAGGGAGGCTGGCGCGGTGGAATTCCGCATTGTCCACACCGGGCAGCATTATGACGCGCGGATGTCGCAGATTTTCTTCGACGAACTGGGCATTCCCGCGCCGGATTTCAACTTGGAAGTCGGCTCCGGCACCCATGCGGCGCAGACGGCGGAGATCATGCGTCGCTTCGAGCCGGTCTGCCAGGAGGGGCGGCCGGACTGGGTGGTGGTGGTGGGAGATGTGAACTCGACGATGGCCTGTGCGCTGGTGGCGTCCAAGCTGGGCAGGCGGGTGGCCCACGTGGAGGCCGGCCTGCGCAGTTTCGACCGCACCATGCCCGAGGAGATCAACCGCCTGGTGACCGACACGCTGGCGGACCTTCTGCTGACGCCCTCGCCGGAGGCGGACGAGAACCTGAGACGGGAAGGGGTGGCGGCGGGGAAGATCCGGCGGGTGGGGAACATTATGATTGACTCACTGGTGCGCCATCTGGGGACAAACGTCAACGGGGCGGTGCTGGACACTCTGGGCATCCGGAAAGAGGGCTTTATTTACGTGACCCTGCACCGGCCCTCCAACGTGGACGGGAGGGGGACGCTGGAGCCGATAGTGCGGGAGCTGTCCGACATCGGGCTGCATTGGCCGGTGATTTTTCCCATCCATCCGCGGACGCGCAAGAAGATGGAGGAATTCGGGCTGGCCTTCGCGCCTGGGGCCCAAGTGCGGCTTTTAGATCCGGTGGGCTACAATGATTCGGTGGCGTTGACGCAGAACGCGCGCTGCGTGCTGACGGACTCGGGCGGATTGCAGGAGGAGAGCACCTATTTTCGGACTCCCTGCCTGACCCTGCGGCCCAACACGGAGCGGCCGGTGACAATTTCCATGGGGAGCAACCGGCTGACGAGCATCGAGCGGCTGCGGGAGGATTTTGAGAGGGCCTTGAGCGGCCCGGCGCGGATCGGCGCCATCCCGCCGTTGTGGGACGGGAAGACGGCCGGGCGGATTGTCGCCGCGTTGTTGGGGGAATAATCGCAGGAGCTTCCAGACCATGTCCATTCGGGTCATATTATGCACGATCTTCGTGCTTTTTTTCACCTTTTACGCCTGGCGGAATTTGTTTGCGTCGGTGTGCGCCTCCATTCTGCTGATGGCAGTCATGCAGCATCCGGATGTGAGAGACGCGCTCAAGAACATCGGGGGCGTCCAGGGATTGAACCCGTGGAACATCATGATGCTTTCGATTTTGCTGGCGTGGAACACCTGGCGCCGGCGGGAAGGATTGGAATGGGACATGCCCCGGAACATTCGAAATCTGCTTGTCGTGTATTGCCTTGTCGTCGTGTGGAGCGCTTTCCGCTTGTTGTTAAACGTCTCTGAGATCCCCGCTGAATATGGATTTACGTTTGGCAGCGTGATTAGCGAGGACATCATCAATTGCCTCAAGTGGATTCTGCCCTGCGTGATCTTGTTCGACATCTGCCGGACTAGGCGACAGCTGGTTGTGGGGCTTCTGGTGGTTTTGGGTCTCTACCTTGCCTTGGCGCTCCAAGTCATCAAACATATCCCGCCTTCTTACGCCCTTTCGGACGATTTTCAGCACCTGTCCTACAAATTGGTGCAAAATGAGACCGGCTACAACCGGGTCACCCTTTCGATGATGCTGGGGGGGGCTTCCTGGGCGCTTCTGGCCATGTTGGGTCTGGCGGAAAAGACGGCTCATCGCTGGGTCATCTTCAGCGTCGCCGGGATGATTGCCTATGGCCAGGCGCTGACCGGCGGCCGCTCCGGCTATGTGAGTTGGGGCGCGGTGGGATTAATCCTCTGCGTGGTTCGCTGGCGTAAGTTGCTTCCTGTCATTCCCACTGTCATTGTCGCCATCTGCGTCTTTTTTCCGCAGATTCGGGATCGGATGATGCATGGAATTGGCGTGGGAGATCAGGCCACCGACACCTACGAAATGACTTCCGGCCGTAACATTGCGTGGCCCTACGTCATCGCCCAAATCAAAGAGGGGCCGATCTTGGGTTTCGGGCGTGAGGCCATGATCACAACGGGGGTTTACCAGAAAATACTGGACGACACCCAAGACACGGAGTCTTTTCCCCATCCCCACAACGCCTATCTGCAATTGCTCCTGGATGATGGGTTGTTGGGGTTTTCCCTGATTATTCCTTTTTACTGGGTGGTGCTTCGCTGTTCTTTCCGGCTTTTCCGGGATCATTCTGACCACCTGTTTGAAGCGGCGGGAGGGGTGTGCTGCGCCTTGGTGCTCGCTTTGATGGTGGCTGGCATGGGCGGGGAGACCTTTTATCCGCGGGAGGGAGCCGTGGGAATGTGGGCGGCCATCGGGATTATGTTGCGGGTTCACGTGGAACGGAATCGCTCCATTGAAACCGGCCGGCCCTTGTTTGGAGAAGAAGAAGGCAACGCGGACGGAACCGAATTGGTGGAGAGGATGGAAGGGGTTGAAACCGCCGTTTGAAACAGGATCCTCAGGATTTTAGAAATGAGAATTCATGCCCGCTTCCACGCCGCATCCTGTCAAAAAAAGGTTTGGACAGGATTAACAGAATTAACAGGATGAGAAATGATTTCTCTGTGACCATCTGTGTTTCTCTGTGGCCTTGACCGGTCTCCAACGCTTACCAATCCTCTCCACATCCACTCCCAATCCTGTCAATAACCTGATCTTCTCGGCCGCTTTTTCGTGGCTCCGAAGTTTGTCTTTGCCGCACCGTGCCCAAGCTTGCCTATCTCCTGGCCGCCAGCCACTCGGGTTCGACTCTGCTCGCCATGCTGCTGGGAGCGCATCCGGAAGCCTGCACAGTGGGAGAGCTCAAAGCCACGTCTTTGGGAGACCCCAACCTCTACCTGTGTTCGTGCGGCCAAAAGATCAAGGAATGCGCGTTCTGGAAGCAGGTCAGCCAGGCAATGGCCCGCAGAGGGATCGCGGGTTTTGACATCACCCAGGCGGGGACCAGCATCTACGAGGCGCGCAGCCGTTATGCCCAGTGTTTGCTGGCCCCCTTGCATCGCGGGCCGGGGTTGGAGTTTCTTCGGGACCTGGGCCTGTTTTTTTCCCCCGCCTGGCGGGCTCACTTGAGAGAAAGCCAGCGGCGCAGCGCCGCCCTGGTGGAAGTGTTGCAGGAAATCAGGGCGGCCAAAGTGGTGGTTGATTCCTCAAAAGTGGCCCTGCGGTTGAAGTATTTGCTGAACAATCCCACATTGGAAATCAAAGTGATCCACCTCATCCGCGATGGCCGGGCTGTGGCCATGACCTACACCGATGAATGGAGCTTTGCCGATGCCCGCGATCCAACGCTCCGGGGGGGGGGCACGGGCTTGAAACGCGATCCGCCGCGGCAGAACATGGCCGAAGCGGCCAACGAATGGAAACGGAGCAACGAAGCCGCCGATTGTCTGCTCCGGGGACTGCCGACCTGGAAGTGGACAAGGGTGAGTTACGAAGATCTTTGCCAGGACCCGGCGGGGGTTCTGAGGCGACTTTGTGAGTTCCTTGAACTGGATCCCGGCAAGATCGTCTTGAATTTTCGCTCCTGTCCCCAGCACGTCATCGGCAACGGCATGCGGCTGGACAAAGGCTGTGAAATTCGGGTGGATGAGCGATGGAAGAGCAGTCTTTCGTCCGACCAGCTTCGTGCTTTTGACATCAGGGCTGGTTCTCTGAACCGTCATTATGGCTATGAGTAGCACAGCAATGGCCACGCGATGGTAATGACATCATCAAAAAAGGACACCCGGTATTTTTCGCTCGATTTCTGGCGTGGTGCGGCCTGCCTGCTCATCGTGGTGTACCATTCCTCGTTCTATGTCAATGAAAATCCGGCCAACCAATTTTCCGACTCTCTGAGCAAATTTATCTTCCGAATGATTGATCACGCGTGGCTCGGGGTGCCCCTTTTCTTCGTCATCAGCGGTTACTGCATCACCGCGGCCTGTGACTCCACGCGGAACAAGGCGCATCCGCTGAGGCAATATTTCTTCAGACGTTTTCGTCGCATATTTCCGCCGTATTGGATCTACTGCCTGCTTTTGCTCGCGGCGATGGTCGCAGCCTCTAAAATGGGTTTCCCCAGGCTCTTCTGCGACGACATTCACGGGGACCATCCCTTGGCTTCGTTCTCCGTTTTTCAATGGCTCGGAAACCTGAGTTTGACTGAAATCTGGCGGGCGAATGTGATTGGAGAGAGGCGGTGGTTTTTTGTCGGCCAGTCGTGGTCGCTTTGTTATGAGGAGCAGTTTTATGCAATTTGCGGATTGCTTCTCTTGCTAAGCCGCAGGTGGTTTTTTCGCGGGGCGGGTGTGATGACGCTGCTGGTGGGTGTGGTGGTGTTGGTCAACAGTTTTGTCACCCCGCTGCCGGTCACTGGGTTCTTTTTTGACGGACGATGGCTTTTGTTTGCGGCGGGGATTTTGGTTTATTTTCGGCTGCATTATGGGAGGCCACGGTTTGTCAAGGTGGCGGGCCTGGGGCTGCTGGCGGCCGGATGCGCGGCCTTGGCTTTGAGGTTGCGCGAGCCGTCCGCGCACCTGGAGGAGTATTACGTGGGCTTCTTCTTCGCGTTTCTCATTTCAGTTTTGTATCGTTGGGATGTCGCCATAGAGATGAGCCGCGTTTTGAGACCAATCACTTGGTGTGGCACCATGTGCTATAGCTTGTACCTGATCCATTGGCCGGTCGTGAAAATCACGTCGCATCTGATTTACGCCGTCGGGGTGCGAGGCCCATGGCCGACCTTGGCGATTACGATGCCTGTGTCGGTCTTTTCCGCAGTTGCCGCAGGCTGGGGTTTTCACCTTTTGGTTGAGCGGCGTTTTCTGAATACGCAGCCGGTGCTGCCCTGGCACCGCTCCGCCCCGCTGGCCACAGCCCCGGTGACCGCGTCCCAATCCTCCCCCGCCCTGCCTACAGCGCCTCCATCTGTGCCGGTTTAATGTTTTATCTTCCATCTTCCTACTGTGCCGCGCTGGCCATTTGCAGCGATCTTGACGAGACTCCGGATGCTGAAACGTATTTCGAGCTGATGCGTTTCCTGAACACCACGGAGGAAACGTCAATGGGGCGCGGGGTCGGATTGGAGGTGGGCAACACCATTTATTTCGACATGTCCCCGGGCCATTTTTCGTATTGGAACACGGATGAAAAGAACCGGGAGAAAATCCGCACTTTGATTAAGAGCGGGCATATTGACTGCCTTCATTCCTATGGCGATCTGGCCACCACCCGCGCCCATGCGGCCCGCGCGCTGGAGGAGTTGGAGCGGCATGGCTGCCGGCTCTCGGTTTGGATAGATCACGCAGTGGCGCCGACCAATTTTGGCTCTGACATCATGGAAGGCCACGGTGATGAGCCGGGGCATCCGGCGTATCATGCGGATTTGACTCTGGCGCATGGCGTCCGCTATGTTTGGCGGGGACGAGTGACCAGCGTAATTGGACAGGACAAGCCAGTGAGTTTGGGCGGCATTGCCAACTGGCGCCATCCGCTGGCCTCCGCCGACACCATCGCCAGGGAGTCGGCCAAGCAAATTCTGGCGCACTGCGGCCACAGCAAGTACCGGTTGCACTCGGCCAACCGGATCCTGCGGCCCGTTCGTTTGCGGGACCACAAGTCCGAGGCGTTCGAGTTCATGCGTTGCAATCCGAGTTGGCGGGGCGTGAGCCAGTATGACACCGGCTGGGGTGTGGGTGAGGTGCTTTCAGAGTCCTTCCTCAAGCGGTTAATCGCGTGCCGGGGTGTCTGCGTCCTTTATACGCACTTGGGCAAATTAGGCCCCGGTCGGCGGCAGTTCAGTGAGGCGGCGGTGCGGGCTTTCCAGCGGCTGGCCGATTATCACCACTCCGGCCAGTTGCTGGTGACGACGACCCAGCGGTTGCTGGAGCTTTGTGAGAGGCCTTTCCAAGGAACATGGCGCCGTTTGGAATTCCCGCAGTTTAGATCGTGACCGACCCCAAGGAAAAAAATCTCCCTTCGGTGCCCGACGCCAAGGAGGACCTCAGCGGCCAGCGTCGTTTGGGCCGCAACGTGGCGTTCGCCTGGGGCGGCTACGTGGTCAACATCATCGCCGGCTTCATTATGCCGCGACTGATCTCCGACCGGCTCGGACAAACGACATTGGGCGTTTGGGATTTTGCGTGGAGCGTGGTCAGTTATTTTGGCTTGGTACAACTCGGACTGAGCGGTTCGGTGCAGCGCTACGTGGCGCGATATCGGGCCAAGGGGGACAGCGCCGGTCTGTCAAGATCGGTTTCGACGATTGGGCTGTCTCTGAAACTATCCGCCATACTGGCGGCGGCATTGACCATAATCACCTCTCTTTGGATCGTTCCCCTCTTTCGCGCCAAGCTGGGAGCCGAGGTGGACACCGCGCGGTTGGTGGTGCTGTTTCTCGGACTGGAGATTGCCGGATCGCTATTATTAACTGTGTATGGCGGCATCATGGTCGGCTGCCATCGGTGGGACATCCATAATTCCATCAGCGCGATTTCTAATGCGGTGATGGCGGCGGGAATGATTGTGACGGTCCTAACCGGGGGCGGCCTCGCAACCCTGGCATTGGTGCATTGCGGCTCGATGACATCGGCGGATATGGTGCGATGGAGATTGGCGCGGCGGGTTTGTCCTGAGTTCGTCATGGATTTTCGTTTGGCGAGGTGGGAAACGTGGCTGGAGCAGGCGAGATACAGCGCCAAGAGCCTGATTCCCCGGATCGCCGATTTGATTTCCAACCAGTCGCTGGCCCTCCTCATTACGATGTTCTTGGGGCCGGCCATGCTGGCCATTTACTCCCGTCCGCGAAATCTGATGCGCCAGGGACAAACAATCTGCGCCAAATTTGGCTCCATTCTCATTCCGACCGCCAGTTCTCTGCAGGCGCAGGCGGACAAGGGGAGCCTGCAGGCGACGTTTCTCAGGTCAACCTCTTTTATCTCCGTCCTGACCATGCCGGGGGTTGCCATCTTGGTGGTCTTCGGCAATGATGTCATCCGGCTGTGGATGGGGTCGGCGTATGTCCTTTCGGGATTGGTGATGATCCTGGCGATTGGCTGTTTTCCGAGTCTAGTGCAGGAGCCGGTTTGGAGCATTCTCTCCGGCATGAACCAGCATGGCCGTGTGGCGCTCTGGAAGCTGGCCGCGGCCGTTTGCTCGGCTGTTCTTCTGTGGCTGGGGCTGGCGGTCTGGCATTGGGGTCTGGTGCAGGCTGCCTTGGCCTTTGCCGTGCCGCAGGCGCTCGCGGACGGCTTGGTGGCACCCGTCCTGGCCTGCCGCGCTTTGAACATCGCGCCAGGGCGGTATTATCGGGAGACCTATTTCAAACCCCTGGGAGGCGCGCTGGCGTGTGTGCTTTGCCTGGCGCTCGCGCGTTACACATTCCCGACGATGTGGGTGGCTTCCATTGTTCTTGCAGTGGCCGCGGCAACGCTGCTGATAGCGATCTATGTCGCCGCGTTTTTGCGCCTGAAGGGGGGGGCGTCATGTCCACTGTGGACTTCTCTCATTCCAAGAAAGATGAAAGGTTTGCTTCGGCTATGGAAGAACTTGATAAGGGAGCAATGAACTGCGATCTGACGCGGAATGTCCAGACGCCTTTGGCGAAAGGAGGTTCCAAGCCGACGACCTTTCTGCGCTATTGGGGGTCTTATCTGAAATCGTTGCGACACGCCGGAGTGATTGCCGCCGATTTTCGGCCCTTGGTCAAACGCGGGTGGCGGTGTTTCCTGGTGCTCGAGCGCCCACCCGAGGATTTGACGTGGTTGAAGGAATTCAATGACCTCGGAGTCACTATCTTCTATGCGCCGCGGCCACGCGGGCAGTTTGATTTGGGATGCATCCGCCGAATCGCGACGCTGGTCAGACGCACCGGGACCGTGGTGTTTCATTGCGATAATATGCACACCAGTCCGTTGATTGGAGCTGCCCTCGGGGGAGCCAAAGTGCGCATTTGGAGCAAGTTGGACATGGATCCAGCCTTTAAGGCATGCCGTCCGCCGTCGTTGAAGGAACAGTTGGGCGTCTCGAACCGGATTTCCTGCTGGCTGTGTCACCGTGTCATCGCTGTTTCCACCGCTGTGCGTGATGAAATGGTGGCAAGGGGGATCCCAGAAGAGAAATTCATTGTTCGCAACAGCCCTCGAATTTATGCGCCGCCCGAACAGACGATGACTCCGCAGGCGATTCGGAAAGGCTGGGGCTGTTCCGCGAACGAAGTGGTGGTTCTGACCCTCGGTCGCTGCATTCCTGTGAAGGCATGGGATATTTTGCTGCTTGCATTTGCCCCGGTCGTCAAAGCCGCACCCGAGGCGCGCCTAATTCTGGTAGGGAGCTATGCCACACCCGCGGAAAAGCCTTTCTACGCTCTCCTCCAAGGTCTTCTTCAGGAGCACCAGATCGCGGATAAAGTTATTTTTACTGGCTTTGTGGCCGAGGTGTGGGCAACCTTGAAAGCGGCAGATGTTTTCGTCCTGCCGTCCCTTTCAGAAGGTGCCTCCTTCGCTTTGATCGAAGGGCTTGACGCCGGGTTGCCGTGTGTGGCGACCGGTGTCGGCAACGCGCGAGAAGTTATCCGTGACGGGGAGAATGGCTTTATTGTCCCCCGGTGTGATCCGGCCGCTTTGTCCCGGGCTCTGGCGCAACTGGTTCAGGACCAGGACCTGCGGCGTCGGTTTGCCGCCAACGTCAAGGCGCCGGATCATATTCCAGACATGCATGAGTCAGCAGAACAATTTGCGTTGGATTATGAGGCGCTCCTGCAGAACAAGCCAGTTCCCGTTTTCGCCGATCCGCGGCTCATCTCCGGCAGGCGTTGAACTTGCGCGGCCCAGTGAAGAGGCCGGCGAGATTTTTCGCCGCGCTCCAGGATTACAAATGACCCAAGGCGGCCATTCGCTCGTAATTTGTATTGTTTGTCACCAGGCATATGCCGCTCTGTGCGGGCGAGGGTCCGGTTTTGTCGGAGGGGTGGAATGTCAAACCAGTTTTCTGGCCCGATGGCTTGCGCAGAGAGGCCATGACGTGACAATGGTTACTTGGGACGAGGGCGGCCCTGTGGAAGAAACGGTTGGCGGAGTCCATATCATCAAGATTTGCCGGAGGGACGAGGGTATTAAAGGGATAAGGTACTTTTATCCGCGATGGACTGGCCTGGTGAGGGCATTGCGCCGGGCGGACGCGGATGTTTACTATCACAATGGCGGCGGAGGGGGGACAGGCCAGATAGCTCTGTGGTGCCGCAAAAACCATAAATGCTTTGTGTTCTCAACCGCCAGCGACGCCGACTGTGATCCTGCTTTTCCCGCCGTCAGCAAGCACGAACATTGGCTTTACCGTCTTGGATTGAGCGAGGCGGATCGTTTGATCGTTCAAACCCAGACCCAGCAATCGCGTCTCCGCACGGAGTTTGGCCTGGATTCTGTCATCATTCCCTTGCCGTGTCTGGTTCCTCTCGTTGGCCAACAAGTTCGCGGGATGCCATTGAGCCAGCGGGTTTTGTGGGTGGGCCGGGTTTGTCCCGTGAAACGCCCGGATCGCCTTTTGGACTTGGCGCAAGCATGCGTTGATTTGTCATTCGATCTGGTGGGGCCTTTTTGCGGGCCGGATGGAAGCATTGGGGAGCATGCTCGAAGCATTCAAGACCGCGCTGCACGAATTCCTAATCTCCAGGTGCATGGGCCGATGAATCACGGTGGATTGTCGCAGCTTTACTCAAACGCCCTGTGTCTGTGTTGCACCTCGGAATACGAGGGCTTCCCCAACACGTTTGTCGAGGCATGGAGCCACGGGCTTCCCGTCATTTCCACTCTCGATCCCGATGGGGTCATCGCCCTCCATAATCTCGGAATTGTGGCCCGAGATATTCGGGAAATTCAGGCGGCCATCCGTTCCCTGCTTGATGCCCCGGCGCGTTACCAGGAGATCTCCGGGAATGCCCGGCGGTACTTTCTCGACAACCACCAGGCGGATTCCGTGCTGCCACGCTTTGAATCGCTCTTTTTGGAAACCATCGCGTGCCAGAACGCCTGAAAGTCGCAGTCCTCATCGCCTTTCCCGCCGATCCCAGGCGCCCGCAGGGTGGAGTGGAGGCAGTCAGCGTCAATCTCGTCCGGGGTCTGGCGAAATTTCCACAATTGGACGTGCATGTCGTGACTCTAAATCAAGCTCCAGATCACAAAGATACGGCCTCGTGGGAAGGCGTCACGGTTCATCGCCTGCCTCCCGGCGGCGGCCCGCTTCTCGCCTACGCCGTCAGACGCGGGCGGCGACAAATCCACGAATATCTGGGCCATCTCAAGCCCGACGTGGTGCATGCCCACGACACCTTTGGCATCATGGTCAAGGGATTGGCCATGCCGAGAGTTTTTACCGTGCATGGGTTCATTCACGAGGACACCCAATATGCCGGAGGCCGTTTTTCGTGGTTGCGTTCCAAGCTCTGGAAAATGGTTGAAACCTCGGCCTGGGCCGACCAGCCGCATATCATCTCCATTTCCCCTTACGTGCGCGAGCGCCTGCGCGGCATCGCCAGGGGCGTGATTTACGACATAGAGAACCCGATTGCCCCGGAATGTTTCACCATCCGTCGGGAGGAGCGGCCGGGAACGATTTATTGCTCGGCCGCCGTCTGCGAGCGCAAGAACACACTCGGGTTGGTCAAGGCTTTTGCCGGCTTGTCGCGGGCAAATCCCATCGCCCGGTTGCGGTGGGCGGGGCCGGTCGCCGATGCGGGCCATGAAGAGAGAGTTCGTCAGTTCATTGCCACAAACAATCTGGCGCAGAGGGTGACCTTGCTCGGGGCAATCTCTTCCGAACAGATACGACAGGAGTTGGCGCAGGCGAGTGTTTTTGCGTTGCCTTCCTTTGAAGAAGGCGCGCCGATGGGCGTGGCCGAGGCCATGGCCGCTGGCCTGCCCGTCGTGTCCTCCAACCGTTGTGGGATTCCTTACATGGTGCGCCACGAGGAATCAGGGTTTCTGGTGGATCCAACAGACCCGGACGACATTGCCGGACGGCTGGCGGAATTGCTGGGGGACGACGGCTTGCGCCGGCGCATGGAGGCGCTTTCCCGAAGAATCGCCGAGGACCGGTTTCATCCGCGGATTGTCGCGGAGAAAACCTTCCGGGTTTACCAGCGGGCGTTGCGCGATTTCCAGAAAGGCGGGCGAAATTGAATGCAAGACCGCAAGCCCGTCCTTTTTCCGCCGTCGCCGAGAGTCCACGCAAAGCGGCCGGCGTTGACGCTGGAGCGGAGGCCTGTTTGAAATTGCCGTGTGATGGAAACTAGAAACATGTCTGACGTCCGCGCCGAATCTGTCGTGGCCCCTGCTGGAAGACGGGCCGCGGGCAAGTCGCTGGTGCTACTGGGACCCATCTCCGACGACCCTGCGGAGTCGGTCTCTGCCGTCAATGGCGCTTTTGTCCGGGGGCTGGCGGATCGCTATGGATTTGTCCCGTTGGTCGCCAACCGATCAGTCGGCAACACCCGGCAATCAAAGATCAACTTGGTCAACGCCAGCTATTTTCTGCGGCAATGGGCGCAATGGACCGGATGTCTGGCCCGGCGACGGCCCGCCATCGCGCATTACGCCATCAGCGCCGGTTGGGCCATGGAAAAGGGGCTCATCCTCATGAAGACAGCCCGCCTCTTTGGCGCACGGACTGTCGGGCATATCCACAGCGGCTCGTTCCTGACGTTTTGGAATTCTTTGCCGGGTTGGCGGCGGCGGGCCGCGAGGCGGGAGTTTGGGCATCTGGACGCGCTGGTACTCTTGAGCGATTCGTGGCGCGAAAAGATCGCCACTGAGCTGGGGCTGCCACCGGAAAGACTTTTCGTGGTCAATAACCCGATTGACCCCGACTTTGAAACGGAAGCCCTGGCCATGCCGCTGGAGCGATCCGGGAATGTTCTTTTTTCCCTGGGCACAATGGGACGTCCAAAAGGTGTGATGGACATTCTGCAAGCCGCGACGCTGCTGCCGCCGGAGTTGGGTTTCAAAATCCAATTGGCAGGACCGGAGCGGGAGCCAGGCATTCTGGGTCAGGTGCGCCAGTTCATTACCGAGCATGGGTTGGCCGATTATTTCGACATCAAATCCAGCGTTTGGGGAGAGGAGAAAGCCCGCCTTTACCGGCAAGCTTCGGTCTTTCTCCTTCCGAGCTATTTCGAGAATTTTCCGCTGGTGATTCTTGAAGCCGCCGCCGCCGGGCTGGCTATCGTGACAACTCCGGTTGGGGCCATTCCGGAGTTCTTCCAGGACGGTATTTCCGCCCTATTCGTGCAACCCGGCCAACCGGCCCAAATCGCCCGCGCGCTCCAGACTCTGATCGAGCGGCCAGCCGAGCGCCAGCGGCTGGGAGCGGCAGCACGCCAGGTCTTCCGCACCCGTCTGGCCCGCTCCAAAATCATGGATTCCCTGCATTTGGTTTATCGACAAATCCTCGCTGTGTAGTATCTTGTTGCAGTCATGCGTTACGTGGTTCTTTCAGTTGATTACGAGATCTTTGGCAACGGCAGTGGCGACGTCCTGCAACACATCGTCCAGCCCGCCGCCAGCATGTCTCGGATTTGTCGCGATCACGGCGCACCGTTGACAGTTTTTTTTGAGGCCGAAGAGTATCATTCCTTTGTCGAATATCAGCGCCCCTTGACGCAGGCTCTGGGTTACGACCCGGCGCAGAAGATGGCCGATCAAGTGGCTGCCCTGGCGGGGCAAGGCCACGATTTCCAGCTCCACCTCCATCCGGAATGGGTGGGCGCGCGCTTTGAGCAGGGCCGCTGGCTGCTGCATCGCGACCGCCGCACGGTGGATGATCTGTTTGAGTCACAACAGGAAACCACCCGCCATATCGCCTCCCGGAAACAGCTTCTGGAAGATTTGATGGCCGTCGGAGGAGTCCATCGCAAGGTCGCCACCTACCGTGCGGGGGCATTTAGCGCCCAGCCCGGCGCCAAATTGCTTGCCGCCCTGGTCGAAAACGGGTTCTTGATTGATTCGTCCGTTGTGAAGGGGCTTCATGGAGGCCCCGCCAACTTGGATTATCGCCAGGCGCCCTCCGCCAAAGGGCCGTGGCGGGTCAAAGACGAGGTTGCGCGGGAGGATTCCGACGGGCGCGTCTGGGAGTTCCCGATATGCTCGGTCATGGGACGGCGGCTGGAGCAACTGACTTGGCGCCGTCTGCGGGCGAAATTCTCAAAAAATGTGCCCAAAGACCGGCAAATGGAGATGATGTCGCAACTCGGCCTCAACAAACGGAATCCTTTGGCCTTGCTCAAGTTTTTGTGGCAGCCGGCGCCCATCAAGTACGACTTCCACAACGTCTCGGCCCCGAAGCTTTTGCGCTGGATCAAGTCGGCGCCAGCTCCCGGTGCCGGGAATCCAGACGTGGTTGTCTTAATCGGACACACCAAAGAACACAGCGACGACAAGGCATTTGCCCGCCTGTTGCGGGGGCTGACATCAGACACCTCGTTGCAAGTAATTGGATTTCAAGACGTTGCAAACATGGTGGCGGCGAGTTCCGGCTCCGCTCCGATTTGTCTTGACCCAGCAGCCCTGGTTGTGGCATAAGTTTTGCTATTATTAAGTATTTATCCCTAAAGGGGATGGAGGGTGACGTCCCAAGGGAAGAAAGTAAACGATCAACTAGCATTCAATATGACTCAGCATTTCCTCCGCAGTCGGGCCGCCAGATATGTCTTTTCGATTGGCGCCGCCCTCGGCTTCACATCCATGCAGGCACCGGCGCAGTCGCCCACAGTGATCGGCAGCGAGGCCGTGGTCAATCTTCCGCAGACCGCCCTTTGGGAGAAAAACGTCAATATCCGTCCCGGCAACGGCGACGTGGTCAATCTCAACCCTCCCCGGTTCAGTTGGCCGGCTTATTGGCCGATGACCAACTACGCCGATACAACGGAACGGGTCTTTCAATTTCAGGCGGGATACGACCCGACCTTCAACAACCTGGCGGTCAACGTGCAAACGCCCTCGTCCATGTACAACTTTCTGGCGCCGTTTACAAACAGTCCGGTCTATTGGCGCGTGGCTTACATTGCGGTGACAAATATGGTGACCAATTTGTGGATTACAAACTCATTCTCGATTGTTTCGAATGCCCAGACGTGGGACCGAAGCATGTTGGCAAACACCAATTATCTCGCCCTTAAACTGGTTCATCCGTTTATGATGTTTAATTCGGGAAACCAGGCGGCTTTTTGCCATTGGATGCAAACCAACACCGCTACATACGGATTTTACAGGGGATACACCGGGTACATGCTGACCAATATGATAAGCCAGGCCAACCAAACGATCACCAATTCCTGGTGGCCCGGCTCGGTCCCCCCGCCCGCCGTCCTGGACCCGGGCACTTGGTCCAGCTACATCGCCAATGTCGCGTTTGTCTGGCAAATGACCGGCAATCCGGCATTGCTCGCGTCAAATCCACAGCAAGCCCTGTATGTTTGCGCGACCAATTATATCGCGCAGCACGGGCCTATCACCGACTTCATCGCGACGCAGGCCTTCATCGCCGAAACCACCTCTCTCGCGTTGGGATATGACTGGCTTTACCAGGTCATGACGCCTACCCAGCGAGAAGGTGTGCTGCAGGCGCTGGAGCTTCGGTCCCAGTTTATTTTATATGGCTACGGCTGTTTCTACGATCCCCAGGGCTATAATTGGGGGGATTATGCGCCCACCAATTATGTGTATCCGTCTCCTTTCATCCAGTTGTATTTTTCACAACTTCAAGGAGGGACCAGCCACGAAGTTGATAACTTCAATTTCACCATGCCGGCCGCGCTGGCAGGTTCCCCGGAAGGCACAAACTGCGCCCTCCTCGCCAACCTCGGCCTGAATTACATGATCGGCTGTGTCAATAATTCCGGCTCTTCTCATTCGGATGATGGACAGGACGAGGGCAGAGGCTATGGAATGGGGCATTTGTTTGGGGGTGGAGGGACATTGTACGTCCACATGCTGGCCCAGACCATTTTCCCCGAGGTGCAGTTCAACCTGAACCCGTTTTGGACCAACACACTGGATTTCTTCGATCGCTGGATTCCGGTGGGACTTAATGTGGAGCACGACCCCTGGGGCGACACCACGGGCAATGGCTCGATGTATTATTGGAGGTCGCATCTTTTCGGTCGAAGCCTGGCTTACTTCATGGGAAGCGGAATCGCCTATCAACATTGGCTTGGACAGTCCCGGATATATGGAGACAGCAGCCAGGACAACTATAATTCCCTTCCGTTTCTTTTCTTTTTTAATCAACCAAGCGCGACGGCCGATCCAAATGCGAGCGGCAGGCTTTACACGAACGCCGGATGGATGATAAGTTCGACCTACGGCGCCAACACCACCAATTGCTTTAATAACGGGGTTGGATTAGTGTTTCAAGCCAGGCCCCAGGGCAGCGACGAGGGCCACTCGTATTTCAGTGATCTTTCGTTCGAGATTTGGGCCTACGGTGCAAATGTGACCGACGCCGGCGCTGGAATGAACCAGTTCGGCAGGGCGGGGTGGGATCATTATTCTCTTTTGGTCAATGGGATTGGCCAGTGTCAGCCGCTCGGCGCGCCCGTAGTGCCGTACTACAGCAAGTTCATTGGGTTTGAAGACACGAGCAATTACACCTACGTGGCGGCTGATGCGACCGCCGCCTACCCGCATTCAAATTTCGCTCCCGGGGGATGGTTGATACCCCCGCAGTTTGCCGCGGTCGAGACCGGCGCGCCGCTTGCATTTGTGCAAAAGGTCCAGCGGCATATTTTGTTCATGCGCAGAAAGTATTTTGTGATGTATGACGACCTGCAAAGCTTGGAGCCGGCGACTTTCACCTGGCTTTACCCTGTTTACCCGAACACTTTGGTGCTGAGCACCAATTCCACCAATATCAGCTTCAGTTACACATGCACCAATTTGACGGGAGGCACCGTGACGGTCGAAGTGGCCCATATTGCCATGCCGCAGTACCTGGGCCTCCTTGATGAGAACGGGACCAATGTTGCCTGCAACCCTGTGACCGGCGAGAATTACTGGCTGACGGGCGGCAATTGGTACCCCCGCGCTCATACTCTGTGGGTGAGCAACACAATGCCCGCGACAAATTTTCACTTCATGACCGTTATTTATCCTGTGCCGCCCGGCGCCGCGTTGCCGCAAATAACCCGGGTGGATGACTATTCGGTGGCCGTCACCAACGGGGCCGAAGGCGATGTGATTAGTTTTGATCCGGGCACGACTCTTCCAGCCACCATGATTATCAACGAGCCTGCCATTGCCGCCGCGGGCGCCTGCAATGACGTTACAGTGACCACCAACATTGTCGCGCCGCCCCCTCCCCCCGCCGGCACAACGTCCTCGCCATCCGCGGCCAGCGCCCCCGCCCTAGCCGCGCCCAGCGGCCTGCATATCATCTACGGTGAAGCGCCCTATGTCACCCCCACCATAACCAACGGCCTGCTCGGATGGTGGAGGTTCGACGAGGGCATGGGACAAGGCGCAAACGACACCAGTGGCGCGTTCAACACCGGCAACTTGGTCAACTCTCCCGCTTGGGGGCCGGGCGTGATCGGAGATGCTCTCACTTTCAATGGCGTCAACCAATACGTCTCCACCGCGAATCTTGTGAATACCCCCTTCGTCACCATCACAGCGTGGGTGAACATACCGGCCATTCCAACCAACCAGCAAACGATAGCAGGTTTTGATGATGGATTCGATCAACAGCATGAAGACAAGGTTCTATTTGTTGGGTCGGACGGCAAACCCTATTTTTACGTGTACGCCAGCGCCGCTCCGACAACTTCCGCCCCCGCCTCGGCCATAACACCGGGCACTTGGACGTTTGTCGCCGGAGTCTTTAACGGAACTAACCTTTTCACCTATATGAACGGCGTTCAAGTTGGAAGCGCCGTCGCGTTCGGCAATTCAGACACTACTTACAATAATCCGGATATTTTTATCGCCGCCCCCATTGGCATCAACCGCTTCAATTATTTCTCCGGATCCATTGATGATGTCCGAGTTTACAACTGGGCTCTCTCGCCATCCGAGCTGACCCAGGTTTACAACTGGCGCGGGCCTTGACAATTGCCTCGGCTGCTGGCATCACGGTCGGGTTTCCTCCAATGGCGCATGCTGTGCGGACAACACAGAGCGGCCATTATATCTACAGAAAGTATCACGAAGTCAAATTATGAATGATTCCATGCGATCCAGATATATTAAGACGGTTCCGCGCTTTATCCGGCGCCCGGTTTCCCGATCGCTCGCGGCGTTGAGGTGGATCCATAGGGATGACACGTTTTATTCAGTGACCGAGCGCGCGGAGTTTATGCGGCGCGCGTTCATGACGCTGGCGTATAACGGAATCGTTGGAGATTATGCGGAATTTGGTTGTTATGGAGGAATGACCTTCGCGCTGGCATATCGCTCATCTCGCAGGCGAAAATATAACTGCAAACTTTGGGCCTTCGACTCCTTTTGTGGACTTCCCCCCCAATCGGTCCCGGAAGACCAGCACCCGATCTGGCGGGAGGGAAAGATGAAAATGTCGGTTTCGGATTTCAAGGAAACCTGCGCGACAAAGGGGATTCCTGAGACAGAGTACCAAGTGGTGCCGGGCTTTTACAAGGACACGTTGACCACCAAGACAGCGAATCAACCGTTGCCGGGCGAAGTCGCATTGGCTTATGTTGATTGTGATTTGTACAGTTCGGCCCAAACCGTTCTCGAGTTTCTCGCCACCCGCATACAGCATGGCACGATCATGGCATTCGATGATTACTTTTGTTATTCATCCACTGCTTTGGCGGGCGAGCGCCTGGCGGCCGCGCAGTTTCTCAAAGCCAATCCCCGTTTCCACTTTTCCCCCTATTGGCCCTTTGGGGCTGGCGGCATGTCCTTCATTGTTGAAGACAAGAGCCTTTGGAAGGGTGGCGAGTGCAGCCTTCTCAGGTGAGATGTGATTTCGGCCCACTTTATGGAAACCGGCCGTTTGCACCCCGGATATCGCACGGACGACAGGGGTCGGTTTTGGCGGGCGTGAAAATCACCTGAACGCTAAATTACAATCGTGTCGTCTTCCGCGAACAGCAGGATCGCGTTTATCCAAGGTGATAACCATCCGACCCACACAACGGTCTCAAATCAACTGCGTCTTCTGTTTCCGGAATCGGAGATTGCCACCTTCAATGTCCGCCAGCTTTTGCGCGACCACCCCGGGTTCGTCCTGGCCAATCTGCTTCAGACGATCCGCGTTTACGGAATCGGGCGGCTGATTCGCCGGCGCGATCCCGTGGATTGTTTTATTCAAACGCCGGCCGCCTTCGCTTTTATCAAAAAGCTCCTGGGCGCCAGAATCAATGCCGCGGAATTTGATTTCAGTTTCCAGACCTACTCGATGTGGGACGGGTCGGTGCCTGGGCTCCCGCACTTTGTTTACACGGACAACACGGAGTTGGGCACCCTGGGCTACCCCGGCTATAACCGAAGCCATCTGATCGGACCTTGGTGGACCAAACTGGAAACCTCCATCTACCACAATGCCGCGGTCGTTTTCACGATGGGCGCCAACGTGGCGAGGGTGCTGGTGGACCAGTACGGTTGTCCCGGCCAAAAAGTGCGGTGCGTCGGCGTGGGCTGCAATGCCCCGATGCCCGAAAGGTGGAACAACGATTTGGGGCGCTATCGGCAAAAAATCATCCTATTTGTCGGCACGGTCTGGAAAAACAAGGGAGGTCCGGAATTGGTGTCGGCTTTCCGTAGGGTCCTCGAAAATCATCCCACAGCCCACCTCCGCATCGTCGGTTGCGGCGTCAATCCCCATGTCCGCAATTGCCATGTCCTGGGAAGGATTGCGCTTGATTCGGTGAGGAGGGAATACGAGAATGCGTCGCTGTTCTGCCTGCCAACCTGGCGCGAGTCCTTCGGAATCTCATACATCGAAGCCATGAGCGCCGGATTGCCCGTCGTCGGCAGTGATTTTGGCGCCATTCCTGATTTTATCATCAACGGAGAAAATGGCTTCCGTGTCAGGCCCGGCGATGTGGAGGGCCTTGCCCGCGTCTTGTCGCAACTGCTGGATGATCCGCAAAAAATGCAGGCCTTCGGAGACGCCTCCGCCCGCAGGGCGAGGCGGAATTACACTTGGGAAATTGTTGGGCACAAGATCAAAGCCGCCATTGTCGAAATTCTCGCTTCGCGTGGTCATGCCGATCGGGCGCGGCTTCCGTCATGATCTCATCCCTGCAAGAGCCTTTGGCGCGATCCGCCCTTGACCTGGAGCCGGTCTGGCCTTCCATCCACATTTTCCTGCGCTGGCTTGATCGCCAAGGCTGCGCCAGCCACGATCCCTACGATGTCTGGGGAACCCGCTACGGCCTTTTCGCCCGCCGGCTTTATTATAGAAAATCATGGCTCGGACTGCCCCTCATCGCGCCCGTTCTGGCGCTGGAGATTGTGTGTCCCGGGGCGCGCTCCTGGCTGGCGCGCAAGGAGCGCTTCGCCACGGCCGACGCCCAGTTGTTGCTGGCATTTTTGAATTTGCACCACCTGGCCGGCGACAATGCGTATCTCGACAAGGCCCTCGACCTCGGAAAGGATTTGCTGTCTTACAGCATCCCGGGTTACCACGGCCATTGCTGGGGCTATCCGTTCGACTGGCAACACGGGCGCGGGATGTGGAAAGAAAACACGCCCTTTATCACCGCCACACCTTATTGTTTCGAGGCATTTCTCGGACTCTTCGACGCCACCGGCGATCCCGTATTCCGGGATATCCCGGCCTCCATCGCGCGGTTCGTCCATCAGGATTTGCGCGACACCCCGACCTCCCCGGACGCCGCCGCCGGCAGCTATTCTCCGACCGACAACAGCCGCGTCGTCAACGCCAGCGCCTATCGCGCGATGGTTTTGTTCGAGGCCGCCGCCCGTTTTGCCAATGACGATTACCGCCGCGCCGCCCAAAAAAACCTCAATTTCATCCTGCAAAGCCAGCGGGCCGACGGGGCGTGGCTTTACACGATGGATGAGGACTCCAAACCGTTTGTGGATCACTTTCACACCTGCTTTGTTTTGAAGAACCTCTTCAAACTCAACCGCCGTTTGCAAAGTGCGGCGGTGGCGGCGTCCATCGCCAGAGGTTTTCGCTATTACCGCGAGAATCTCTTCAGGCCGAACGGTTTGCCCAAACAATTTGCCATCCAACCGCGCGCGCAGATTGTCCGGTTGGAGATGTATGACTTCGCCGAGGCGATCACCCTCGGCGCCCTGTTGCGCGATGCCATCCCGGAGGCGTTCGCCATGGCCCAAAGGCTGGCCTCCGTTCTTTGCCGCCAATATCAGCTCCCGGACGGCCATTTTGTCACCCGTGTGTACCGGGGCGGATGGAAACACACCCTGCCTTTCCTTCGCTGGCCCCAAGCGCAGATCTTTTATGCTTTGACCAATCTTCTGGCCGCCTCCGGCGCCGCGGTCCCCTCCTTGACGGCCTCATCAGCTTCTCCGAACAATCAGAATCAATGAACTTCCTGGTCACAGGTGGCGCGGGATTTATCGGCTCCCATCTTTGCGAGCGGCTGCTCCGAGCCGGACACGCCGTCTGGGTGTTGGACGACTTGAATCCGTTTTATGACGTCGCCGTCAAAAAGCAAAACCTCCGGGAAATTCTCTCGCTGCAGAAGCCGTTTGTTTTTTGCCACGGAGACTTGACGGACCCAAAGTGTCTGGCGGAACTCTTCGCCCGCGCGAGATTCGACCAGATCGTTCACCTGGCCGCCCGCGCCGGCGTCCGGCCCAGTCTGGACGAACCGGCCCTGTATCAGCGCGTCAACGTGGAGGGAACAGTGAATTTGCTCGAGGCGGCCCGCCGGCACGGCGTCAAGAAGATCACCATCGCCTCCTCCTCCTCCGTCTATGGCGTCAACGCCAAAGTCCCCTTCGTGGAAAGCGACCCGATTTATTCCGCCGTCTCCCCTTACGCCGCCAGCAAGCTGGCCTGCGAGTCCCTCGGCCATGTGTATCATCATGTGTACGGCATGGATGTGGTGATGCTCCGCCTGTTCACTGTGTACGGCCCGCGCCAGCGCCCGGACCTGGCCATTCACAAATTCGCCCGGCTGATGGACGCCGGAAAACCGATCCCCGTTTTTGGCGACGGCTCGACCGCGCGCGATTACACCTACGTCAGCGACACCCTGGATGGCATCATGGCCTGCACGGAAAAGGAATTCGGCTTCGACATCATCAACCTGGGCGAGTCGCAAACCGTGACCTTGAGCCGTTTGATTGCCTTGCTGGAGGAGGCGATGGGCAGGAAAGCCGTTATTGACCGCCAACCTTTGCAACCGGGCGACGTACCCGTCACCTGCGCCGACATTTCCAAAGCCCGCGACCTCCTGGACTACCGGCCCCAGGTCAAGGTGGAGGAGGGAATCCCGTGTTTCGTCCAATGGTTCCGAGGCGCCCCCGGCAAAATGGGTTCTCTGGCCCGGGAGCGATGATGGACGCAAAACCGGCCAATCCCCCCCGCCGCGCCTGCGCCGGGTTGCTGCGGCGCAAGGAAGTCTGGACACTCTCGCGCCGCGGCTGGCTTGTCGCGCTGGCGGCGGCGGCCGCGCTTCTGGTTGGCCTGCTTTTGGGGATTCATCCCTTTCTCGCCGTGACCGACCGCGCCCAGGCCGATGTGCTGGTGGTGGAGGGCTGGATTCCCAACTACGCCTTGTTGGAGAGTTGGAAGGAGTTTGAGTCGGGCCATTACCGGACCCTCTTCACCACCGGCGTTTTGGCCAGGGAAGAACTGAGAACCAACCCCGAGGACAATCACGCCACCTGGGCCAAGGAACGGCTGGAGAAAATGCTAGGCCCAAAAAACGAGATCATCGCGGTTCCCGCGCAGACGGTGAAACGCGACCGCACCTACGCCTCCGCCGTCGCCTTGAAGAAGTGGCTCGACGACCATCATCAGCGCGTCGCCGCCATCAATGTGGTCACCATCGGCGCCCACGCCCGGCGCAGCCGGCTGCTTTACCAGAAGGCTTTTGGCGCCGATACGACGGTGGGAATCATCGCGCTGCCGGACGAGGAATACGAACAGGATCGCTGGTGGAAATACAGCGAGGGGGTCAGGGAAGTCATGAGCGAGGGCGTTGCCTACTTGTACGCGCGCCTGTTTTTCTATTCGGACAATTGAGACCGCGTCAAACATGAACACTTGCGAAAAAGTCAAAAAGGAACTATTGGCCTCGCCCCAAAAATGGCTGGTCACCGGCGACGCCGGATTCATCGGCTCCAATTTGGTGGAGACCCTGCTGCTCTTGAATCAGAAGGTCGTCGGCCTGGATAACTATGCCACGGGCAAGAAATCCAACTTGGACCAGGTGCGCGCCGCCGTCGGGCCGGAGCGATGGCGGAATTTTCGACAAATGGACGGCTCCATCACAGACCTGGCGACCTGCCGGCGCGCGGCGAAAGGGGTCTCCTATGTCCTGCACCAGGCCGCGCTCGGCTCCGTGCCGCGCTCGCTGCGCGAGCCGACCGAGACCAATGACAGCAATGTCGGCGGATTTGTCAACATGCTGGCGGCCTCGCGCGAGAACGCCGTCCGCCGCTTCGTCTATGCCTCCAGCAGCGCCGTCTATGGCGACGCGCGGACTTTCCCGCAGGTGGAGCGGACCATTGGCGACGGCCTCTCGCCCTACGCCGTCTCCAAGCGCGTCAACGAGCTTTACGCCGGGGTCTTCGCCCGGTGCTACGGGATGCGGTGCGTCGGGCTGCGCTACTTCAATGTCTTCGGTCCCCGGCAGGACCCGGAGGGCGCCTACGCGGCGGTCATTCCCAAATGGGTGGACGCCATGCTGGAAAACCAGCCCGTTTACGTCAATGGCGACGGCGGCACAAGCCGTGATTTCTGTTACATCGCCAACGTCGTCCAGGCCAATCTGCTGGCGGCGACCACGCGGAATCCCAAGGCGGTCAACCAGGTCTATAATGTGGCCGTGGGCCGTCGCACAACCTTGAACGAGCTTTTTGAGATGATCCGCGACGGCCTGGCGGCCAGCCATCCGCGCGTGGGGAAGATCAAACCCGTTTACCGGGACTTCCGCCCGGGGGACGTGCGCCATTCGGAGGCGGACATCAGCCTGGCGCGCCGTCTCCTCGGTTACCAGCCGACCCATCGCATCCAGGACGGCATGGACGAGGCGCTGCACTGGTATGTTGCCAACGCCACCAGATCGCCAAGGTGGAAGCGACAAAAAAAGGCTTGTAATTGACACAATTCTGAACTTTCCTCCTGCCTGCAACCGCCTCCATTGGGCGGTGTGATTTGAAGATTATGAAAATTGCCATCGTCGGTTTGGGTTATGTCGGACTTCCCTTGTCCCTGCAATTCGCGCGCTCCGGCGCGGCGGTCCTGGGGCTGGACGTGGACCGCGCCAAGGTGGACGCGATCCACCAGGGGCGCAGCTACATCAAACACATCGAGTCCGCCGCCATCGCCCAACTGGTCAAGACCGGCGCCTTTTCCGCCTCCACCGATTTCAGCCAAGTCAAGAAGATGGACGCGGTCATCATCTGCGTGCCCACGCCCCTGAACAAGAACCGCGAGCCGGACATCTCGTTCATCGTTGAGACGGGCCGCAGCATCGCACCCCATCTCAAGAAGGGAATCCTGGTCGTCCTGGAATCCACCACGTATCCCGGCACGACCGACGAGGACCTGCGCGCCGTCTTGGAAAGCGGCTCCGGCCTCAAGGCGGGAAAGGACTTCCACCTGGCGTTCTCGCCGGAACGGGAGGACCCGGGCAACCCGGAGAGCAAAGTGGCGCTGATTCCCAAAGTCATCGGCGGCTACACCCCGGCCTGCCTGGAGCGGGCCAGAGCCGTTTATGGCCTGGCGATCAAGACCCTGGTTCCCGTCTCCTCCTGCCGCGCCGCCGAGGCCGCCAAGCTGACGGAGAACATTTTCCGCGGCGTCAACATCGCCCTGGTCAACGAGCTGAAGATTGTCTATACGGCCATGGGAATAGACGTGTGGGAGGTCATCAACGCGGCCAAGACCAAGCCTTTCGGGTTCATGCCCTTTTATCCGGGGCCGGGCCTGGGGGGCCACTGCATCCCGATTGACCCGTTCTACTTGACATGGAAGGCGCGCGAGTACGGCGAGAACACGCGCTTCATCGAGCTGGCCGGGGAGATCAACACCGCCATGCCCCTCTACGTCGTCCATCAGGCCGCCGCCGCCCTGAACGCGCGCAAGAAGGCCCTCAACGGCTCGAAAATCCTCGTCCTGGGCCTGGCCTACAAGGCCGATGTGGACGACGACCGCGAATCTCCCAGCTACGTGCTGATGACCCTGCTCAAAGAGCGGGGCGCGGAAGTCTCCTATCACGATCCCTACGTGCCGGTGATCAAGCTCACCCGCGAGCATCC
>JBEKAN010000006.1:0-35357 GCA_050015895.1 Verrucomicrobiota bacterium
GAAAAGGGATTGTCGGTCCAGGCGGTTGGCTGGGCCTTCACACACACGCAAGTGGCCAACTGGATACCGCTGACAACTCTTTCGCATATCCTGGACTGCCAGCTATTCGGATTGTGGGCGGGCGGGCACCACCTGGTCAATGTGCTGCTGCACACGGCCAACGCGGTGCTGCTGTTTTTGGTCCTGCGCCGGATGACCGGGAGCCTGTGGCGGAGCGCGTTCGCGGCGGCGGTGTTCGCGATCCATCCCCTGCGGGCGGAGTCGGTGGCGTGGGTGTCGGAGCGCAAGGACGTGTTGAGCGGGTTGTTTTTCATGTTGACACTCTGGGCGTATGTGCGGTTTGCGGAAAAGAAGAATTGCGCCATTCGGCGCGGGCGGAAATTTTATTACGGCCTGACTTTGGTTTTCTTCGCGCTGGGACTGATGGCCAAGGGCATGGTGGCGACACTGCCGTTTGTTTTGTTGCTGCTGGATTGGTGGCCGCTGGGAAGGATGAGGGGAATGGAGAATTTGGAATTTAGAATGCAGAATGGGGAAGGCGGAAAGCAGAAGTGGGATAGAGGAGAGGAGGGAAGTGAGCGGGTTGGGTTTTGGGGGCTGGTGAGGGAGAAGATTCCGCTGTTCGCGATTGGGGCGGGCGCGTGCGTGGCGACGGCGCTTGCGCCGGGACTGGTGGTCGGGCGCGGACACGCGCTCCCCCTGGTGGAACGGGCCGGCAACGCCCTGGTTTCGTATGGGGTGTATCTGTGGCAGATGGTTTTCCCGGCGGGATTGGCCATTCCTTATCCCTATCCGCCAAACGGTCCGCCGCCGTGGAAAGTCTGCGCGGCGTTTGCGGTTCTGGCCGCAATCTCCACCGTGGCGGTGGCTTGCCGGGAAAAGCGCCCCTGGCTGCTGACCGGCTGGCTCTGGTATCTGGGGATGCTGGCGCCGGTGATTGGGATCATTCAAATCTCCCCCGACGCCGCCCATGCGGACCGGTACACTTATTTGCCGCAGATCGGCCTGGCCCTGGCGGGGACCTGGGCCGCGGCGGAATGGGGCGCGAGATGGAGACACCGGCGCGAGATTTTCGGGGCGTTGGCGCCGGCGGTGGTTGGCGCGCTGATGGTATTCGCATATATCCAGACATCATATTGGAAAGAGGGCGGGACGCTGTGGAAGCGCGCGCTGGACCGCACCTCCGGCAATAGCGTGGCGCACAACAACCTTGGGTACGTACTGGACAAGAGGGGCGCGTTGGAGGAGGCCATCCGGCAATTCCAACAGGCCCTGGCAATCACTCCCGATTATGGCCAGGCCCATTATAATCTGGGAGTTGCTCTTCTGAAGCAGGGCGACACCGACGGAGGCATCTCAGAATTCCACAAGGCGCTGCAGACCGCGCCTGGCTATATGGAAGCCCACTTCGACCTGGGGTCGGCTCTGGTCCTCAAGGGCGATCTGGACGAAGCCGCCGCGCAATACCGCCGGGCGTTGGAAATTGAGCCGGATTACGCGGCGGCCGACTACAGTCTGGGCAAGATTTTTCTTCTCAAAGGAGATTTGGAGCAGGGACTGGGCTGGCTGGAAAAAACGACCACCGGAAACCCGGACCCGCTGACAAAGTGGTACAACTTCGGCAACGAATTCCTGGAAGACCGGGATTGGCAATGCGCCATTGTGTGCTTTGAGCAGGCGATCAAAATCGCCCCCCGCTCGGCGGACGCCTACGCCAATCTCGGGGTCGCATTCCTCCAGAAAGGGGAAACCCGGGAGGCGATGCAGGCCTGGCAAAAGGCGTTGGAGATCAATGCCGACCAGCTCTACGTGTTGAACAACCTGGCGTGGTTGCTGGCCACCAGCACCGACGCCTCCCTGCGCAACGGCGCAAAGGCCGTAGCGCTGGCCCAACAGGCGGAGCACCTGAGCGGGGGCGGCAATCCGGCGATTCTGCGGACCCTGGCGGCGGCGTATGCCGAGACGGGGAGCAACGCGCTGGCGACCACCACGGCCGGGCGCGCCCTGGGGTTGGCGGTGGCGCAAAAGAACGACGCGCTGGCCGCCACGCTGCGGGAGGAAATCCATCTCTACGAGGCGGGCAAGACGGCGCGAGACGGAACAAAAGCGGGAAGCGAGACGGAAGAACAGAAGGAAGCGCCCCAACGGGGCGAACCAACGGTGCGAGATGGAACAACAAAGGGAAGCGCACCAACGGTGCGAGCCGCGCCGCCGTGAGATGGGAAATAGAAACCGGAAAGCCGATTTTGAAACAGTCGAACTTAAACGTGACGCCGAAAGCCGGCCACCCCTTTGCATGGCGAAAGGAATGGTTGTTGGGCCTGCTCCTGCTCGCCGCGACTGTTCTGGCCTACCAGCGGGTGTGGCGCGCCGGGTACATCTGGGACGATGATTCCTACGTCACGGACAACTGGACGCTCCACAATCTCAACGGGCTCAAACACATCTGGTTTGACCGCGAGGCGACGCCGCAGTACTACCCGCTGGTCCACACCACCTTCTGGCTGGAATACCACGTCTGGAAGTTGAACCCCGTTGGCTATCACGTTGTCAATGTGCTGCTGCACGCGCTGGGATGCGTCCTGCTCTGGCGCGCGCTCAAACGGCTGGAGCTGCCCGGCGCCTGGCTGGCGGCGGCCCTGTTCGCGCTCCACCCGGTGACTGTGGAATCGGTGGCCTGGATCACCGAACGCAAGAACGTCTTGTCCCTGGTCTTCTTTTGCGCGGCGGCGTGGGCCTGGCTGCGATATGTCGGGGAATCCGGGAGCAAATCGCGGCGCCGTGGCTGGTGGTGGGCGGCGCTGGTGCTCTTTGTCTGCGCGTTGTTGAGCAAGACAGTGGCGTGCGCGCTGCCGGCCGTGCTGCTGCTGGGGTGTTGGTGGAAGAAGAACCGATTGGAGAGGGGCGACATCCTGCCGCTGGTTCCATTTTTCCTGGTGGGTCTTGGGCTGGGGCTGCAAACGGCGTGGCTGGAGAAGCATCACGTCGGCGCCAGCGGCGCGGCCTGGTCGTTGAGCCTGGCGGAACGGGTTTTGATCGCGGGGCGGGCGTTGTGGTTCTACGCGGGCAAACTGGTCTGGCCGGTGAATCTGACTTTTGACTATCCGCGCTGGCGGTTGGACGCCGCCGTGTGGTGGCAATGGCTCTTTCCCGCCGGCGCGCTGGCAATGGTGGCGGCGCTGTGGTTTGCGCGAAAACGGACGGGCCGCGGGCCGTTGGCGGCGGTGTTGTGTTTCGCGGTGACGCTGTTTCCGGCGCTGGGATTTATTGATGTCTATCCCTTTCGCTATTCCTTTGTGGCGGACCACTTCCAATATCTGGCATGCATCGGGCCGCTGGCATTGGCGGGGGCGGGAATCGAGCGGGGATTGGGGCGGATTCCAGGACAAGGCGCCTTGGCGCGGGCGATCGTTTGCGCCGCGTTGCTGGCCGCGCTGGGCGCGTTGACCTGGCGCCAATGCGGGATGTATTCCGACCCGAAGACGCTCTGGCGCGCGACCCTGGCCCGAAATCCGGGAAGCATTCTGGCGCGGAACAACCTCGGAATTGCCCTTGTCGCGGAAGGAAAGACGGAGGAGGCAATGGAGGAATACCGAAAGGCCTTGGAGACGAATCCTGAGGACAACGATGTGCGCGGCAACCTGGCGGCGGCTCTTTTCCAGAGGGGAGATGTGGACGAAGCGATCGGGCAATACCGAAAGGCCGTGGAAATCAGCCCCGGTTCCGCGCAAGCCCGAAACAACCTGGGGGGCGCTCTGGTGGCAAAAGGGGACATCGAGGAAGGCATCGCGCAAATCCGAATCGCTCTGGTCAACAACCCCCTTTACGCGGCGGCCCACAACAACCTGGGCACCGCGATGGCCAAGAGGGGCAATCTGGAAGAAGCCATCGCGCAGTACCGAAGAGCGCTGGAAATCAATCCCGCCCAGGCGGATGCCTTGTACAACTTGGGAGCCGCTTATTTCAAGAAGGGAGATGTGGAGGAAGCCATCGCGCAGTACCGAAAAGCCCTGGAAATCAGCCCCGGCTCCGCGCAAGCCCTGAACAACCTTGGGCACGCCCTTCTTCTGAAAGGAGACGTGGAGGGAGCGATGGCCTGTTTCAAGAAGGCCGCCGGCCTGAAGCCGGACTTGGTGGAGGCATGGTTCAGCCTGGGGGAGGTCTATCTCCAGAAGGGGGATTGGGACCAAGCCATCGCGTGTGATCGCCAGGCGATGAAAATCAACCCCCGCTATGAGGACACTTGCGCCAATCTCGGGATGGCTTTGTTCCAGAAAGGGGAAATCCAGGGGGCCATGGACGCCTGGCAACAGGCCCTGGAAATCAAGCCGGGCCAATTGCAGGTGCTCAACAACTTGGCGTGGTTGCTGGCCACGACCCCCGATTCCTCGTTGCGCAACGGCGCCAGAGCCGTGACACTGGCCGCCCAGGCCAACCAGTTGAGCGGGGGCGGCGACCCGGGGATCCTGCGCACCCTGGCGGCGGCTGACGCGGAGGCAGGAAGTTTCGGGCTGGCGGCGGTCACGGCCCGGCGCGCGCTGGAAATGGCGGGGGAACAAACGAACAACACGCTGGCGGCGGCGTTGCAAAAGGAAATCCAGCTTTACGAGGCGGGAAAAACGGCGCGAGAGGGCGCAACGCCAGGAAGCCAGACGGCACGACCCGGGGAAGCGCCCCAACGGGGCGAGCCAACGGGGCGAGCCGCGCCGCCGTGAGCGGGTCATGAGCGGACAAATTAGAAATTAGTGTCTGAAACCATGTCAGATCACGCGTCAGAAAAAGAAAAAGTGGCGGCGGATGGAGGCGCAATCCGATGGACGCGCCGGGCTGTCCTGGGCGCGGTCTGCGCGGCGGTGATTGGGGTTTACGCCTGGAGCGCGCACTCGGGAGTGATGGAGTTGCAGGCATCGAACGCGGAGAACACCTACTATAACCTGCTGGTGCGCGGTTTTCGCGCGGGCCAACTGAGCGTGAAACGCGAGGTTCCTCCCGGCCTCCCCTTGTCCGGCGGCCCTTCGGCACCCGGCGCCAACGCGCCTGAGCGGCGGACCCAGGCGCCGGAGAATTTGACGGCGTATGATGGAGTGCAAGACCTCAGTTACTACAAAGGCAAGCTGTATCTGTACTTTGGGGTGACGCCGGCGTTGGCGCTGTTCTGGCCGTACGCGGCGCTGACCGGCCATTACCTTCCGCACAAGGAGGCGGTGGTGGTTTTTTTCTCTGTGGGATTTCTGGCCGGGGTTGTTTTGCTTTGCGCGGTGTGGCGGCGATATTTCCAGGAAGCCAGTTTTGGGGCCGTGGCGGCCGGGACATTGGCTCTGGGCCTGGCCAATTTGGCGCCGGCGCTTTTGGGACGGTGCGAAGTTTATGAGGTGGCGATCAGTTGCGGGTATGCGCTGGCCATGCTGGCGCTGGCGGGGGTTTGGGCCGCGTTGCAGGACGCGCGGCGCCGGTGGCGCTGGCTGGCGGCCGCCAGTCTGGCCTACGGGCTGGCCGTGGGGGCGCGCCCCGTGCTGTTGCTTGGGGCGGTCATACTGCTGGTTCCCGTGGCGAAGGCGTGGCGGGAGGAGCGGCGGGTGTGGCCGTTGTGGCTGGCGGCCACGGTCCCGATTGGGCTTGTGGGTCTGGGGCTGATGGTCTATAACGCACTGCGCTTCGACAATCCGCTGGAATTCGGGCAGCGCTACCAGTTGCCGCTGATCGCGCACCAACAGTTCAGTCCCCGCTACCTCTGGTTCAATTTTCAGGCTGGCTTTTTGGATCCGGCGCGGTGGAGTCTCCGTTATCCGTTCGTGCGGGACATTTCGCCGCCCGCGTGGCCGCGCGGTTATTCCAATGTGGATGTACCCTTTGGCATCCTGACCAACATTCCGCTGGTGTGGCTGGCGCTGGCGGCGCCGCTGGCCTGGCGGGGGCGCTCCGGGGAGGCGCGCTTGATTTTGCGCTGGTTTTTGGGGGCGGTGGCCCTGCTGTTCGGCGCGGGCGCGCTGGTCCTGTGCCTGCACGATTCCATGGCCCTGCGCTACGAGTTGGAGTATGCGTCCCCGCTGGTGCTGCTGGCGGTGATTGGGATTCTGGCCTTGGAGCGCGCGCTGGCGGGCCGGCCGGCGTGGCGGCGGGCCGCGCGCTGGGGTTGGGGTTTGTTGCTCGCCTTTTCCACCGCGTTCAATCTGTTTGCGGGCATTGAATTGCAAGCGGACTCCCGCTTCCGCCTCGGCAACGACTTCCTTCACAAACAGAATTTGGGGGAGGCAATTGTCTGCTATCAGGAAGCGATGAGAATCAACCCCCTGTCCGCGGACGCCTGCGCCAATCTGGGCCTGGCTTATTTCAAGAAAGGGGAAATCCAGGAGGCGATGGGCGCCTGGCAACAAGCTTTGGAGATCAAGCCGGACCAACTCCATGTCCTGAACAACCTGGCGTGGCTGCTGGCGACCACCCCCGACGCGTCGCTGCGCGACGGGGCAAGAGCCGTCGCGCTGGCCGCCCAGGCCGACCAGTTGAGCGGGGGCGGCAATCCGATGATCCTGCACACCCTGGCGGCGGCGCGCGCGGAGACGGGGGATTATGCGCTGGCGGCGACCACCGCCCAGCGCGGCCTGGAGTTGGCGGTGGCGCAGAAGAACGACGCGCTGGCGGCGACATTGCAAAAGGAAGTCCAACTCTATGAGACACGCAAGCCGGTGCGAGAGGCACCCCCCTGAGCGCGCTATTTGAGATTTGAAAGTTGAAACGATGTCAGACAGCACAACAGAAAAGCGAAAAGCGGCGGCAAATGGAGGCGGGACCGGCTGGGCGCGCCGCGCTGTTTTGGGGGCGGCCTGCGCGCTGGTCATTGGGATTTATGCCTGGAGCGCCCACGGACTCGCGAAGCTGGGCAACCCTCTGGAATTGAATTGGACGGAGGGCGAGATGGCGGGTTTGAACGACCTGAGTTATTACAAGGGCAAGCTCTATCTCTATTTCGGGGTCACGCCCGCCCTGGTGCTTTTCTGGCCCTATGTGGCGCTGAGCGGCCACTATCTGGCGCACAAAGACGCGGTCCTGATTTTTTTCTCGGTCGGTTTTCTGGCGGGCGCGGGTCTGCTGTGCGCGGTGTGGCGGCGTGGCTTCCCGGAAACCAGTTTTGGGGCGCTGGTGGCCGGGACCCTGGCTCTGGGCCTGGCCAATTTCGCCCCGGCGATGTTGGGGCGGGGGGATGTGTATGAGGTGGCGATCAGTTGCGGGTATGCGCTGACGATGCTGGCGCTGGCGGGGGTGTGGGCGGCGCTGCGGGGTGGGCGGCGGGGTTTCCTGTGGCTGGCGGCGGCCAGTCTGGCCTACGGATTGGCCCTGGGGGCGCGGCCCTCGTTGTTGTTGGGGGCGGTGATTCTGTTGGTTCCCGTGGCGCATGCGTGGCGGGAGAGGCGTCCGGTGTGGAAGTTGTTGCTGGCGGCGGGCGGACCGATTGTGCTCCTGGGGCTGGGGATCCTGGTTTACAACGCGATGCGGTTCGACAATCCGCTGGAATTTGGGCAGCGCTACCAACTGGCGGCGGGCGTGCATCAGCAGTTCCGGCTGCGCTACTTGGGGTTCAATTTCCGGGTGGCGTTTCTGGCGCCGGCGCATTGGGGCGGGCATTTTCCCTTTGTGCGGGACATTGTGGCGCCGGCGGCGCCGCGGAGTTATTCCAGTGTGGATTATCCCTATGGGGTTCTGACCAACATGCCGGTGGTCTGGCTGGCGCTGGCGGCGCCGCTGGCGTGGGGGAGGGGGCGGGGGGAGGGGCGCATGAGGTTGCGGGGGTTGGTGGCGGCGGTGGCACTGCTGTTCGGGACGGCGGCGCTGATCCTGTGTCTGCACGATTCGATGGCGGTGCGCTACGAGTTTGAGTTTGCGTCTCCGCTGGTGTTGCTGGCGGTCCTTGGGGTGTTTGCTGTCGAGCGGGCGCTGGGCGGCCAGCCGGTGTGGCGGCGGGCCGCCCGCTGGGGCTGGGGGTTGTTGCTGGCGTATTCGGTGGCGTTCAACCTGTTGGCGGGCCTTCACTTGCAGGCACAACTCCAATGCGGCTTGGGATCGGCTCTTCAGGAAAAGGGCCGGGTGGACGAGGCGATCACCCATTACCAGAAGGCGCTGCAACTGGAGCCGGCCTACGCGGAAGACTGCTACGACCTCGGCACCGCTCTTCAGGAAAAGGGCAGGGTGGACGAAGCGATCAACCAATACCAAACGGCCCTGCAAAGCGACCCCGCCCTCTCGCTCGCCCATATCGGCCTTGGCAAGGCGCTTCTGCAAAAGGGAAAAGTGGACGAAGCCATCGGCCAATTCCAAACGGCCCTGCAAATCAAGCCCGACTCCGCGGACGTCCACTGCAATTTCGGCACCGCGCTTTTGCAAAAGGGAAAAGTGGACGAAGCCATCAGCCAATTCCAAACAGCCCTGCAAATCAAGCCCGACTTGACGTCCGCCCACAACAACCTCGGCAACGCTCTCATGCAAAAGGGCAGAGTGGACGAAGCGATCTCCCATTACCAGGCGGCCCTGCAGATCGAGCCGGACTACACGGAATCGCACAACAACCTCGGCAATGCTCTGACTGTCAAGGGAGACCTGGAGGGGGCCATCGCGCAATACCAAAAAGCCCTGGCGATCAATCCCGCCAATGAGGACGCCCACTTCAACCTGGGCAACGCCCTGGTCAAGTCGGGCAAACTCGACGATGCCCTGGCCCAATACCGCGCGGCCATGGAACTCAAGCCCGCCGAGGAAGGCCCCCTCATCAACTTGGGCGCCGCCCTTTTGGCCAAGGGCGACCGGGAGGAAGGCATCGCGCAATACCGAAAAGCACTGGAGATCCATCCCGACAACGTGGAAGCCCACAATAACCTGGGCAACGCTCTGGCGGCGAAGGGAGACCTGGAGGAGGCCATCGCGCATTACCGCAAGGCGCTGGAAATCAAGCCGGATTACCCGGAGGTCCGCAACAATCTGGGCTGTGCTCTCCTCCAAAAAGGGGATTTTGACCAGGCGATGGCCTGCTTCCAAACCGCCTACTCCCTGAGTCCCGACCCACAGACCAGATGGAGCAGCCTCGGCAACGACTTCCTGCAAAAAAAGGATTTGAAGGACGCCATCGCCTGTTATCGCCAGGCGCTCAAAATCAACCCCCGTTCCACCAACGATTACGCCAATCTCGGCGTGGCCTTGTCGAGGAAAGGGGAAACCCAGGAGGCCCTGGACTCCTGGCGGCAGGCCCTGGAAATCAATCCAGACCAGATCCATGTGCTCAACAACCTGGCTTGGCTGCTGGCCACCACCCCCGACGCGTCCCTCCGCGATGGCGCAAAAGCCGTCGCGCTGGCCACCCAGGCCAACCAGTTGGGCGGGGGCGGCGATCCGCTGATTCTGCGCACCCTCGCGTCGGCTTGCGCGGAGGCGGGAAGTTTCGGGATGGCGGCCGTCACGGCCCGGCGCGGCCTGGCGTTGGCGATGGAGCAGAAGAACGACACGCTGGCCGCCACGTTGCAGAAGGAGATCAAACTCTACGAGGCGGACACGCCGGCCCGATACAGCATCACGCCGGATAGCGGGACGGCACAACCAAAAGAAGCGCCCCAAAAAGGCGAGCCAACGCCGCCGAAGCCGCCGCCGTGAGCGGCAAATTTGAAAGTGGAAAACTGAAACTATGACAGGCGGCGCGTCAAAAGGGGTAAAAGTGGCGTCAAATGGAGTCGCAACCCGATGGACGGGCCGCGTCGTTTTGGGTGCGCTCTGCGCGCTGGTCATTGGGGTTTATGCCTGGAGCGCCCACTCGGGAGTGTTGGAGTTGTTGGGTTCCGGCCCGCAGGACAGCTATTATAATCTCCAGGTGCGCGGGTTTCGCAACGGCCATCTCAACGTGGAACGAGAGCCTCCAGCCGGACTCGCCCAGCCTGGCGCTCCTGCCAATCTGGGTTGGGCCGACAGCGTGAGCGCCGGTTTGGCGGACCTGAGTTATTACAACGGGAAGCTGTATCTCTATTTTGGTGTCACCCCCACCTTGGTGCTTTTCTGGCCTTACGTGGCACTGACCGGACATTACCTGTCGCACAAGGACGCCGTGGTGGTTTTCTTGTCGGTTGGTTTTCTGGCCGGCGCAGGTTTGCTCTGCGCGGTGCGGCGGCGTTACTTCAAGGAAGCCGGGCTTGGGGTGATGGTGGCTGGGACATTGGCTCTGGGGCTGGCTAATCTGGCGCCGACGATATTGGCGCGGTCTGATGTTTATGAAGTGCCGATCAGTTGCGGCTATGCGCTGACCCTGCTGGCACTGGCGGGGGTCTGGGGGGCGTTGCAGGATGCCCGGCGTCGTTCCCTCTGGCTGGCGGCGGCCAGTCTGGCCTACGGATTGGCGGTGGGGGCGCGGCCCTCGCTGCTGTTCGGGGCGGTCATCCTGCTGGTTCCGGCGGCGCAGGCCTGGCGGGAGAAGCGGTCGGCATGGCCGTTGTTGCTGGCGGCGGGCGGCCCGATTTTGCTCATTGGGCTTGGGATCCTGGTTTACAACGCGCTGCGCTTCGGCAATCCGCTCGAATTCGGGCAGCGCTACCAGTTGCCGTTCACCTCGCACCAGCAGTTCAGTCCGCGCTATCTCTGGTTCAATTTCCAGGTTGGTTTTCTGGATCCGGCGGGATGGAGTGGACATTTTCCATTCGTGCGGGACATTGCGCCGCCCGCGCCGCCTCGGGGTTATTGGCACGCGGATTATCCCTTTGGCGTTCTGACCAGTATCCCGCTGGTGTGGCTGGCGCTGGCCGCCCCGCTGGCTTGGCGAAGCCGGTCGGTGGAAGCGCGTTCAATTCTCCGCTGGTTTGTTGGTGCGGTGGCTCTGCTCTTCGGCGCCGCCGCGCTCATCCTGTGTCTCCACGATTCCATGGCCCTGCGTTATGAGTTGGAGTATGCCTCTCCGCTCTCGTTCCTCGCGGTCATTGGCCTGCTTGCTTTGGAGCGCGCCCTGGCCGGCCAACCGGTTTGGCGGTGGGCCGCCCGCTGCGGCTGCGGAATGTTGCTGGCCGTTTCGGCGGCGTTCAACCTCTTTGCGAGATTTGAATTGCAAGCAGACACCCACAACTTGTTCGGCAACGCTCTGCTGCAAAAGGGCAAAGTGGAGGATGCGATCAGCCAGTACCAAATGGCCCTGCAATCCAAGCCCGACCACGCGGACGCCCACAACAACCTCGGCGCCGCTCTCCTGCAAAAGGGCAGACTGGACGAAGCGATCGCCCAATTCCAGCAGGCTGCGCAACTGAATCCGCGCCTGGCGGCAGCCTACTACGACCTCGGCAACGCTCTCCAGCAAAAGGGCGGACTGGACGAAGCCATCAGCCAGTACCAGAAGGCCTTGCAAATCAAGCCCGACTACGCGCACGCCCACAACAACCTTGGCACCGCGCTTCTCCAAAAGGGCAGGGGGGATGACGCGATCTCCCAATACCAAATGGCCCTGCAAATCGAGCCGGACTACGCGGAAGCCCACGACAACCTCGGCGCCGCGTTTGCGCGGATGGGAAGAGTGGAGGAGGCAATCGCCCAGTTCCAGAAGGCCCTGCAAATCGAGCCGGACTACGCGGAAGCCCACGACCACCTCGGCTCCGCTCTGGTGCGGATGGGAAGAGTGGAGGAGGCAATCGCCCAATTCCAAAAGGCCCTGCAAATCAAGCCGGACTACGCGGACGCCCACAACAACCTCGGCGCCGCTCTTCTGCAACAGGGCGCAGTGGACCAGGCAATCGCTCACTTCCAAGCAGCCCTTCAATTCCAGCCGGACCTTGAGGATGCCCACTACAACCTGGGCGTTGCTCTTTCCGGAAAGGGGAATCTGGAAGAGGCCATTGCGCAATTCAGAAGAGCCTTGGAAATGAAGCCGGACGATTGGGAGGCTCTCCTCAAGCTGGGCGATGCTCTTCTCAACTCTGGCAAACTGGAGGAGGCAATTGTCTCCTATCAGCGGGCGATAAAAATCAACCCCCGCTCCGCGGACACTTACTCCGGTCTGGGGACGGCATTTTTCAAAAAAGGAGAAATCCAGAAGACCCTGGACTCCTGGCAACAAGCCCTGCAAACCAAGCCCGACCAGATCTATGTTCTCAACAACTTGGCCTGGTTGCTGGCCACGACCCCCGACGCGGCGCTCCGCAACGGCGCGAAAGCTGTCGCGCTGGCCGCCCAGGCCGACCAGTTGAGCGGGGGCGGCAATCCGATGATGCTGCGCACCCTGGCCGCCGCTTACGCGGAGGTGGGAAGCTACACACTGGCCGCCGCAACGGCCCGGCGCGGTTTGGACTTGGCACTGGGACAAAAGAACGACACGCTGGCCGCGACGCTGCAGAAGGAGATCAAACTCTACGAGGCGGACACGCCGGTGCGGGATGCGCCGCGATGAGGGGGCTGTTTGAAATCGAAAGCTGAAACCATGTCGGATAGCTCAACAGAAGAGGAGAAAGTGGCGGCCATTGGAGGGACAACCCGATGGACGCGCCGGGCTCTTCTTGGGGCGGTCTGTTCGCTGGTCATTGGCATTTATGCCTGGAGCGCGCACTCGGGAATCTTCGAGCTTTTGGGTTCCGGGGCCAAAGACAGCTATTACAACCTCCTCGTGCGGGGTTTTCGGGAGGGCCGGCTCAATCTGAAACGAGAGGCGCCGCCCAGCCTCGCCCAGCCTGGCGCCCCTGCCAATCTGGTTTGGTGGGACGGCGTGAGCGCCGGCTTGGCCGACCTGAGTTACTACAAAGGGAAGCTGTATCTGTATTTTGGGGTCACACCCGCCTTGCTGCTTTTCTGGCCTTATGCGGCGCTGACCGGCCATTACCTTTTGCAGAAGGACGCGGTGGTAATTTTTTTGTCGGTGGGTTTTCTGACCGGGATGGGTTTGGTCTGCGCGGCATGGTGGCGTTACTTCAGGAAAACCGGTTTTTGGGTGGTGGTGGCTGGGGCGCTGGCTTTGGGTCTGGCCAATTGCGCGCCTGCGATTTTGGGGCGGTGTGATGTTTATGAAGTGGCGATCAGTGGCGGGTATGCCCTAACCATGCTGGCGCTGGCGGGAGTTTGGGGCGCCTTGCAGAACCCGCGGCGTCGGTTGTGCTGGCTGGCGGCGGCGAGTCTGGCCTACGGTCTGGCCTTGGGAGCGCGGCCCTCGCTGTTGTTCGGCGCGGTCATCCTGCTGGTTCCAGTGGCGCAGGCATGGCGGGAGAAACGACCGTTGCGGCCATTGCTGCTGGCCGGCGGCGGCCCGATTTTGGCGGTTGGGCTGGGGCTGATGGTTTACAACGCGTTGCGCTTCGACAATCCGCTGGAATTCGGGCAGAACTACCAACTGCCGCTCCACACACATCAACTGTTCAGCCCGCGCTACGTCTGGTTCAATTTCCGGCTTGGTTTTTTGGAATGGGCCCGCTGGAACTGGCGGCCTCCCTTCGTGCATGACATTGCGCCGCCTCCGCAGCCTCCGGGCTATTGGCAGGTGGAGCATCCTTTTGGCGTTCTGACCAATATCCCGCTGGTCTGGCTGGCGCTGGCCGCGCCCCTGGCCTGGCGGAGCCGGTCGGCGGAGGCCCGCTCTCTTTTGCGCTGGTTATTGGGCGCGGCGGCTCTTCTTTTCGGGGTCTGCGCGCTGACCCTTTGTTTCCACGACTCGATGTGCCTGCGCTACGAGTTGGAGTACGCCTCCCCGCTGATGCTCCTGGCGGTCATTGGCATTCTCGCTGTGGAGCGCGCCATGGCGGGCCAACCGGCCTGGCGGCGGGCCGCGCGATGCGGGTGGGGTTTGTTGCTGGCCTTTTCAGTGGTCTTCAACCTGTTGGCCAGCTTTGATTTGCAAGAAGAAGTCCACTTCGGCCTTGGCAACGTGCTTCTGCAAAGGGGAAACGTGGACGAAGCGATCACCCAGTACCAAAAGGCCCTGCAAATCGAGCCGGACTACGCGGAGGCCCACGACAACCTCGGCACCCTTTTTGTGCGGATGGGAAGAGTGGAGGAGGGGATCGCCCAGTTCCAAAAGGCCCTGCGGATCCAGCCGGACTATGCGGGAGCCCACGACAACCTCGGCGCCGCCCTTCTGCAAACGGGCAAAGTGGACGAAGCAATCGCCCAATTCCAAAAGGCCCTGCAAACCATGCCCGAATCCGCGGGAGCCTACTGCAACCTCGGCGCCGCTCTTCTGCAAAAGGGGAAAGTGGAGGAAGCGATCAGCCAATTCCAAATGGCCCTGCAAATCGATCCGGACCACGCGGAAGCCCACAACAACCTGGGCAACGCTCTTGCGCGATTGGGCAAAGCGGACGAAGCCATCGCTCATTTGCAAAAGGCCCTGCAATTCCAGCCGGATTACGCGGAAGCCCACGACAACCTCGGCAGCGCTCTTCTGCAAAAGGGCAGGGAGGACCAAGCGATCACCGAATACCAGATGGCCCTCCAAATCAAGCCGGACTACGCGGACGCCCACAACAACCTAGGCACCGCTCTTCTGCGAAAAGGCGGAGTGGACGAAGCGATCACCGAATACCAGATGGCCCTCCAAATCAAGCCGGGCTCCGCGGACGCCCACAACAACCTGGGCACCGCTCTGCTGAGAAAGGGCAGAGTGGAAGAAGCGATCACCGAATACCAGAAGGCCCTCCAAACCAAGCCGGACCTCGCGGAAGCGCACGACAACTTGGGCAAAGCTCTTCTGCAAAAAGGCAAAGTGGACGACGCAATCGCTCATTTCCAAAGGTCTCTTCAAATCAACCCTGACGACGCGGAAGCGCACTACGACTTGGGCAACGCGCTTGTGCTAACGGGCAGAGTGGACGACGCAATTGCACATTTCCAAAGGTCCCTCCAAATCAAGCCCGACGACGCGGAAACCCGCAACAACCTCGGCTGGCTCCTTCTCCAACACGCCAGAGTGGAGGAGGCGATCTCCCAATTCCAAACAGCCCTCCAAATCAATCCGGACCTCGCGCAAGCGCGCTACAACTTGGGCAAAGCCCTTCTGCAAACCTCCAGAATGGACCAAGCCGTCATCCAATACCAAAAGGCCCTGCAAATCCAACCCGCCAATCCGACTTTCCAAATCAGCCTCGCCTGGCTCCTGGCCACCGGGCCGGAGGCCTCCCTGCGCGACGGGGCCAAAGCCGTCGAACTGGCCCGGCAGGCCGACAAGCTGACCGGCGGACAGAATCCGATCATTCTTCGCACCCTGGCCGCCGCCTGCGCGGAGGCCGGACGGTTTCCCGAGGCGGTGGAGACGGCGCAGCGCGCCTTGAGCCTGGCCGAGGCGCAATCTGACAAGGAGTCCGCCGTGGCCCTTGAATCAGAACTGAAACTCTACCAGGCGGGCAGCGCGTTCCACAGCCCGAAACAAACACAGTAGATCCTCGTCAATACCGGTGGAATCTCCGGCGACATTGCCGGCATCCAAGAAAGAAAAGACTCGCCAACGGCGCGCGTTTGACTCATCTTTGACTCTTCAATGAAAACTGTTCTGGTCACCGGCGGAGCCGGCTACAAAGGCTGTGTTCTGGTCCCGAAACTGCTCCGCGCCGGCTATGCGGTGATCGTTTATGATTGGATGCTTTTTGGCGCTCAGGGTTTGCCCTCGCATCCCCATTTGAGGGTCGTCAAAGGCGATATTCGGGACATTGCAAATTACTCCAGGCACGTTGCGGGCGTGGATTCCGTCATCCACATGGCCTGCATCTCCAATGATCCCAGTTTCGACCTCGATCCCTCCCTGAGCCGCACGATCAATTATGAGTGCTTCGAACCGATGGTCGCCGCCAGCAAAGCCGCCGGGGTGCGGCGCTTCCTCTATGTCTCCACCAGCTCGGTCTATGGCGTGAGCGACGCGCCGGAAGTCACGGAGGAGCACCCCTTTGTGCCCCTGACCGACTACAACCGATACAAGGGTCTGTGCGAGCCGCTCCTCTTTCGCCATCAATCCCCGGTTTTTCTCACCACCATCCTCCGGCCCGCCACGGTGTGCGGCTGCTCCCCCCGCATGCGCTTCGATTTGACGGTCAATATTCTGACCAGCCAGGCCGTCCACAAGGGCGTCATCACGGTTTTTGGCGGCGCGCAGAAGAGGCCCAACATCCACATTGAGGACATCACCGATCTTTACACCCAGTTGCTCGGAACACCGGAGGAACTCATCGCCGGCGAGGCCTTCAACGCCGTTTGCGAAAACCACACCGTCGCCCAGCTCGCCGAGTTGGTGCGCGGGGTGGTGGAGGACGAGTATCCCGGAAGGACGCCCATCCGCGTGGAGACCACCACCTCCAACGACAACCGCTCCTACCACATTTCCTCGCGTAAAATCGAGGCCAGGCTCGGATGGAGGCCAAAACGCACCATCCAGGACGCCGTGCGCGATTTGTGCCGCGCGTTCAAGGACGGGAAATATCCCGACAGCCTGACCAACGACCATTACGTGAACGTGCGCACCGTGAAGCAACTTTGCCTCAAATGAGCGCCCCGGCCGTCACTGGAAAAATCAAGACCCTCGAGGAAGCCGCCGCGGATCTCGCTCCCCTGCGCAAGGCGGGGCGCAAGATCGTCCACTGCCACGGCGTCTTCGACCTCCTGCACATCGGTCACCTGCGGCATCTCCAATCGGCTCGGAAGCTCGGCGACCTGCTCGTCGTCACCGTCACGCCGGACCGGTTTGTGAACAAGGGGCCGGACCGGCCGGCCTTCCCCGAAGCGTTGCGCGCGGAGGCGCTGGCCATGCTGGAATGCGTGGACATGGTCGCCATCAACCGCTGGCCCAGCGCCGTGGAAACCATCCAGTTGTTGAAGCCGGATTTCTATGTCAAAGGCTCCGAATACCGCCAGGCGGCCAAGGATGTCACCGGCGGGATCCTCCGCGAGCAGCAGGCTGTCGAGTCGGCGGGGGGATGCCTGGCGTTCACCGACGACATCACTTTCAGCTCCTCCAGCCTCATCAACCGGCACTTTGCCACTCATCCCAAAAAAACCAGCGATTACCTTGTGTCGTTCGCAAAGCGCCATCCCATCCACGAAGTCACCGGCTACCTCCAGGCCGCCAGGGACCTGAAAGTCCTGCTCGTCGGCGAGGCCATCATTGACGAATACGATTACTGCGAAACGATGGGCAAATCCGGCAAGGAGCCGATGCTCGCCGCGCGGCATCTGCGCACCGAGCGGTTCGCCGGCGGATCCCTGGCGGCCGCCAACCACCTGGCCTCCTTCTGCGATCACGTCCATCTGCTGACCTGCCTTGGGACCGTCAATTCCCACGAGGATTTCATCCGGTCGAGTTTGAACCCGAGGATCCAGACGACGTTGGTTCCCCTCCAGGACGAGCCGACGATTGTCAAGCGCCGCTTCGTGGAGCATTATCCGTTTCAAAAGATGTTCGAGGTCTATGAAATCTCCGACAAGGAAGGCCACGAGGCCGGCTCGCGGCAGCTTTGCGCCAAGCTGGAGGAACTGCTGCCGCTCCACGATCTGGTGCTCGCCCTGGATTACGGGCACGGCATGCTCGACGCCGGCGCCGTGAAAGTGCTCGCGGACGGGGCGCGCCTCCTGGCCGTGAACACACAAGTCAACGCCCACAACCGCGGCTTCAACACCATCTCCAAGTACCCCCGCGCCGATTACATCTGCATTTCGGAGGATGAAATCCGTTTCGACTGCCGCACCCGGCGGCAGGACCTCCGGCAAATCACCCAACAGGTCGCCCAACGGCTCGACTGCCCGCGCGCCACCATCACCCGCGGCAGCCAGGGCTGTCTTTGCTACGACCGCCAACACGGCTTTTCCGAGTCGCCCGCCTTCACCAGCCACCTGGTGGACCGTGTCGGCGCGGGCGACGCCGTGTTCGCGGTGACGTCGCTTTGCGTCGCGCAAAACGCGCCCATGGAGGTCGTCGGCTTCACCGCCAACATCGTCGGCGCGCACGCGGTCGGCATGGTCGCAAGCCAGCGCACGATCGGCCGCGTCCCGTTGATCAAACACATCGAAACCATTTTGAAATGACCAGCACCCTCGCCAGCTACCTGGGCGAACTGACACGCTTGTTCCACGCGATGGAGGTGCAGAACGCGGCGGGCGAAATCCTCCTGCTGGAGGAGGGCGCCAATGCCGCCCTGGATCTCCTCCGCTCCACCCAAACCAACGGCGGCAAGGCGATGGTCGTGGGCAACGGCGGCAGCGCGGCCATCGCAAGCCACACGCAAAACGACCTCTGCAAATCCGTCGGGATGCGCGCGCTGGTCTTCACCGAGCCGCCGCTGCTCACCGCGCTGGCCAACGACGACGGTTACCAAACCGCCTACCCGTCGCTCGTCCGCCTCTGGGCCGCGCCGGGCGATCTTCTCATCGCCATCAGCAGTTCCGGCCGCTCCGAAAACATTCTGCGCTCCGCCCGCTTCGCCCGCCAGGCCGGCTGCCGGATCATCACCCTGTCCGGCTTCGCCCCCGACAACCCGCTGCGGCAATTGGGCGACGTGAATTTTTACGTTCCTTCCCTCGACTACGGTCCCCTGGAAGTGGTCCACGCCGCGCTGGCGCAGTATTTCACGGACATGCTCAAGTTCAACCAGGGTCCGGGGTGAAGAATCCGCATCACAAGCTTGTCATCGGCATGGACCTCGACAACACCCTGGCGTGTTATGACGAGATGTTTCATCTCGCCGCCTGCGAGCAAGGGCTGATCCAGCCTTCCCTGCCGAAGATCAAGGAAAAAATTCGGGACGCCATCCGTCTCTTGCCGGACGGCGAGAACCGCTGGACGCGCCTGCAGGCGATCGTCTATGGCCCGCGCATGGGCGACGCGGCGTTGTTCGCGGGCGCGGGCGATTTTCTCCGGCGCTGCGCCGGGGCGCGCGTCCGAACCGTGATCGTCTCCCACAAAACCCGCTTCGCCGCGCTGGACGGCGGGCAGGCGGACCTGCGGCGCTCGGCCCTGCGCTGGCTGGAAACGAAGGGCTTCTTCTCCGATTTCGGGCTTTCCCGCGGCGATGTCTTTTTTGAGTCCACGCGGGAGGAGAAGATCCAACGCATCCGGGCCTTGCGCTGCACGGATTTCATTGATGATCTGGCGGAGGTGTTCGACGGGGACGCCTTCCCGCCCCAAACCCGCAAACTCCTGTTCGCGCCGCATGGCGCGACTTCCACCGGTTCCGGCGCGCCGCCGCTCGCGTTTGCAACCTGGCGCGAACTGGACCAATTCTTTTTCAATGACCCCCGACCCTGATTTGCGGCGCGGCATCCGCGGGCTGCTGCTTCGCCGTTTGAAAAAAAAGGCGCGCGCCTTTCAATTGCTCAAAGGCGGCCGCAACAGCCGGGTTTTCCGCGTGGACTGCCAGGACGGTTCGGCGGTCGCGGTGAAAGCCTACTTCCAATCCGACCGAGACCCGCGCGACCGCATGCGGTGCGAGGTCCGCGCACTCCGCTTTTTGCGCCTCGCGGGACTCAACCAGACCCCCATGCCGCTGGCCGGCGACCGCGCGCGGCGCCTCGCGGTCTATGAATTTGTGGCCGGACGGCCCTTGCGGGCCGGGGATATCGGCGGCGCGGAGATTGATTGCGCCGTCGAATTCCTCCGCGCCTTGAAAGCCATCGCCGATTCGGGAAAGGGCCGGAGACTTCCCGCCGCGTCGGAGGCCTGCTTTTCCATTGACGCGACACTTCGGAACCTCGACGACCGGTTCCGCCGGCTCGGCCGGTCCTCGGCCGGGCACCCGGCCCTGGCGGATTTCCTGCGCGATGAACTCCTCCCCTGCCGCCGGCTCGCCGCCCGGCGGTGCCTGGATTTTTGCCTCAAACACGGCATCGCCCCCGGCGCGCAAATCCCGTGGTCCGAACGCACCCTGAGCCCCTCGGATTTCGGATTTCACAATGCCCTGCGCCGCGCGGACGGGCGGCTTGTGTTCCTTGATTTCGAATACTTCGGCTGGGACGACCCCGCGAAAATGGCCGCCGATTTTCTCCTGCATCCGGCCATGCGGCTGCCGCCCGCCCTCAAGCGCCGGTTCCTCTCCGGCCTCATGGCCGCGTGGCCCGGCGCGCCCAAGCTCGTGCTCCGCCTCCGCGCGGTCCATCCCCTGTTCGCGCTCAAGTGGTGCGCCATCTTGCTCAACGAGTTTACGCTTGACCATTTGGCGCGGCGGCGCTTTGCTCATCACAACGCGAATGAGCCGGGGCGCAGAACCGCCCAGCTCCAAAAGGCGCGGCGCATGCTCGCCCAAGTCACCCATGACCACCACGATCTCCCCGGCCTCCCCTGAGACCGTCCCGCTGGACGCGCGCTCCAAAAGCCTGCGCCAGACCATCGCCCGCACGCTCGCCGCGGCCGGGCGCGGGCATGTCGGCGCGGCGTTTTCCATCGTGGAGATTCTGCGCGTCCTTTACGATGACGTCCTCAAATGCGACCCCAAAAATCCCCGGTGGCCGGGCCGCGACCGTTTCATTTTGAGCAAAGGCCACGGTTGTCTGGCCCTCTATGCCGTGCTGGCGGACAAAGGATTTTTTCCCGAGGCGGAGCTGTGGAAGTTTTGCGCCAGCGACGGCATCCTGGGCGGCCATCCCGAGTACGGCAAAGTGCCCGGCGTCGAGGCCTCCACCGGCAGCCTGGGCCATGGCTTTTCCATGGGGGTCGGCTTCGCACTGGCCGCCAAACTGGACGCGCGTCCGCACCGCGTCTTCGTCTTGCTGGGCGACGGCGAATGCGGCGAGGGCGCCATCTGGGAGGCGGCCCTCTGCGCCTCCCAACACAAGCTGGACCACCTCACCATTCTGGTGGATTACAACAAGCAGCAAACCTACGGGACCATCGCCGAGGTGCAGGATTTGGAGCCTTTGGCCGCCAAGTGGGAGGCCTTCGGCTTCTCCGTGCGCGAAGTCAACGGCCACGACGTGAGCGCCTTGAAACACACCCTTGCCGCGGCCCCCTTCGCGGCGCTCAAACCCTCCGCGATTATCTGCCACACCATCAAAGGCAGGGGCGTGAGTTTCACTGAGCGCAATTTGAGCTGGCATCACAAAGCCAGAGTGACCCAGGCGGAGGCCGCCGCGCTCTTGACCGCCATCCAATCTGAATAATGCGCCGCACCGCCCTCAACATGGTTTACGAACTCGCCAAACGCGACCCGCGGGTGATCTTCATCGGCTCCGACCTGGGACCGGACACGCTCCAACAACTCAAGGCCGAGCGGCCCAACCAGTTCCTGATGGAAGGCGTCAGCGAGGCCAACATCGTCACCCTGGCCGCCGGCCTCGCTCTGGAGGGAAAAATCCCCTACATCAACACCATCGCCACCTTCCTGACCCGGCGCTGTTTTGAGCAAATCGTCCTGGATCTTGGATTGCACAAAACCAAAGTCAGGCTCATTGGCAGCGGCGGCGGCTTGGTTTATGCCCCTCTCGGCCCCACCCATCTTGCCACCGACGACATCGCCATCCTCCGCACCGTACCCAACATGACCATCCTCGCCCCCGCCGACGCCGAGGAAATGCGGCGGTTGATGTCGCAGACCCTGGAGGTGGACGGCCCGGTTTACATCCGGCTCGGCAAAGGCGGCGATCCGGTGGTCAGCCGCGCCGACTTGCCCTGCCAAATTGGCGGGGCGATTTCCATGCGCGAGGGCCGCGACGCGCTCATCATCGCCACGGGAATTTGTCTGCAAGTGGCGCTCGAGGCCGCCGCGGAATTGGAAAAACAGGGCCTCGCTGTTGGTGTGCTTCACGTCCACACCCTCAAGCCCCTGGACGCCGCCACGATTTTTGAAAAAGCCGCCCAGGCGCCGGTCATTCTCACCATCGAAGAGCACATCCTGACCGGCGGGTTGGGCGCCGCCGTCGCGGAGATCATCGCCGAGGCCGGCTTCAATCCCGCCAGACGCTTCCGGCGCGTCGGCATCCCCGATGTCTTTCCAGACCAATACGGCTCGCAAGCCAGCTTGATGGCGAGATACGACATCACGTCCGAGCACTTGACCGCCATGATAAAACAATTGAGAGAATCGCCGCCCGCCAACAAACATTAACAAAAGAAAAAACACATGGGCAATCTGAGGAATTTTGTCACCCCGCTGCATCGCAGCACCAAGAGAGATTATCTGGCGCGAATGGTGGACGAGAAAGTCGTCTGCATGCGCAAGGCCAGGGAGTATGGAAAGGACTACTGGGACGGAGACCGCCGCTTTGGCTACGGCGGCTACAAGTATCTGCCGGGGCGGTGGAAGCCGGTGGCGCAGGCCCTTATCGAAACCTACGGGCTGAAGGCCGGCTCGCGTGTGCTCGATGTGGGTTGCGGCAAAGGATTCCTGCTCTACGAAATGCAGCTCCTCCAGCCAGGGCTGGAGCTGGCCGGCTTCGACATCTCCCGTCACGGACTGGCCTCCGCGCTGCCGGATTTGAAGGCGGCCCTTTTCAACCACCGCGCCCAGGACGCCTATCCCTTTGGCGATGATCACTTCGATTTGGTCATCTCTCTCGGCTGCCTTCACAACCTCCGCGTCTTCGATCTGAAAACCGCGCTCGCCGAGATCGAGCGGGTCGGCAGGCAGGCTTACATCATGTTGGAGAGTTATCGCAACGAGCTGGAGCTCTTCAACCTGCAGTGCTGGGCCTTGACGTGCGAGTCCTTTTTCGACACCGCCGGATGGATCTGGCTCTACCAGCACTTCGGATACACCGGCGACTATGAGTTCATTTACTTCGAGTAGCCGCGCGCCATGAAAACCAAAGCCGCGATCCTGGTCGAACTCAACGCGCCGCTCGTCGTGGACGAGATCGAGATTCCGCCGCTGGACTGCGGCCAGGTCCTGGTGCAAATCCATTGCAGCGGCATTTGTGGCGCCCAGATCGGCGAGATCGCCGGTGTCAAGGGGCCGGACCGGTTTCTCCCGCACCTCCTCGGCCACGAGGGCGGCGGCGTCGTCGTGGACACAGGGCCGGGCGTCTCGCATGTTAAAAAGGGCGACCCGGTCGTGATGCACTGGCGCAAGGGAATCGGGATTCACGCGGCGCCGGCCCAATACCCGTGGAAAAGTCGCACCGTTAATTCGGGCTGGGTGACGACCTTCAGCCAATACTCCGTCGTTTCGGAAAACCGGGTCACCCCGGTTGGCAAAGATATTCCTTTTGAGATCGCCGCGCTCATGGGCTGCGCCGTCACCACCGGCCTGGGTCTGATCAATAACGACGCTCACGTCAAAATCGGGCAGTCCGTCGCCGTCCTGGGCGTCGGCGGCGTGGGTTTGAACGCCGTGCAAGGAGCGGCGCTGGCTGGGGCCGACCCGATCCTCGCCATTGATCTACACGACCATAAACTGGCCTTGGCGCGGAAGTTTGGCGCGACGCACGGGATCAACTCCAGTCAGGGCGACTTCAGCCAGGAGATCATTCGTATCACCGGCCCGGGGGGAGTGGACGTCTTCATCGAGAACACCGGCCTGACCCGCTTGATCGAGATGGCTTACAATCTGACTGCCCCGCAAGGCCGCACCATCCTGGTGGGGGTCCCCCGCCTGGATCAGGACATCACCATTCATTCCCTGCCCCTGCACTTCGGCAAAGTCCTGTCGGGCTGCGAGGGCGGACACACTTATCCCACTTCCGATATTCCCCGCTACCTGCGCCTTTACCAGAATGGCAGACTTCAACTTGCCGGCCAGATCACCCACCGCTTCCCTTTGGACGATGTCAACCACGCCCTGGACACGGTCCGCGGCGGAAAAGCGGGCCGGTGTGTTCTCATGATGGGCTGACCCCGGGACTGCTTCGTTGGGGTGCCGGGGGTATTGCCGGACGCTCCACGGGTCTTGGCATGGACCGGCCATAAAGCAAGCGCCGGAGCCTGCGGATGGACAATTCCAGCAAGGTGTGGCCGACCGACAGGAGGTTCCGGGTGGTCAGCGCGGTTGAGCCGCCCCCTTTTCGGTCCGCTCCAAAGGACCGCACTTGCACGAAACTCGCTCCTTCATCCAGCAGACGGGTCAGAATGTCCGCCTGGAAACCAAAGCCATAACTGCTCGGATGCCATCTCAGAACATTGTGCCGCAGATGCACCGCCATGCCGTTGTAATACTGGATGTGGTAACCGCTGATGAGATTGACCAAAAATGTGAACGTCTTTGAAAGCAATCTCCGCCCCGCGCTCTTCCCGACAATTTCATCCTGGTTCTGGCAGGGGACGACAATATCCGCCACTCCGATCTGTCGGAAAATGTTCACCAGCGCCTCCGGCGACTCCGAGTCGTCTCCGCAGCACAGCCGGTAATACTTGCCCCGGCCCAGAAACGCCGCCTCAATATAGTTGTTGGCCAGCCCGCGATTGACTTTGTTTTGCACCAGTCGGATGGGATGCTCCGGATGAGTTCTCATGTAATCCCGCACTTTCTGGACCGAATTGTCCCGCGAGACATCGTCCACCACGATGATTTCAAACGTGTGGCCGGTGGCCTTCAGCGCCTGAATGACATTCTCGATGGTGTCGGTGATGAAGCCCTCCTCGTTGTAGCAGGAAACCACGATGGTGATCTCCACTTCCGCATCCACTGGATTTTCCGGGCGCATGATTTCTGATTTTGCCGCTGTGACTTGGATGGAAATAACCAGAAGCCCAACCCAACATCAACAGCAATCCGCCTTCCTCATTGATTTTGGGCGCGATCTCTGTTGTGATGGAGGCTGTGGCCCGTAGAGTGTCAGGAACCTACACTCTCAGCCCAAGCGCCCCATGAGCCAAACATCGAAGCAGTCAGAACAGGGGAATGTGGGGGCAATTGGAGGCGGGGTCCGATGGACGCGCCGGGTCGTTCTGGGCGCGGTCTGCGCGCTGGTGATTGGGGTTTATTCCTTGAGCGCCTATTCGGGAGTATTGGAGTGGCTTGCCTCAAATGCGGAAAACACTTACTATAACTTGCTGGTGCGCGGTTTTCGCGATGGCCAGCTCAACTTGAAACGAGAGGCGCCGCCCGCCCTCGCCCAGCCGGGCGGCCCGGCCGCCCTGGCTTGGACGGACAGCGTGAGCGCCGGTTTGGCGGACCTGAGTTATTACAAGGGCAAGCTCTATCTGTATTTCGGGGTCACACCCGCCCTGGTGCTTTTCTGGCCTTATGTGGCGCTGACCGGCCATTACCTCACGCACAAGGACGCGGTGGTGCTCTGCTTCTCGATCGGTTTTCTGGCCGGCGCCGGTTTGCTCCGCGCGGTGTGGCGGCGGTACTTCAAGGAAACCGGGGTTGGGGTGGTGGCGGCCGGGACGCTGGCTCTGGGTCTGGCCAATTTGGCGCCGGCGCTCTTGGGACGGTGTGAAGTTTACGAAGTGGCAATCAGTTGCGGGTATGCTCTGACCATGCTGGCGCTGGCGGGCGTTTGGGGCGCCTTGCACGATGCGCCGCGTCGTCGGCTCTGGCTGGCGGCGGCCAGTCTGGCCTACGGATTGGCCCTGGGAGCGCGACCCTCGCTGTTGTTTGGGGCGGTCATCTTGCTGGTTCCGGTGGCCCAGGCCTGGCGGGAGAAGCGGCCGGTGTGGCCGTTATTGCCGGCGGCCGCCGGCCCGATCCTGCTCCTGGGGCTGGGACTCTTGGTTTACAACGCCTTGCGCTTCGACAATCCGCTGGAATTCGGCCAGCGCTACCAACTCCCGACCACCATCCACCAACAGTTCAGTCCCCGCTACTTCTGGTTCAATTTCCGAGTGGGTTTTCTGGCGCCCGCGCAGTGGAGCTGGCGGCCTCCCTTCATGCATGACATTGCGCTGCCTGCGGTGCCAAAGGGTTATGGGAAGGTGGATTATCCCTTCGGCGTTCTGACCAATATTCCGCTGGTCTGGCTGGCTCTGGCCGCGCCTCTGGCCTGGCGGAGGCGGCAGGGGGAGGAGTGCTCCCTTTTGCGCGGGTTCTTGGGGGCGGTGGCTCTGCTCTTCGGGACGGGCGCCCTGACCCTGTGTCTCCACGATTCCATGTGCCTGCGCTATGAGGTGGAGTACGCCTCCCCGCTGTTGCTGCTGGCGGTCATTGGCGTTCTTGCCCTGGAGAGCGCCCTGGCTGGCTTCCCGGCCTGGCGGCGGGCCGCCCGCTGCGTTTGGGGTCTGCTCCTGTTCTTTTCGGTGGCATTCAACCATCTTGCCAGCTTCGAATTGCAGGCGGTCAACCACACCAACATCGGCAATGTTCTCACGCAAGCCGGCAGAGCGGGCGAGGCCGTCCCCCAATACCAAATGGCCCTGCTATTGAAGCAGGACGACGCCGCGGCCCACCACAACTTTGGCAACGCTCTTCTGCAATTGGGCCGGCCCGATGACGCGCGGGATCAATTCCAAATGGCGCTGGAAATCGAACCGGATTGGGCGGTGACCCACAACAACCTCGGCTGCGTTCTTCTCCATCAGGGCAGAGTGGACGAGGCCATCTCTCATCTCCAAAAGGCCTTGCAAATCCAACCTGACTACCCGGAAGCCTGCTACAACCTCGGCGACGCTCTTCTGCAATCGGGGCGGTTGGACGACGCGATCTCCCAATACCAGAAGGCCCTCCGGATCAATCCCGACTACGCCGCGGCCCACAACAACCTCGGCAACGCTCTCCTCCAAAAGGGCGGCGTGGACGAGGCCGTCAGCCACTTCCAATGGGCCCTCCAAATCAAACCCGATTATGCCGACGCCTTCTACAACCTGGGCGTGGCCCTTTTCCGCAAGGGCGATCTGGACGGCGCCATCGCCCACTACAGAAAAGCCCTGGAGATCAGGCCGGGCGACATGACGGCCCTCAACACCCTGGGCGATGCTCTTCTCTTGCGCGGCGAACTGGATGAGGCCCTGGCCCAATACCACAAGGCCCTGGAAATCAAGCCCGACGACGACGCGGCCCTCTATCGCATGGGCAGAGTCTTGCTTCGCAAAGGAGATTTGGACGCCGCGATGGCCTCCTTCCAAAAATCCGCCCCCACCAGTCCCGATCCACTCAGAAAATGGTCCAACCTCGGCGCCACCTTGCTGCAAAATGGGGATTTGGAGGAAGCCATTGTCTGCTTTCAGCAGGCGCTAAAAATCAACCCCCGCTCGGCGGACGATTCCGCCAATCTCGGCCTGGCCTTTTCCAAGAAAGGGCAATTCAAGGAGGCCGTGGACGCCTGGCAACTGGCCCTGGAATCCAAGCCGGACCAACTCTATGTTCTCAACAATCTGGCCTGGTTGCTGGCCACCACCCGCGACGCCTCCCTCCGCGACGGCGCAAAAGCCGCCGCGCTGGCCAGGCAGGCCGAGCAATTGAGTGGGGACGCCAATCCGATGATCCTGCACACCCTGGCCGCCGCTTGCGCCGAAACCGGGAATTATGCGCTGGCCGCCGCCACGGCCCGGCGCGCGTTGGATTTGGCGCTGGGGCAAAAGAACGACGCCCTGGCCGCCATTCTGCAAAAGGAAATCAAACTCTACCAGGCGGGCACACCGTTGCGGGATGCGACGCCGTGAGGACGCAACTTCAAATTTGAAAGCCGAATCTGTGTCAGTCAGCACAAAAGAAATGGGGAACGGGGCGGCGATTGGAGGCGGGACCCGCTGGACGCGCCGGTCCGTTTTGGGCGCGGTCTGCGCGCTGGTCATTGGATTTTATGCCTGGATGGCCAGCCCGGGATATATGGAGTTGTTGGGATCAGGGGCGCGGGACAGTTTCTACAACCTGCTGGTGCGGGGTTTTCGCGACGGCCAGCTCAACGTGAAACAAGTGATGCCGCCCGGAGTCGTCCAGCTTGATAATTCGGATTGGGTGTTCCTTCATGGGTTGAGTGAGCTCAGTTATTACAAAGGGCGGTTGTATCTGTATTATGGGGTGACACCCGCCTTGCTGCTTTTCTGGCCTTATGCCGCGCTGACCGGCCATTACATGTCCCACTTGGCCGCTGTGGTGATTTTTTTGTCGGTGGGGTTTCTGGCGGGCGCGGGTTTGCTCCGCGCGGTCTGGCGGCGTTGCTTCAGGGAAACCGGCTTCGGGGTGGTGGTGGCCGGGACACTGGCCCTTGCCTTGTCCAATTTCGCGCCGACTCTTTTGGGGCGGTGTGATGTTTACGAAGTGGCGGTCAGTTGCGGTTTTGCGCTCACCATGCTTGCGCTGGCGGGGGTCTGGGGCGCGTTGCAGGACGCGCGGCGTCGTCCCCTCTGGCTGGCGGCGGCCAGTCTGGCCTGCGGATTGGCTGTGGGGGCGCGCCCCTCGCTGTTGTTTGGGGCGCTCATCCTGCTGGTTCCGGTGGCTCAGGCGTGGCGGGAGAAGCGGCCCGTGCGGCCGCTATTACTGGCGGCCGGCGGCCCGATTGTGCTCATTGGGCTGGGCCTGATGTTTTACAACGCCTTGCGCTTCGACAATCCGCTGGAATTCGGGCAGCGCTACCAGCTCCCGTTCGCCACGCACCACCAGTTCAGTCCGCGTTATCTATGGTTCAATTTCCGGGTTATGTTTCTGGAACCGGCCCGTTGGAGCGGAAGTTTTCCCTTTGTGCATGACATTTCGCCGCCGGCGATGCCGCAGGGTTATAACGATGTGGAGCATCCCTTCGGTGTTCTCACCAATGTTCCCATCGTCTGGCTGGCGCTGGCCGCGCCCCTGGCCTGGCGGAGCCGGTCGGGGGAAGACCGCTCCCTTTTGCGCGGGTTCTTTGGGGCGGTCGCTCTGCTTTTCGGGATGTGCGCGCTGCCCCTCTGTCTCCACGATTCCGTATGCGTCCGCTACGAGTTGGAATACGCGTCCCCGCTGCTGCTGCTGGCGGTGATGGGTGCGTTTGCTCTGGAGCGCGCGCTGGCCGGCCAGTCAGTCTGGCGGGTGGCCGTCCGATGCGGTTGGGTCTTGTTGTTGGCCTTTTCGGCGGCGTTCAACTTGTTTCTCGGCTTCGGATACCAGGCAGGCCTCCAGTGCGGTTATGGTGCCGCTCTTCTCCAAATGGGAAGCGCCGACGAGGCCGTCTCTCATTTCCAAAAGGCCCTCCAGATCAAGCCGGACTACGCCGAAGCCCGCCTCAATTTGGACGCCGCATTTGCCCTCAAGGCAAACCCCGGCGCGGCTGCCGCGCAAATCCAAAAAGCCCTCGAAATCAATCCAGACCAACCCGCTCTTCTGAACAACTTGGCGTGGTTGCTCGCCGCGACCCCCGACGCCTCCCTGCGCAACGGCGCCAAAGCCCTCGCGCTGGCCAAACAGGCCGACCAGTTCAGCGGCGGCGGCAATCCCGCGATTCTGCGCACCCTAGCCGCCGCTTACGCCGAGACCGGCGGTTACCCGACGGCCTCCGTCACTGCCCGGCGCGCCCTGGGCTTGGCGCAGGGGCGGCGGAACAAAGCGCTGGCCGCGGCATTGCAAAAGGAGATCAAACTCTACGAGGCGGGTGTGCCCGTCCGGAATTCGCCGCCGTGAGCGCCCACTTCGAAATTTGAAAGCGGAAACCATGTCAAATGGCACAACAGAAGCGGGAAATGTGGTGGCGGATGGAGGCGGGTCCCGCTGGACGCGCTGCTCCATTTTGGGCGCGGTCTGCGCGCTGGTCATTGGGATTTACGCCTGGAGCGCCAACTCGGGATATTTGGAGTCGTTGGGCTCGGGCGCGCGGGACAGCTACTACAATTTGTTGGTGCGGGGTTTTCAAGACGGGCACCTCTGCTTGAAACGAGAGTTGCCGCCCGGAGTCATTTTGAGTCGCGACCCTCGGAATGTGAGTTCGTTGCAGGCAAATGGATTGTATGATCTGAGTTATTACAAGGGCAGGCTCTATCTCTATTTCGGGGTGACCCCCGCGCTGGCGCTTTTCTGGCCTTATGCGGCGCTGACCGGCCATTACCTTTTGGAGAAGGACGCGGTGGCGATATTCTTCTCGGTCGGTTTCCTGGCTGGCGCGGCCCTGCTGTGCGCGGTGTGGCGGCGTTACTTCAAGGAAGTTGGGGTTGGGGTGGTGGCCGCCGGGACGCTGGCTCTGGGCCTGGCCAATTTCGCGCCGGCGATTTTGGAGGACAGTGATGTCTATGAAGTGGCGATCAGTTGTGGGTACGCCCTGACCATGCTGGCGCTGGCGGGAATTTGGGCGGCCCTAGGCCAACCGCAGCATCGTGGCCGATGGCTGGCGGCGGCCAGTCTCGCCTACGGCCTGGCAGTGGGAGCGCGTCCATCGCTGCTCTTCGGCGCGGTCATCCTGCTGGTTCCGGTGGTTCAGGCGTGGCGGGAAAAGCGGCCGCTGGGGCGGTTATTGCTGGCGGCTGGTGGCCCGATTGTGGCGGTTGGACTTGCGCTGATGGCTTACAACGCCTTGCGTTTCGACAATCCCCTGGAATTCGGGCAGCGGTTCCAGTTGCCGCTGACGCCGCGCCAACAGTTCCGACTCCGCTACATCTGGATCAATTTCCGGGTGGGGTTTCTGGAGCCTGCCTGCTGGAGTTGGCGTCCTCCCTTCGTGAATGACATTGCCGCACCCGCGTTGCCGGGCGGTTACGACAATGTGGAGCATGTTTTTGGAGTTCTGACCAATATCCCGCTGGTCTGGCTGGCGCTGGCCGCGCCGCTGGCCTGGCGCCGGCGGCCGGGGGAAGAACGCTCCGTTTTGCGCTGGTTTGTTGGGGCCTTGGCTCTTCTTTTTGGGATTTGCTGGCTGACCCTCTCTGTCCACGATTCCATGTTCCTCCGCTACGAGTTGGAGTACGCCTCCCCGCTGCTGTTTCTCGCCGTGATAGGCGTCCTGGCTTTGGAGCGCGCCCTGGCCGGCCAACCGCTCTGGCGGAGGGCCGCGCGCGGTTGTTGGATTTTGCCGCTGGCCTTTTCGGTGGTGTTCAACCTGTTGGAAAGATCTGGAATTGAACTGGCCAACCACACCAAGATCGGCGACGTTTTGCTGCAAAGGGGCAGAGCGGAGGAGGCGATCGCCCAATACCGGGAGGCCTTGCGAATCAAGCCCGACTACACCACCGCCCATAGCAATCTGGGCAACGCTCTTCTGCAAACGGGCAGAGTGGATGAAGCGATCGCCGAGTACCAAAAGGCCTTGCAAATCAGGCCCGACATTCCAGATGCCCGGAACAACTTGGGCACCGCTTTTGCCATCGAGGGCAATCTGGACAAGGCCCTCGAGCAGTACCGCATCGTCTTGCAAATCAGGCCCGATTATCCCGGCGCCCAGCGCAGTCTGGGCAAGATGCTTCTCCTCAAAGGAGATTTGGCCGGCGCGCTGGCGTGTTTGGACACAGCCGCCACCGCGAGCCAGGACCCCCAGACAAAATGGTACAACTTCGGAAACCAGTTCCTGCAAGAACGCGCCTGGCCGTGTGCCATCGCGTGCTATGGCCAGGCGATAAAAATCAACCCCGGCTTTGCGGACGCCCACGCCAATCTGGGGGTGGCTTTCTCCCAAAAAGGGGAAATCCAGCAGGCCATGGACTCCTGGCAACAGGCCCTGGAAATCAACCCCGACCAGGTCTATGTCCAGAACAACTTGGCCTGGTTGCTGGCGACAACCCCCGACGCCTCCCTGCGCAACGGCGCAAAAGCCGTCGCGCTGGCCACCCAGGCCAACCAGTCCGGCGGCGGCGCCAATCCGATGGTCCTGCACACGCTGGCGGCGGCTTACGCGGAAGAAGGAAGCTACGCGCTGGCCGCCGTCACGGCACAGCACGCCTTGGAACTGGCGACAGCCCAAAAAAACGACGCGCTGGCCGCCGCGTTGCAAAAGGAAATCCAACTCTACGAGGCGGGTGCGCCCGTGCGGGATGCGCCGCGGTGAGCCGGCAGCGTGAAACCGGACAGCGGAATCTTGAAACCGGCAAACTCACATGCGGCGCGCCGGGGGTGTTCATCAGGTGGTTGGGGGGGGTGCGGGGGTTTCCTGGACACGGCTCTTCCGCAAGCGTCCAAAATGAACTTCGCCGAACAAACAGACCACCGCTTTGAGCACCGTCACCACATTCCGCCAGCGAAACGCCTTGGAGGTCCTGCCAGGCCGCGGTTGGAGGTTGACGCCAACGGTGACGCAGCTCCCGCCCAGTCGCAATAGTTTCACCAGGACTTCGCTCTGATAGGCAAAACTACTCGTCCGGATCTCGATGCGACGGAGACTGGAGGCGGGGAAGACGGCGGTGCCGTTGTAGTAGGGAAGCCAATGGCCGAAGAGCAGATTCATCAGCAGCGTGTAAGAGCGTGAAATGACACGACGACCAAGCGGACGCACCCGCATGTTTGCCGGATAGGGCACCACGATGTCAGCCTTGCCTATCGCCTCATACACGGGGACCAGCGCGCAAGCGGGATTCTCGTTGTCGCCCGGCGCCCAGGTCACGTGCTCAAACCGCGCCAGCGCCACCCCCTGCTTGTACACCCCGCCCAAATTCCTTGGCGTCCCGTTATGCGTGACGCGAATCCGGGGATTTCCGGCGGCCAGCTTGTCCATGATGGCGCCCGTTTGATCGCGACTCCCATCGTCGAAGAGGAGCAATTCATAATCCGCAAACCGATCCCCGACCGCCTGAAGAACTTCCTGGACGGCGGCGGCGATGTTGGCCTCCTCGTTCAGCGCGGGAATGATGACGGATAACGTCGGCTTCAAAGCGTGATCTCTGAGAAGGGTTGCACAGAGCCGCGCCGCGGCGGCGACGAACCCGGCTGCCGGGGAGGCGCCCCACCTTGAAACCAGCATCCCGCCCTCTTGCAACGGATTCTCATGAGGCGCCCATGCTCCACCATTTCGCCCAATTGTCCACCCTCTAATTGGTTTGACATTCTCCCACTTGCAAATACAATGACCACGGTGGGAGTGCGGCCAAACGCGTGTTCCTCCGAAAAACAACAATCCGACGTGTCAAACATTCAATCCGAACGGCTATAGTTATGGAGCACGATCACCAGAGCACGACCTTGGTGTCCGGCCTCCAGGCGCCTCCGGAGCAACCGGGCCAACCGGCATTGGCGCCGGCGGCCACTTCCGCCCATGACCGGATGCGCGCCCGCAACGCGCACACACCGGACCAGCCGGTCGCACCGCGCGCGCCCGAAGACTACGCCGTCCCGGCCCTCGAGCAACGGCGCAAGAATGACAAGTATCTGATGGACGGTAACAAGATGCCGTGGCACCTGGATCGGGTCGAGGCCTGGCGGCGCGGGGAGCGGATCGCCCCGGTCCACATTGACCAGGGGTTGAGCAAAGGCTGCAACATCCAGTGCCACTACTGCTACGGAGTCACCCAGGGCAATTTCTACCGCCAGGGGGCGGAGCGTGTGTTCCCCCGCGAGCCTTTGCTGGACTACATGCGAAGCGCCGGCAAAATCGGCGTTCGTTCTATCGCTTTCATTGGCGAGGGGGAGCCGACCCTCAACCCGGCGCTCTATGAGGCCGTCGTGCTGGGCAAACAATGCGGGGTGGACATCTCGGTCGCCACCAACGGGGTGCTCTGGCGGACCGATCGCGACGGTCAGGCCGCCCTGGAGCACCTGAGCTGGATCCGCTTCAATCTCAGCGCCGCCTCCGAAGCCTCCTACCGGGTCATTCATGCCAGCAAGGAATTCAACCGTGTGCTGGGGAACATCCGCCTTTGCGTCGAGCACAAGCACCGCCACAACCTCGGTGTCACGATCGGTCTCCAGATGGTGCTGACCCCGAAGGACGCCAACGAAGTCGTGCCTCTGGCCAAACTGGGGCGGGAGATCGGGGTGGACTATCTCCAGATCAAACACTGCAGCGACACGGTGGAGAACGACCTGGGGTTCTTCAAGCGGCTCGACGAGTACGAGCAGTATGTGCCGCTGCTCAAGGAGGCCGAGAGTTGCTCCAACCAGGACTACCGCGTCATCGCCAAGTGGGACAAGATCACCAATCACGGGCATCGCCGTTACGACCAATGCCTGGGCGCGCCCTTTCTGCTCTACGGCGAAGGGACGGGCCGGATGTACACCTGCGGCATGTTTTTCGACGGCAAGTATGAGAAAGACTACCGCTTGGGCGACCTGAAAACCCAGAGTCTGGAGGAAATTGTCCTCAGCGACCATTACTGGCAGGTGGTCGCGAAGGTCCGCGACCAGATCAATGTCCACAAGGAGTGTTACGCCAACTGTCGCACCCACTCCTGCAACAACTTCCTATGGGACGCGAAGCTGGCTGGCGGCGTCACCGCCGCGGTCCGCGCCAACCATGCCGGCGGCTACGCCTCCGGCGCGCCTCCTCCGCACGTGAATTTCATCTGAGGCCTCCCGCGGCTCCCGCGCTTCAACGGTCACACGCCGGCCCGGATTCCCGCGCAGTACTCCTTGACCGCTTCCTGCCAGGGCCGCAGCGCGGGAATCTTCGACGATTGAATGGGGGTGCGGGTGTTCTTGATCCCCACGGAGGGAAAATCCTTGTGCGAGGCCCGCTTGACCTCAACCTCCAGACCCAGGTTGTCCACCACCTCGCGCATCAGTTCAAACAAGGAAGCCCGGCCTTGGTTGGCCAGATGATAAACGCCAAAAGTGGGCGCGGACGCCAGTATTCCCGCAATCGCCTCCGCCGCGTCCCGACTGTAGGTCGGCGAGGACACAATGTCATCGGCCACGCGGAGCACGCGGCACCCCGCCCGGCATTTTGCCAGCATCCTCTCCACAAACTGCCGGTCCTTCGTCGCCTCCCCGAACAACACGGGCAGCCGGAATATGTAATAGCGGGTCGCGGCCGCTTGAATGAAACAATCCCCGCCATGCTTGGTCAGCCCATAGACATTCAAGGGGCGCGGACAGTCCGCTTCCGTGAGGGCCGCGCCGCCGGTGTCGCTGAAAACTGAGTCCGTGCTGAAATGCACCAGCAGGAAACCCTCCCGCCGGGACAGTTCGGCCAGCAGTTTCGGATGAAGCGCGTTGAGCCGCAACGCCCGCTCCGGCTCTTTTTCGCAGGCATCTATCCCAAGAAACGCCACCGCGTTGATCACGATGTCTGGTTTCTCGGACTCCACCAACTGCCGCGTCTGCGCCGGGTCGAAGGCGTCAAAATCGTTGGAGCTTCTGCCGATGACCTCGTATTCCCCCGCCAGCGCCGTCCGCAGCGCCAGCCCCATCTTCCCGGTGTGGCCGAGCAACAGCACTGTTTCCTTCCGGCGCATTCAGGATGGACATAGCCAGAAATCCAACCCAACATCAACATCAATGTGCCGACTTTAGAGTTCGCAAGCGGATGTCACATCACGCGTCAAACCAGCCAAAAGCGGCGGCCATTCCAGGCCGAACCCGCTGGACGCGCCGCGCCGTCCTGGCCGCGGTCTGCGCCCTGGTCATTGGCGTTTATGCCTGGAGCGCCAACTCGGGAATGCTGGAGTTCCTGGGTTCCGGCCCGCGGGACAGCTACTACAATCTCCTGGTGCGGGGTTTTCGCGACGGCCAGCTCAGCGTGAAAAGCGAAGTGCCGCCCGG
>JBEKAN010000007.1:0-27564 GCA_050015895.1 Verrucomicrobiota bacterium
ATTGTCATTCCGGCCTGCTTTTCGCCGGAGAGAACATGGAAACGCGCCACCTCACCCCAAGCTGCGGCGCGCAAGGTCTGAACAACAGCGAGAGGCGCACCAAGGGTGCGAGGAGTGCGCGCCCTGCCTCTCTGCCCCGCTGATCCGGGTAATCCCGCAATCCGTGGTCAAGAAGCTCCTGTCGGAGTCGGCTCCTGCAGCCGCACCACCACGCGGCGGACCATCTGCCCCTGATACGTGTAGCCGGGGGCCAGGGTGTCCAGGATGAGCGCGTGCTCCGGCGCGGGAGCGTCGGGCGCCAGTTGATGGCGCTTGGGATCGAACGGCTCGCCCGGTGGCGCGGTGAGCGTAGTCAGGCCGACGCGGCGGGGGATGTCCCGGCAGGCGTTCTGGAAAAGGCCGATCTGCTCCGCCAAGGCGGGCTGGCCGGATTGCTGGGCGCCCTTGAAAAGGCCATGAACCTGATCCAGGATGCGGATGACGACCTGGAGCCACTCGGTCTCGCCGCGGCGGAGTTTCTCGGTCTCCAGGCGCAAGTGGGTGCGTTCGATATCGTTGGCCTTTTGCAGGAAGTCGGCGAAGTCCTTCGCCTCGGCGGCCATGCTCTTGGCCAGATCACTGGCGGTCTGGACGGTTTTGGCGGAGGCGTCCTGGACGATTTGCCATTGGGCCGTGGAGTTGCTGATTTGCGAGGCCAGTTGCTCGAGCATTTGAATCTTCTCGGCGGTCTGCGCCAGTTTTTCCGCCTGAAGCAGGGACTGGCTGCTGGCCGCGCGGCGCAGGAACGGGGTGACCAGCGCGCCCGCGCCCACGCCGACGCAAAGGACCAGGTCGCCGGCCTCCCACCACAGCAACGGGCGATGGGCCAGACGGGCTTGTTGAAATATGAAGACGGCCAGGCCCAGGAACAACGCGTCCACGACGAGGAAGGGCCAGAGCGGCGGGTTTTTGGAGTCCATTGTCATTGGGGTTGAGGGTAGTTTGAAAAATCAAAGAGCAAAGCGTAATCTCAAGGGAGCGGGAGAATTACGAGCTTGCCGGATTGCCGAAGTAGGCGTAGTTAGAAGCCAGTATGCCCAAGTCCATAAATCCATTTGCGACGGTCAGAACGTCCGTCCCGACGCTGCGGATCAATCGGCGCCGGTTTGTGTATTCGACCGCGCTGGCGGCGGGGGCGCTGGTCACGCGGCTGGCTCCCGCCTCCGCGGCTCCCAAACTCAAATCACCCAATGAAAAGCTCGACATCGGCTGCATCGGCGTGGGCGGCGGCTGGCGGGCGGATTTTGATGTCCATCAACTGGCGGGCATGGCCATGACCGGCTGGACCGGGGCGCAAGACAACATCGTCGCTCTGTGCGACGTGGACGAGAATTATTTGAACGCGATGGCGCGGAACTTTCCGGGCGCGCGCCTCTATCGGGATTACCGGGTAATGATCGAGAAGGAGAAGACGATGGACGCGGTGGGCATCGCCATCCCGGACCATCAACACGCGCCTGCCGCGATGCTGGCGATGGCGGCGGGCAAACACGTGTATTGCGAAAAGCCGCTGGCGCACACCGTTTGGGAGGCGCGCCAGATGACGCTGGCCGCGCGCAAATACGGGGTGGTGACGCAAATGGGCAACCAGGGGCATTCGGGCGACGGGAACCGGCAGCTTTGTGAAATGATTTGGGCCGGGGCGATCGGCCCGGTGCGCGAGGCTCATTGCTGGACGGACCGGCCGGTTTACATTGATGGCGGTCCGGGATGGGTGCAGGGCCACACCCGCCCCTCCGGCTCCGACCCGGTTCCCGCCACCCTGGATTGGGACTTGTGGCTCGGGCCGGCGCAGAAGCGTCCGTTTCTGGCCGCCTGGCCGGAGGACCCAACCCGGCCGGTTTATCTCCCGCATGTCTGGCGCGGCTGGTGGGATTTTGGATGCGGCTCCATTGGCGACATGGCCTGCCATATCATGGACGGCGCGGATTGGGCCTTGAAGCTGGGAGCGCCCGCGACCGTGGAGTTGGTCAGTTCCTCCAAGAACATCACCGCGGACATGCCGCCCTGGTCGTCGATCATCAAATTCCAATTCCCGGCGCGGGGCGACATGCCGCCGTGCAGCCTGACCTGGTACGACGGCGGCGCGAAGCCGGAAAAACCGGCGGAAATGGAGGCGGCGCAGATGGAGACCAACGGCGCGCTCTATATTGGCGACAAGGGCAAGATCGTCGCGAGCGAATACGGCGACAAACCGCATTTGCTGCCGGAGTCGCGCATGGTGGAATACAAGCGGCCCGATCCGACGATCCCCCGCGTGCCGGGGGGCCTCATGGGGCATCACCGGAATTTTATCCAGGCGTGCAAAGGCGGCCCGGCGGCGTGCTCGAATTTTGACGTTTCCGGCCCCTTCACCGAGATGGCGTTGCTGGGCAATTTGGCGCTGCGTCTGGGCAAAAAGTTGGAATGGGACTCCGTCAATCTCAAGTGCCCCAACGCGCCGGAAGCCGACGCCTTCCTCAAGCCGACTTACCGCGACGGATGGAAGGTCTGAGGAGCACCTACTGTTTCCAATCGAAGGCCTGCTTCTTCAGAGCATAAATGTAGCCGACGAACAGGATGCCCAGGAAAGTGACCATGGAGCCGAAAATCAGCGGCGCGTGGTCCGCCAGCATTTTCTGGTAAATGACCGCCCACGGATACAGGAAAACGACTTCGATATCGAACAGAATGAAGAGCATGGCGACCAGGTAAAACTTGACCGACAGCCGCGTGCTCCCTTCGCCGACGGGCAGCATGCCGCATTCGTAGGCGGAGTCTTTGATGGCCGAGTTCTTGCCGCGCTTGCCCACCAACACGGAGGCGACGAGCGTGCCGGCGGCAAAGAGGACGGCGATCAGGCCAAGGATGGCCACCGGAACGTATTGCATCAATTGCGATTGCGGCATGGGGGCAATATACGCGGTGGCGCGCGCCTGGCAAGCAGGAACGCGTTGGCGCGCAGCGCGCGCAATTAAAAGAAATTTTGTTTGCGGGGGAATTCCCTTTTCAATTAGTATCACCAATTCCGTAAGGAAATTGGAACCAACGCCTTGACCGCGCGACCCTGGATGATTAGTCTGAATAATGGGAGGTGGCAACGCCGTCAAACATGGCTAATGGGGGATGGCCGTCGCGCCGGTCGCGGCGCAAGAGGCTGGTTCCCAGGAATTTGAATATATGCGAAAGAACTTGAGAATCGTTGTGAGTGTGTTGGTCGTGCTGGTCCTGGTGGGCGCGGCGGGCGCCTGGGCCTTGCAGGCGCGTCATGGCAAAAAACCCTTGTGGCGCACGGGCACGGTGCGGAGGGGGGACCTCACGGCCACAATCACGGCGACCGGGACGGTGGAACCGGAGGAGGTGGTGGACGTGGGGGCGCAAGTGTCCGGGCAATTCCTGGAGTTCGGCAAGGACAGGAATGGAAAGCCCATTGACTATGGTTCGGTGGTGGAGTCCAACATGCTCCTGGCCAAAATTGACACAAGCCTGTTCCAGGCCGACGTGGACTTGGACAAGGCGGTGGTGGCTTCGGACCAAGCCGCGGAGAAACAGGCTGAGGCCAATGTGGAGCAGATGAAAGCCAAGGAGGAGGAGGCGCAGGCGGATTGGAATCGGGCGCAGAAGCTGGGGTCGCAATCCGAGGCGCTGGCGGCCACGACTTATGATTCCTACAAGGCCACCTATGCCATTGCCAAGGCCAACGTGGATTTGGCGGCGGCGGCCGTGGATTCCGCCAGAGCCGCCATAAAGCAGGCCCAAGCCACCCTGGCCAAAGCCCAGCAGACGCTGGATTATTGCACGATTTTCTCTCCAGTTGACGGCGTGATCATTGACCGGCGGGTGAACATCGGCGAAACGGTGGCGTCGAGCCTCAACACCCCTAGTCTCTTCCTGATCGCCAAGGACCTCACCCGCATCCAGGTCTGGTCCTCGGTCAATGAGGCCGACATTGGGAACATCCATCCCGACCAGGATGTGACTTTCACCGTGGACGCGTTTCCCAACCGCGTCTTTCATGGAAAGGTGAACAAGGTGCGGCTCAACGCCACCATGACCCAAAACGTGGTGACTTACACTGTCGAGGTCAACACGGACAACTCCGACGGCAAGCTTTTGCCCTACCTGACAGCCAATGTCAACTTTCTGGCTGGGAAGGCGACGAATGTCCTGCTGGTCCTGAACTCGGCGTTGCGCTGGCACCCCCAAAGCGATCTGATCGCCCCGGAGTACCGCCACCCGGCCAAAGCGGCCGGCGCGGCTCCCGAAAAGCCCGTTGTGGACATTACCTTCAGCTCCCTTGGCGCGTCCGGCGAAGGGGCGGAGCCGTCCCGGGGCGGTGGACGGCAAGGACGGCAGCGCCCGGGCGGCGGACAGGAGGCGGCTCCTGTGCAAATGGGTGTGTTCGGACAGGCGGCGGCTCCCGTGCAAATGGGTGTGTTATATGCGGAGGATGGAAGCTATGTCCGGCCCGTGCCCGTGAAACTTGGATTGACCGATGGGACCTGGACCGAAGTGGAAGGCGAGGGCCTGTCGGAGGGCACCGTCGTGGTCACCGGCACCATCAGCCCGGAGGCGGCCGCGGAGGAAACAGCCTCCGGCGCCAATCCCTTCCTCCCTCAGATTGGCCGGCGCGGCCCCTCCAATGCCGTCCCGACAAGACGGGGAGGGGGCATGGGCTTGTGACGGCAAGGCATGGTTATGGAATTGCTTGAATTGCGCGCGGTTTGCAAGACCTACCACTTGGGGGAGATGGATTTGGAGGTGCTCAAGGGCGTCACCCTCTCCATTGCCTCGGGGGAACTGGTGGCCTTGATGGGCGCCAGCGGATCGGGCAAGAGCACGTTGATGAATATTCTCGGCTGCCTGGACCACCCAACCTCCGGCGAGTACTGGCTGGATGGGCGGGAGATTTCGGGCGCGTCGGCCGATGACCGGGCCAGGCTGCGCAACCGGCTGATCGGCTTTGTTTTCCAGAGTTTCAATCTGCTGGCGCGAACCTCGGCGCTGGACAACGTCGCCATGCCCCTGACCTACGGCGGGGAATATGTCCACGAGATTGAAATGAAGCAACGCGCCACCGAGATGCTCCGCAAGGTGGGCCTGGCCGACCGCATGGACCACCAGCCTTCGCAACTCTCGGGCGGTCAGCAGCAGCGGGTGGCCATTGCGCGGTCGCTCATCAACCGCCCGCGCCTGCTTTTGGCCGACGAGCCGACGGGCAATCTGGATTCCCGCACCAGCGAGGAGATATTGCAAATGTTGCGCGCGCTCAACGAACAGGAAGGGCTGACCATTATCCTGGTGACACACGACCCGAATGTGGCGCAGCATGCCAAACGCGTCATCCGCATCCACGACGGGGTGATCGAGGGGCCGGCTCAGGTGAAGAGATTGGAGAAACAGACATGAGAGCGTATCGCACTTTTAAAACCGCCATGCGCGCCTTGCGCAGGAATGTCATGCGCGCCGCGCTGACCACGCTGGGAATCGTCATCGGGGTGGCCGCAGTGATCGCCATGATGGAGATTGGCAACGGCTCTTCCCTGGCCATCCAACACACCATCGCCACCATGGGCGCTTACAATCTGATGGTCTTTCCCGGCAACTCCTTGCTGGCCGGCATCAGCACCGGCACCGGCGGCAACATGATGCTCACCCCGTCGGACGCGGAGGCGATTTTGACCGATTGCCCGTCGGTGACGGCGGCGGCGCCGGTGGTGTGGGCGCGCGCGCAGGCGGTCTATAACAACCTAAACTGGCAGCCCGGCAACCTCTACGGAACCACCCCGGCGTTCCTGGAGGTGCGGGACTGGAGCGACATGGCCGAGGGCAATCCCTTCACCGACCGCGATGTCCGCAACACCAGCAAGGTCTGCGTGATCGGCAAAACGATTGAGAAGATGCTCTTCCAGGGGGAGTCGCCCGTCGGCAAGGAAATCCGCCTCATGAACGTCAACTTCAAAGTCGTCGGCGTCCTCAAGGCCAAGGGCGCCAATATGATGGGGTCGGACCAGGACGACATCATCCTGGCTCCGTGGACGACCATCAAGTACCGGGTCTCCGCCGTCTCCAGCACCGCCTCCGCCGCGGCTGCCTCCACGTCCACCAGTGTGCTTCCCAGCCAGGTTTATCCTCCCGCCCCGGCCTCCTTGTACTCGGTCCCCACCTCGGTGCAACAGGCCGACACGCCGCAGCCGGTGCGCTTTGCCAATGTGAACCAAATCGTGGTGGCGGCCAGATCGGCGGGCGAAGTGCAGTCGGCCATTGATGAAATCACCGCCCTGCTGCGCGAACGGCATCACATCCGGGCCGGCATGCCGGAGGATTTCACCATCCGCGACATGACGGAAATGGTGCGGACCATGAGTTCGACGACCGAGTTGATGACCACGCTGCTGCTCATCGTGGCGGCGATTTCGCTGGTGGTGGGCGGAGTGGGCATCATGAACATCATGCTCGTTTCGGTGACGGAGCGGACGCGCGAGATCGGATTGCGCATGGCGGTCGGCGCCCAATCCAGCGATATTCTGCATCAATTCCTCATGGAGGCCATTGTGCTCTGCCTGATCGGAGGCGCCGTGGGCATTGCTTTGGGACGGGCGACCTCGGTGCTGGTGCGCCTGATCAAACACTGGCCGACGGCGGTGTCCGTGGGGGCGATCATCGTGGCGGTGGCCGTTTCGGCGCTGGTGGGCGTGCTCTTTGGATTTTATCCGGCGTGGAAGGCGTCTCGTTTGGACCCGATTGACGCGCTACGTTACGAATAGGCCCTCAAATTGAATGAACACACATTTTTCCTCCGTCCGGTTGCTTCCCGGCGTTTCCCTGGCGGCCTTGCTGCTCCTCGGTGGCTGCATGGTCGGCCCGGATTACAAACCGCCGCAAACCAAAACGCCTTCGGCCTGGGCCGGGGTGACCAACGCGCCGGCCGCCAGCACCCGCCTGACCACCAACACCGCGGACTTGGCGCGGTGGTGGACCCAGTTCCAGGATCCCAAGCTCACCGAATTGGTGCAGCAGGCCTTCCGCACCAATCTGGACGTGCAACTGGCGGTGTCCCTTCTCGTGCAGGCCCGCGCCCAGCGGGGGATTGACGCCGGCGGCCTGTGGCCCGATGCTTCGGTTTCCGGGTCGGCCTCCTACGGGGGGCAAGGCCCGGACAACATCTCCCAGCGGTCCTTCGGGGCCGGAGTCAGGGCGGCTTGGACTCTGGATTTCTTTGGCGGCACCCGCCGACAGCTTGAGGCGGACGACGCCAAAATCCTGGCCGCCCGGGAAAATCTGCATGACGCGCAGGTCGCCCTGGCGGCGGAGATCGGACAGGACTACATCCAACTGCGTGGCGCCCAGGAACAAATCGCCGTCGCCCTGACGAACTTGGACTCCGAGCGGCACACCGCGAAATTGACACACGAAAAGCTCGACGCCGGCTTCGACACCTCGCTGGACGTGGCCCAGGCGGAAGCGGAGGTGGCCTCAACCGAAGCGACGATTCCCGGCTATGAGACCACCGTTCAGCAAAACATCTTTGCGCTGAGCGTGCTCCTGGACCGGCCACCGGCGGATTTGTTGGAGGATCTGTCCAAACCCGCGCCGATTCCCCTCACGCCCCCGGAAGTGCCCGTGGGCCTGCCCTCCGAACTGCTCCGCCGCCGGCCCGACATCCGCGAGGCCGAGGCAAATCTGCACGCCGCCGCCGCGCAAATTGGTGTGGCAACCTCCGACTTCTACCCCCAATTCACACTCAATGCGTCTGTCAACTACCAAAATAGCATCGCGCGGGACTTGTTGGCCGGCCCCAGCCGCGTCTGGTCCATCGGCCCCTCGGTCAACTGGCCGATTTTTTCGGGCGGGAGCACCGTCTCCAACCTGCGTCTGCAAAAGGCGATGACCTGCTCGGCCTACATTCAATACCAAAAGACCGTCTTGACAGCCTTGCAGGGTGTGGAGAGCGCCCTGGTGGCGTTCTCCCGCGAATGGGACCATCGTCAGTCCTTGACCCGGGCTGTGCAATACAATCAGCAGGCGCTTGCCGTCTCCCTGCTGCTTTACCAGCAGGGCTTGAGCGATTTCCTCAGCGTCCTGGACGCCGAGCGCTCGTTGTTCGGCGCCCAATCAGCTTTGTCTTCGAGCAAGCAGTCCATTTCCACCGACTTGGTGACCCTTTACCAGGCCCTGGGCGGCGGCTGGGACGAGAACAATTAGTCCCGCAAAGAAGGGTGGGGGTGGGTTCAAGTCACGACCGGACTTTGGGTCAAAGCGGGAGCCAGCCGTTGTGCGGCGCACCAGTAACTCCAAAGCGGGCCGATGACGCCGCGCGACCGCAGCCGCGCCGCCAGTTCCATGTAGCGGGGGGGCGGGTCGCCCACGATCCAGGCGGGGGACCGGCGCGAGAAATCCCGCAGCCGCTCGAACACCTCGTTCTCGGTGAGCGCGCTGGAAATGTAATAATGAGGCTGGAGCAGGGCGTCGTCCGGCGGCGGCGGGCGTTCCCGGAGCGCGCGAGCGTGCAAACGCGTGCCGGGATAAACGCGCATCCCCACCAGCGCCAAAATGGCGGTTTCCTTCAGGCGGAGGGAATTCTGGTATCCCTCCTCCAGCGTGTCGCGCGTTTCCCCCGGCCCGCCGCAGATCAGGAAATGACACGAATCCACCTTCGCCTGGCGCGCCAGTTCGTGCGAGCGCAGCACGTCGTCGAAAGTGAATTGCTTGCCGTAGGCCGCCATCACCGAATCGCACAAACTGTCCGTGCCAAACTCCGCATGCGCCAGGCCGGCGCGGGCCATCAGTTGCATCAGCTCCGCCGTCAATCCGGCCGGGCGCAGAAAGCAAGCCCAGCGCATCTTGAGTCCGCGCCGGAGGATGGCCTCGCAAACCTGCTGGACATGCCCGGCGGACGAGTTGAAGATCGAGTCCACGACGACGGCGTATTTGGCGCCGCGCTGTTGCAGTTCGGCCAGTTCCTCCGCCACCGCTTCGGCGGGCCGCCTCCGGAAGCGCGCGCCTTCGATCAGCGGGTAGGTGCAGTACTCGCAATGGCAGGAGCATCCGCGCTGGGTTTGGACGTTCATCATGCCCGTTTCTCGCAGATAGTAGCCCATCACGGAGTCGGGGCGGAGGGCTGGGTTCAGTTCGGCAAGGTTCAACGGCTGCGCGGGATTGGCCACGATGCCTCCGTCGCGCCGGTACACCAAGCCCGGTATGGCCGAGCAGTCCGCCCGCTGTTCCAATCCGCGCAACAAGGCCGGCAGGCTCGCCTCCCCTTCGCCCTGAATCCCGAAGTCCGCCCCGGAAAATTGCAGGAGCGCCCGCGGGAACATGGAGAAACCGCTGCCGCCCAGGATCACGGGCGCGGCGCAGGAGCCGCGGACTTCCTGGGTCAGGGCCGGCAGCGGATCGAAGAAAGTCTCGCGGCGTTTGATGACCACATCGTCAATGTTGCGCAAAGAGATCCCGACGAAATCGGGCTGAAACGACGCGACCGCCTCGCGCACGGATTGCGCATCCGCCTGCCGGTCCAGCCAGCGCGTTTCGTAGCCGGCGGCACGGAGCGCGGCATCCAGGCAGGCCAGGCCCAGCGGGAAGACCGGATAAGGGCTGCCACACCGGTTGACACTGATCAGAAGAACCTTGCCGGGCATAAAAGAAATCAGGCGGACGGATTGGCCCGGCCCGGAAGCCGGTCTGCCGCGGCGATCATGGTTTCCTTCGCACCGGCCCGGCCGCCGCGGCCGCTGAATGCAGCGTTGTTCACGCGGGTTTGATAACCCGTTCCAGGACGGTTGGCAAACCCAAAGTCCCTTCGGAACGCGCCCTGACCGCCGATGAAAGATTTACTAAAAACTTTTTTTGTCTAATTTACCGCCCATGACTTGCCACAGCATCGGGACCGACAAGGAGTTTCCATGCCCTTCCGGGGTTGCCGGAACCGGCGGTCCGATCCAACGGCCTTCGGGGTGGCGGCGGGGCGCCGGCTTCCTCGCGCTGGCGCTGCTGGGGGTTGGACTGCTGCTCGCGGCCACGGGTTGCCGCACTTTTTCCAAGCGGGCGGTTTCGGATCCGACCGCCGCGGCAGCACGGCTGCGGGCCGGCGGCAGCATCGGCGCGGAAGTGGACCGCCTGGCGCAACCGCTCGTGGATCGCGGCGAAATCTACGGCCTGGCCGTGGGCGTGGTGACACCGGATGGCCGCACCCTCGATTTTGGCTATGGCGGCGCCGGAACGCCCGGCGGCGCCCATTCGCCGGACGGCGACACCATTTTTCAGATTGGCTCGGTGTCGAAGTTGTTCATCACGGCGCTGCTGGCCGTGCTGGTGGACGAGGGCGTGTTGCGCTACGAGGACACGGTGCGCGACATTCTGCCGCCGCAGACGCCCGTCAGCGGGGAATTGGGCAAAGTCACGTTGTATGAACTGGCGATCAACACCGGAGGCCTGCCCCGGCAGCCCGCCTGCCCGAGCCAACTCCGGGATTTTATGGCTTTCTTGTTCACGGGCCGCAACCTCTACGCCTACATCAACAAGCCCTTCCTCGATGATTATCTTCGCAAGAAGCATGTCAAGCCGAAGGAAGCGCGGGATTACGTGTACTCGAATATCGGTTATGGGTTGCTGGCTCATCTGATTGAGACGAAGACCGGGCGGCCGTTCCAGGAGTTGCTGGAGGAGAAAATCTGCCGGCCTCTCCACCTGCGCGACACCACCTTGGTTTTGAACGAGGAACAGCGCAAGCGGCTGGCGGTCGGCCACGCGGGCCGGCAACCGTTCTTCATGCGCCGGGGCGACCCGGTGCAGCCGTGGGACATGGGCGAGATCATGCGGCCCGCCGGCTGTGTGTACTCCACGGTCAACGACCTGCTCCTCTTCGCCCAAGCCAGCCTTGGGATGCCGGGCCATGCGATCGAGCCGGCACTGGCTTCCACCCAGCGCGCCCAACTGCGCCGGCCCGGCGAGGATGTGGCGTTTGGCTGGCTGATCAATTATCTCGGCGACGACCGGCTGCGGGTCACTTACAAGCAGGGCGTCGTCGCGGGTTACAGCGCATACATCGGGCTGGATACCCAGTCCCACATCGGTGTGGTCGTCCTCTGCAACACGTTCACTTGGGACGAGGAGGTCGGGCACAATCTGATTCTGCGCCTTTCGCGCGGACTGGCGCCGGCCCGCGCGGCCCGCGCCAATGCGGACAGCGAGTAGAGGAGGAGCCGGAAACCGCCGCCGCAACCAGTCAAGCGCCCCCGGCGGCTCACTGCCGCAGCGGTTCCACCACCGTGTAATCGGGTTCCGTCTTGAGATCAAAACACCCTTCCGGCAAAACCGAATTGACCACGGTGTTCGTGAAATCGTTCCGCATCCGCGAGCCGTCGGCGAATTTCATTTCCGTGGCGGCGAGGAAAAAATCGTTGGTGCGGACGCTGATGTCAATCTCCGCCACCAGGCGCCGGGCCTGCGCGCTCCTGGGCTGCAGGGCCACCTGCCAATCGGCGTTGGTTTGCGCGATGGAGAGCACGCGGAACTGCGCTTCCATCGCGGCGCGGCTTCGGGGAAAGCTGGTGTCCAACAGGGCCAGCACGTCTCGCCAAGGCCCCGGCTGGGGGTCGTTCAGCGGATATTTCTCCACGCGCCTCAATCGCGGATAGATGATGAACAGGCATTCGGGCTGCCGCAGGGCGATGGTTTGCGCGGGCTGGCCGATTTCCCAGCGGAAGCGGTCGGGCGGGGCAATCCACACTTTGCCAGTGGACACCAGCGGCTCGGAGAGGACCTGCAGGGTGCGGGTTTGAATGACTTGCCCCGTGAACGTGTGGAAATTGGTCTGGGCGGAGAACCACGCGTCGAGCACTTGGTTGGTTTCGGCGGCGAGGCCGCAGCGCAGCGCCAAAAACAAGAGGACAAAAGTCCCTCCTATTCGCGCGCGGGCACGCGGAGCGGCTCGGAAGCCTGCTCCTTCGGCCAGATGGGAACGAAATGAAACCACTGGTCCAGATGCTGGCGAATTTCCGGCTCGAACGCACGCACAATCTTCCGCGTCAACTCATGGCGCACCTCGCGGCTGCCCAGGGCGCGGCGGTCATAGGCGATCTCGGTCAGAACGCGCGCGGTGTGGCCGCCGCCGGCGCGCAAGATCGTCACCCCCAGAAGCGCGCACCCCGAGGCGCGGGCCAGTTCCGCGGCGGCGATCGAGGCCAAAAACGGGCGCCCGAACAACTCCACCTCCACCGCGCTGGCGGCCGGCGGACGATCCATGAGCAGCGCCACAATTTCGCCCGCCTGAAGTCGTTTGATGATTTCCACGAACGCAAAAGCGTCGTTGCCCACCACCAGCGTCTCGACTCCCCATTTTGCGCGGGAGGCTTTGCGCAGTTCTGTCAAGCCGCCCGGCTCCGCTTGGGTGAGGACGAGGAGTTTGTAACCGTGGCGCGCCAGCAGCGGCCCGCCCAGCTCCCAATTGCCCAGATGCGGCGTGATCAGCAACACCCCCCGGCCGCGCGCGTGGACCGCCTCGAAGACGTCCCAATCCTGCTGCTCGTTGAGCCAGCTTGGGCCGAGCAGGCCGCTCTCGAAGCGCCACAAGTCCGCGATCTTCAACGCCATCTGCCGAAATACCTCGCGGGCCTTTTGTTCCGCGGCCTTGCGGTCGCCCTGCAACGCCGGAAGAAGATTCTGCGTGACGACTTCCCGGCGCTCGCGGTTGATCCGGTGATATACCGCCGCGACACACAGACACACCCCGTTGAACCAGGAGGCCGGCAAAATCCGCACGGTGGCCAGGCCCAACTTCCACAGCCACACACGGTAAAACGAGGACGGAGCCGCGATTGCGCCCGGCGGCGCCACGGTGGAACTCCGCCCCCCGTCGTCCGCCGGCTTTGGACCTTGAGCGCCAATCTTCTCCGTGACCGCTCCCCACCACCCGGGAAGCAAATACACGGCGATGAGCATGTTCGCTCCGATTCCCACGGCGCAGACCCCGCCCAGGCTGGCCATGCCCGCGTTGCTGGAAAAGGCCAGCGAACCGAAGCCCGCGACGGCCGTCCCGCCGCAGAGCAGCAGCGCGCGGCCCACGGAGCGGCGCGCCGCGCGCGCGTCGCCTCCGTGGCGGCGCAGGGCCAGTTGCATGAAAATGCCGTAGTCCACGCCCGTGCCGAGCATGAGCGGCAACGCCAGTAGGTTGAGCAAATTCCACGACCACCCGGCAAGCGCCATCACCGCCAGCAGGCACAACCCGCTCAACAGCAGCACCGCCAGGCCCAGCAGCACTTCGGCCGCCCGGCGGAACGCCAGCCAGAGAGAAGCCAGCACCAGCAGGACCATGGGCGGCAGCACCAGCCACATGCGTTGCTCCACTCTCCGCAGCGTGGTCGCGCCCAGCAATTCCCAGCCGGTCAAACAGACCCCGTCCGCGGCCATGCGCCCGGACAACTCCGCCAGCGCCGCCAGCGCGACGCGATTGGTGGTCGGATAGACCAGGCCCATCGCAAACCACTCGTTGGTGGAGCGGGCCACGAACTGCCTGAGAATCCACCGGCTCATATCGTTGGTGGGCCAGACCACGCCCGCGCTTTGGCCCGCCCGCGCCCAGGCGAGGACCAGTTCGTCCGTGAGAAAAAGCGCGTTGGTGGCAAAGCCCGCCCGCGCCGCCGCCTCGCGCAGCAGCGGCCCTTGCGCGCCGAGAAAGCGGGCGGTGCCGCGATTGGCGGCCTGCCGGTCCGGGCGCGGCCAGAAGGCCGTCGGCAGCAAGGAGCCGCTGACAACCTGGTTGGACTGCGCCTCCTTGAGCAAAGACCCGGCGTTGGCCAGCCGCTCATAAACCGCGCTTTCATTCGTTCCCGGGACGACGACCCAGAGCGGGTCTTTCGGCAGGTTCAGACTGGTGGTGATTTCCGCCAACGCCGCCTCCGCTCCGGCCGAATGCGGACGCAGCGCGTTGGCCGTGCGGTCCAGACGCGGGCGTTGCACCAGCAAGACCGCTCCCGCCACAACCACCACCAGCGCCGCCACTCCCAGCGCCATGCGGGACGAAGCCTCTTCCCTGCCGGCCGTCGGCGCGGCGGATGTTTGCCGGGGCGGCACGAGAAAAGTCCACCACGGCGGGCGGAGGTAACCGGAAGGCGCTTCCCGCCGGTCGGGAAACAGCGGGGGCAGGTAAAGCAAGACCATCACCACAGCCGCCAGCGCCACCCCAATGCCCACCAGCGAACCCAGTTGCGCAAGGCCGGGCAGGCCGCCCAGGTTCAAGACCAGAAAGGCCGCAATCGTCGTGATGGCCGCCCAGAGAATGCTCGGCGCAATGGCCCGGCGGATTTCCGGCACCGACAATTGCGGATGCGCCAGCGCCTCCTGGTAATGCACCACCGCGTAATCCACCGCCAGCCCCAGCAGCACCGCCGCGAAGCCCAGGCTCACCACGCTCAGCGAACCCAGCAGCAGGCCCCCCAGGCCGATGGTGGCCGCCAGGATCATTGCCAGCAGCGCCAGCAGCCAAAGCATCGGCAGCCAGCGCCGGTGCGTCAGCCAGAACAGCAGCGCGATGATCAGCGCGGTGCCCGCCACGGACCAGGTCAAGTCCCGTTGCATCCCGGAGGCGATTTCCGAGACAAACACCGGCCGCCCCGTGTAGCGCACCGTCACTCCCGCCCACTGGCTCGCGTTGGCGCGCGCTCTCTCCACCGCCGCCCGCACCGACTTCAACCATTCCGAGCACTCGCGATAATTCCCCAGCTCGGTCCGGGCCTGCACGTGGATGACACGAAAAGTACCGTCCGCCGAGGCGAACGCCGCCGGGCCGGGTTCCGCGGAAAGGCCGCTGATGTTCGTCAGCCCCGGCGCCATCATCAGGTCGTACGGATCAACCGAGCGCCGCGCAAGATCCATCGGCGAAAGCGAGGTGGCCAGCACTTCGCGCGTGTCGTCGAGCACGGCTTTGAGACGACCGGGGGCCAGCCGGTTGGTCAGCGCGCTGAAAACCTCCGGCGGCTGGTTGAACCAGAGGCACGCCACCATTTCCGCCGCCTGCTCCGGATGCTCCATCCACGGCGGCTGCCACGAGACGCCGGCAATGAGGTTCGTTTCCCGCCGCAAACCCGCCGCCACGATCCCGGCCAGTTCTTCCGCCTGGTCGGCGTCGGGCGCGCGCAGGCTGACGAGGAGCTCGCGGCCGTTGGCGAAATATTGTTGATACAACTTCAACCCCCGCACCGCCGGCTGGTCGCCGGGGAGCAGATCCAAGATCTCCGCGTCGAAGCGCAGCCGGCCGAAGCCCGCCGCCACAAGCAGGAGCAGGACCATCCACCAGGCGTGGCGCCGCCAGGATTTCATGGCTGGAGCCAGCCCTCCACCGCCTCCTGGCTGCGCGGGTTCTCCAGCCGCCAGCTTCCATCCGCCCGACGCTCCAAGCGCCACGGAGGAGCCACCTCCCTGCCCGCCAGCCCGCGGCAGACCTGCAACCATGCCAGTCGCCCGGGAGGCGGGCCGCCGCCGGCGTAGTAAAGTTCCTGGGGCGGAAACTCAATCTCCCAGCCCGAATCGCCGCACTCCGCCCGCACCAGCGGGAAGGGCGCCTTGTCAAACTCCACAAAGCAGCGCCCGTCGGCGTTGAGCGCGAGAATCATCTCCCCCGCCAATTCCGGACGATGGCCCGGCATGTGCCACACCGCCTGCCCCTCCCGCAGGCTCCAGCCCGGCTCCGAGAGGTCAATGGGGCTGAGGGTGCCGATGGTTCCGCAGCCGCACAGGCTCAAAAGGAGGAATGTCGAAGCCAGCCGCCGGACAGAAGACCGTGTGCGGTCTTGCCAGTCGCGGAAGCAAAAAAAACTAGCCGTTCTTCGCTTCAACACGCGCGAAGCTTACGGAAACGGGTTCTCTGCCTCAAGGAATGATTCGCCGGGACACGCTGTGGGCGGCCCGGCGCGTTGACTCACGGCAAAATCTTGCCGAAGGAGCCGAAGATTTTCGCCCGCCACTTGATGGATATCTGAGATTTCCTGGACATTCCTCCTATAGTGTCCCCATTTGACTGTTGACACTTCCGCGCGCACCGGCTAGTGGTTGCGTCAAGAACGCCCCGGCAATTTGCGGCGCGACAAATGGTAACATGACAAATGGGGCAATTCCGCGTTTTGCCGTTCGCCAGAGAACAGCCGGGCGCGCGGAGCCGCCCCAAAAACAGAAAGGTCGGAGACATGAGATCGAGCACACTGACAAGGACGCTGCTGTTGGCCGCAATGTTGGCCGGGGCGGGTTGCGCCACATCGGGGCGGTACATCGTCCTCAAGGAATTCGCCCCGCCGGCGCCCAGCCAGGAAAACTCCCCGCTCAAGGGGCGCACCGTTTGCGTCAAGCCCATTGCCTGCGGCTTCAACATCAACGACAAGCTGCCTGACAAGAACACGACCGAGCCGCCGAATTACACTTATGTCAGCATGACCAAGGAAGAGACGAAAATGTGGGATGAGCAGGACACCCTGCTCCGGAAAAACATGCAGAAGTCCGAGTTGCCCCAAATTGGTTACGTGCGCAACGGCTTTGGCGCGGTTATGAGCAAAGTCTATGCGCTCAATGATCCGGGCCTGTGGCTCACCGACACCCTCAAGGCCGACTTGGAGAAACTGGGGGCGCGGGTCGTGGACGCGACCCAGGAGGCCGACGCGGAGATGACGGTTGGCGGGACGATCCGCTATTTGAAGATTGACATCTACATGAGCTACTGGGCCGACCTGATCGTGGATGTGCAATTGAAGCCAAAGACCCAACCAGCCACCACCCGCTCCATCCACACCAAAGCCGGGCGGGTTGCTTGGACCAGTTCCAGTTACGAGTATTATCAGTCTCTCCGCGAGTGCCAGCAGAAGTTCTCGCGACTGGTCATTGCCGACCTGGAGCAACTGGGCAGGCAGTGACGACCGGTCGCAAGTCAGCGATCCGGCTTGCGGGCCAGGAACATCCCGTTGGATCCGACTCCCGCCCCGGTCATTTGCCGGACCTCGGTGAAACCCGCGGCTTTGAACAGCGACACGTAGGTTGCGGCGGCCTCGAAGTGCAGCCCGTGCCGGGTCCGGTTGTGGCCGATCCACACGGCGAAGCGCTCGCACCAGGCCACCATCCGATGCGCGGGTGACACGTCGGCGCGCGCATCGCGCACAATCAGGCTCCCGCCCGGACGCAGCGCCTCAAAGGCCCGTTGGAGGATCCGCCCCTTCAACTCGCCCGGGAAGTAGTGCAGCACGTCGCACAGCAGCAACGCGTCGCAAGACGGCCAAACCGCCGCCAGCAGGTCCCCTTTCTCGAAACGGATCCGCGGGGATTCCCCCGCCGCGGCCCGCGCGACCCGGATCTTCGTGGAGTCATGATCTATCCCGTGGAGCGTGCGTTGCGGGGCGTCGAGCGCGAGCCACAGCGCCACCAGGCCGTATCCGCAGCCAATATCCAAAATATGTCCCTGGCGAGGGGCCACCTGGTCCAGCGCCTGAAACAGCGGGTCTGTGCGAAGTTTCCAGAAAACGTATTGCTCCACATAGGGTCCCTGGTAACGGTAGAGCCGTCGGACTTGCCGTCGCAGCGCGGGCGCGCCGTTAGGTCTGGCCCCACTCAAACCCGCTGTGGAACTTGCCGCCCGCCGCCGCAACCGCGCCATGCACGGCGGCACCAGGAACAGCGTCGCCAGCAGTGTCAGGCTGATGCCCAGCCACGCGCTCAACCCGATGGAGAACAGGGCCGGATGCCGCGCCAGCACCAGCACACCCACCCCGGCCAACGCCGCGCCCGCGCAAATCGTCACCGCGCCGCCCGTCGAGGCGGTCCGGTCCGCGCGCCCCTGCCACGGCGCCAGTTCCCCCAGGACCATGAACAAGCTGTAGTCGCCTCCTACTCCAATGACAAAGATCGCAAAAATGAAGTTGGCCATGTCAATGGGCTGCCCCATCAACCCCATGCTGCCCAGCGTCCAGAACATCCCCGCCGCCATCGGCAGCAGCGTGACCAGCACCAGTCCAACCCGGCCCAGCAGCAGGAACAGGAGCACCGCGTTCAACGCCACCACCAACGCCGCGAAGACCGGCAGCGCCCGCCGGGCGATGTGGATGATTTCGTCCGACAATGCCGCCTGGTTGAGCAACAGCGCCCCCGGCGCCTCCTTCTGGATGGCTTGGCGCAACCGCTGAAAACTCGAAGGGTCCCCGGCCTTGGCCAGTGTGCAAACTGACACGCGCCCGTCCTTCTCGCTCCAGTAATCGCCCAACAGCCGGTCCAGCGCCGGCGTCGCGCCCGCATCCCCGTCGGAAATGGTCGTCGTCGCGGCAAGGCGCTCCAGAAAGGGTGCGAAGGCGCCTGCCCGGTACCCCAGCTTCGCCGCGGCGGCCGCCAGGGAATTGCTAAGGCTTTGTCGGCGGGCTTCGGTCCAAAACGCCGTCCACCGGCCCAAATTGGCCCGGCGCGTTTGTTCCGAGGGAAACAGCGGCGCAATGGACGCGAAGGATTCCACACCCCCTTGCTCCTGCAAAGTCCGCAACACGGCGCAAACCCGTTCATTCTCTCGCAGCGCCTCCTCGCGGCTGGCGCCCGTCACGACCACCGTCGTCAGCCTCAGCGCTTTGCCCCAAACCTCCCGCACGACTTCCTCGTCGCGGCGGGCTTCGGGTGTCACCCCGTTGAGCCGGGCGAAATCGCCCTCGAAGCGCAATCGCAGCACACCCGCCGCGCACAGCACGGAAAAGACCAGGAGCACGGCAGACACCCCGCCCGCCCGCCGGACCCGCCAGGCGGCCAATCGCCGCATCGCGGCGGTCAACGGCAGCGCGCGGGCCGCGCCGGCGGCGCCCACCGGAACGAACAAAGGGAGAATCACCAGGGCGAACGCCGCCGCCAGCGCCACTCCCACCACGCCAAACAAGCCCAATTGCCGGTGTCCCGACACGGGCGATACAAACATCACCAAAAACGCCGCCATCGTGGTCAGTGCGCCGAATGTCACCGCCGGGGTCAGTTGGGCCACAGCCCGGGCCAATTGCTCCCGGCTCGAAGGCGGCTCGTCATCAATGTGGTAAAGAACATAGATGCCGTAGTCCACCGTGACGCCGATCAAAATGCTGCCGCAGCCCAGCGCCACCGCCGAGACCGGATCGCCGGTCAGATAGAACACCGCCAGCGCCCCCAGCGCGCCAAACACCGTGGGCGCCAACCCCAGCAGCGCCAGCCAGTGCCGCCGATACACCCCGAACATCAGTCCCGCCACCGCCACCGTTGCGATCACGCTGGCAAGGGTCGTGTCCCTTCGAATCATCTCGGCGTTCTCCAGCGCCATCCGGTGCGCTCCGGTGACGGCGACGCGCACCGAGCCGGCGGGAAACCCGGCTTCCACCCCCCGCGCCGCTTTCAACACCGCCGCCACCAAGGGCGCGCTCCGTCGCAATTCCGACGACCGGAACTGCGGCACGGCGCTGATGAGCGTGTGGCGCCCGTCCGCGCTGGTGATGCGTCCCGCCACAATGCGCGCGTCCCCGGCCCCGGCCTGCAACGCGCGCAATCGCGCGGACACCGCGTCGCCCACACCGACAGGATCGCTCTGCGCCACACTCTTGAGCATCAACCCCTGGGGCTGGCTCATGGCCTGCTTCATCCACGCCAGCCGTTGCTCCAGGGCGGACGGCTCCAGTCTGCCTTCCAAGTCATGAAGATCGTTGGAGTCGAGCAGCGTGGGGACTCGGGCCTGCAACTGCTCGAACGCCTCTTGCAGGTCGCTGGTTTCGATGTTGTGGCGAATCTCGCCCAACCCGGGAATTTCCCGCAACGCGCTGTCCATCCGGTCCGCCGCCTGGACCAACCGCTCCGGCGCCGGCTCGGTCGTCTGGACATCAATGAACATCCGGTCGCCTTGGCGGATGTGCCTCAGGGCCTCCACTTGCTCCGCGATGGCCGGGTCCGACATCGGCAGCATGTCGGTGTAGTCCTCATTCATCCTCAACTGGCGCCCGCACAGCAGCGCCACAGCCCCCAACAACGCCACTCCCAGCAACACCAGTCCGCGATGGCGCGCCAGGAGCAGGTGCAGACGGACGAATGCTTCACTCATGGCGCGCCACCGATTTCGCCCGCGACGCCCGGCGAGCCACCAGGAAAGCGATCCCCGCGCCCGCCGCCCCCGCCAAAACGGCCAGCACCACGCTGCCCAGCGCCCACTGACACAGATACGAGGGAATCTGCCGGGCCGCTGCGCCGGGGGAGAAATCCACCCAGCGGCCGGTCCACAAAAAGTGTCCCGCGATCAGTCCCGCCGCCAGGATGATTGGCGCGACCGGCCCGAAGGAAACATTGCTCGCGGTGATCGCGATGGTTTTGTTCAACCGGAACTTGTGGGCCAGGGCTCCCGCCGCCGCCATTTGAAAACCCCATATCGGCGCAATGCCGCAGAACACTCCCAACCCCACCGCCGCAGCCAGGCGGTCCGGTGTCTCCGTGTTCTCCGCAAGCAGTTCTCGAACGACCGTCCGAACCCGCCGGCCCCGCGGCATTTCCCGCAGCGATCCCCGCGCCGCAAGTCTTCGCAGGACCGGCGGCGTAAAACACGCCTGCGTCGCCAGCCGGGAATGGACCCACGAAATTTCCGCCATGTCGCGCCAGGGCCGAAAGTGCGACAGCCGCGAGGTGGGCGCGGCGTAGTCCGCCTCGAACTCCTGCGCCACCAGGGGGACGCCCGCCCACGCCGCCTTGACCATGATTTCCATCTCGTAGGCGTACCGGCCCGAAGTCACGCGCAAGGGCCGCAGCGCCGCCAGCGGATAACAGCGATAGCCGCACTGCGTGTCGGCCAGACGCGCGCCGGTTTCAAACTGGAACCAGAACGTGGAGAGCCGGTTGGTCGCCCGCCTGGCCAACGGCGCGCCCGCCTTGGCGAGGTCGCGCGCGCCAATGATAAAGGCCTCCGGCTGCCGCCGGCACGCCGTCGCGAAATCCTCCAGCGCACGGGTCGGGTGTTGTCCGTCCGCGTCAATGGTGATGGCATGTGTGAAGCCCAGTTCCTCCGCGCGGGCGAAGCCCGCCCGCAGCGCCGCCGCCTTGCCCAGGTTGCACGGCAGCGTCACCAGGGTGATTCCCCTTTCGGCCTCCAGCTCCGCGGGGGTCGCGTCCGTGGATCCATCGTTGACCGCGATGACCGGCAGTATCGCCCTGGCCCCGCGAACCACCCCGCGCACGGTCAGTCCATGGTTATAGACCGGAATCACAACGCAGATGCGGGGACCGCCACTCATGCGGGGGAAGCCGTTGGCTGCCGGAGATCCACGAAATAGCGGCGTTTGCGCGCGCCTTCGGGCATCTGGAGGGCTTCGATCTGGGCCGCGGCCGCCAGCGTGATCTCCGGAACCACCTTCACCGCGCCCTGGAATCGTTCACGCAAAACGCACAACGCCCTTCTTTGGTCCCCGCCGCGGGCGATGCGCACCTCGACCGCGTCCGCCCCGCTGGCGTCGCGGCGCGCCACAATCACGTAGGCGGAAATCTCGGGGAACGAGTCCAGCACCGCTTTCAACGCGCCTGGAAAAACCGTCGTCCCCTTGAGCTTGAGCTTCTGGCCGGCCCGCCCCACCACCGGACCGATCCGCAACGCGCGCCGCCCGCACCGGCACGGCTCCCGATAAATTGCCGCGAAATCGCCGGTGCGGTAGCGTATCAGCGGCATCGCCTCCACGCCCAATGTGGTGGCCGTCAGTTCCCCCACCCGCCCGTCCGGCGCGGCGCGCCCGGTTTCATCGAGGGCCTCCAGGAAAAGCGACTCCGGATGGAGATGCCCGCCCTGGCCGGCGTCGCACTCGCACAGCGACGCGGCCAATTCCGTGTTTCCGTAGGTCGAATACACCCGCGCCTGCCAGCGTTGCTCCAGAAGTTCGCCCGCGCGGTTGAGCGAGAAATCCCGCTCCCGGATGGATTCGCCAATGCAGATCAGTTTCCGGACGCCGAATTTGGCGGGGTCCAGTCCGGCTTCCGCCGCTTTGCCGGCCAGCAGCAGCAGAGAGGACGGGACTCCAACCATGGCGGTGACCCGGGCCCGCCGCAGCATCTCCAGGCCCAACATCGGCGTGGCCGGGCCGACCCGCACGATCGCGCAACCCAGGAGCCGCAGCCCCAGGAAGTACGCCATCCCGGCGATGAAACAACGGTCCAGCGTCACGGCCAGCAACACGGTGTCGCAGGCGCTCAGCCCGGCGCAACGGAAGGAGTGAAACTCGTTGAGCGCCAGCCGTTGCAAGTCCGCCTCGGTCAGCGGACACACCAGCGGTTTGCCGGTCGTGCTGCTGGTGGTGACAATGTCCACCACCCGCTCCGGCGGGACGCACTGGAAGGCCTCCGAATTCCCCGCCAGCACCGATTTGTCAATCGTCGGGACGCGGGCGATTTCCCTCAGCGGGATGGGATTCCGCGCGGTGCCGCCGGCCCGCCGCAGATGCTCGTGGTAAAATGGCGAGCGCGCCCAGGCGTGTTGCCACGTTTTGGCCCAGGCCTTCTCCTGCAGGGCGGCGATCCGTTCGTCTGTCAACTGCTCTTCCCGCGTTATTTTCATCTCTCCAAACGAGTGGAACTCTGGCGGCGCGCCAAGTCCGGGTTGTCCCGCTCCCACAAAGGCGGTGTCACCGGCCATGAACGAGCAATCTTGTCACTGAGTCAATGAAAAACCACCATCAAAAAACCTTGCGCTATGCTCCCTCCCGCCTTACAAATTCCGGCATGAAATTCATGAACACAACCCGCCACCCCCTTTCTATGTCCAAAAAACTGATTCTATTCTTGTCTTGCGCGTTTCTCGCGGGCGGATGCGCCCACACGCCCCCCGCCCATCCTTTGCCGAAGTCCGACACCGTCATCTGGGCCGGGCTGGATTACTCGCTGGCGCGCATGTACGGCACCACGGATTTCAAGGACCCGGATGCCATTTTCCCGCATTACCTCGATTCCTGGAACGCGTTGTTTTTGCAGGAGCGGATCAAGGTCACCAGCAGCCTCCTGAACAAGAGGGTGGTGCCGGACACCGAGCACATGGCGGAGCGCAACAAGATCGCCACGAAAGACCACGTAATTCGCCAGGACGGCGATTTCGTCGGAACCTCCGACATCACTTCCCAGGACATCGCCGACGCGGTGCGTTCCTACAAGCTCTCGGAATCCAGCGGCCTCGGTCTGGTTTTCATCGTGGACCGGCTTGTCAAGAGCCAGTCCAGGGGCGCGGTTTACCTGGTGTTCTTCGATGTCTCCACTCGCGAGGTGGTCGCCAGTCAGCGCGTCGTCGCAAAGGCCGCTGGGGTGGGCTTCCGCAACTACTGGTTCGGAGTCATCAAGAACGCGGAGCCGGAGTTGAGGGAATTCCGCTAGCCCCCAACGCTCCCGCTTATGCCTTCCGTCAAGCCGTCCAGGATCACCGTTGACGGCCACACTCTGACCCTTGGCAAGTTGTGGCTTGTGGCGGCGGCGCAAACGCCATGCCGCCTCGCGTCTTCCGCGCGCCGGCGCATGACGCGAAGCCGCGCCCTGGTGGAGCGCCTGGCCGCGCAGCCGCGCGCCATCTACGGCATCAACACCGGTTTCGGTCCCCTCAGCGCAACCCGCGTGAACCCGCGGGACCTGGCCCAACACCAGTTGAATCTTCTGCATCATTTGTCCGTCGGCCAAGGCACGTTGTTTTCTCCCGTCGAAACCCGCGCCATCATGGCCGCCCGCGCCAACGCCCTGGCCCGCGGCTACTCCGGCATCCGGCCCGAGGTGGTGGACTTGCTCATCGCCACCCTCAATTGCGGCATCCTCCCGGAAATCCCTTGCGAAGGCTCCGTGGGCGCCAGCGGCGATCTTGCCCCCCTGGCGCACATGTCCCGCTTGCTGGTCGGACTGGGCCGCGCGCGCTCCGGTGGCAGGCGGCTCTCCGCCGGCGAGGCGTTGCGGCGTCATCGCCTCCAGCCCGTCATCCTGCAATGCAAGGAGGGGCTTGCCCTGGTCAATGGCACCTCGGTGATGACCGCCCTGGCCGCGCTGGCCGCGCGGGAAACGGCCGTCTTGCTCAGTTGGTCCGAGTTGCTCACCGCCTGCCTCTTTCAGGTCCTCTGGTCGGAGCCGGAAGTCTTGTGTGCCCAGGCGCACCGGGCGCGCGGTTTCCGGGGGCAGTTCGTCGTCGCCGAGCGCATCGCCCGCCATTTGCGCACTCACCCGCGTTACCAAAGGGAGATTGCCAGGCATCAGTGGGGTTCTCATGCCAAGCCGGTCGAGCCGGGCGTGGAAATCCAGGACCCCTATTCCGTGCGTTGCGCGCCGCAGGTGCTCGGAGCCATCCAGGAGGCGCTTTGGCATGTGGAATATGTTGCGACCCGCGAGTTGAACGCCTCCACCGACAACCCGCTGGTTTTTCCGGACACCGAGTCCGTCATCCATTGCGGCAACTTCTACGGCCAGCAGATCGCCATGGCCTGCGATTACCTGCGCCTGGGCCTGGCCAAACTGGCTTTGCTGCTCGAACGCCAGCTCGAACGCCTGCTCAACTGGCGCTACAGCCTCGGCCTGCCCCCGATGCTCACCGGCTCCGACAATCCAGGACTCAATTCCGGTTTCATGGGCTGCCAGTTGCTCGCCACCTCCCTCGCCGCGGAATGCCGCATCCTCACCACACCCGCTTCTGTTCAAACCATTCCAACCAACGCCAACAACCAGGACGTCGTCAGCATGGGCTGCATTGCCGCCCGCATGACGCGCGACATGCTCCCCAAGGTGTGGAAGATCGCCGCCATCCAGGCCCTCGCCCTGGCCCAGGCCGCCGACCTGCGCGGCCCCAATGTCATGGGCCGCGACTTCCGCAAGCTCCACGGGCTGGTCCGCGCGGTTTCTCCGCGACTGACAATTGACCGGCCTTTGTTCGAGGAGATCGCGGCCATGGCCGCGCGACTCCAAACAGACGCCGCGCAGCGCCCCCTGCTTCCGCCGCGGCCCGCCGCGCCGGAAGAGCGGCGCGCACGGCGATGATGAAAGTGTCCCAGCCCATCGCGACCCGCACCGGCTTGGAAGTCCCGGCTCCGCCAACGCGCTGGACGGGCCGCACGCGCGGCGGCTGGTTCGGCAACTGGTTCTTCATCCAACTCATCCGACGGCTGGGCGTCTGGCCCGCCTATCTGGGGCTGGTCTTTGTGGCGGCGTACTTCACCCTCGTCCATCGCGACGCGTATCGCGCCTCGGCGGATTACTTGGCGCGCCTTTTCGGCCCTCTCCCCGGGTGGCGGCGTCCGCTGCTGGTTTATCGGCACTTCCTCGCGCACGGGGTGACATTGGTGGATCAGATGGCGGTGCTCATGGATCGCAGCCGGATCGAATGTGTCTTCGATGGCGAGGAACTCTTCAAACCCCATCTGGAACAAGGCCGGGGCATCATTCTGCTCGGCGCCCATGTCGGCTGCTGGGAACTCGGCGGACACATCCTGGGCCGCCTCGATCTCCCGGTGAACTTGGTGGTCGTCGAACGCGAGGTGGATGCCATCCAGCGTCTGTTCAATTCCGCGACCGCAGGAAAGCGATTTCGCGTTCTGACCGCGGACGACGACCCGCTGCGCAGCGTGCCCATCCTGGCCGCGTTGCGCCGCGGCGAAATCGTGGCCCTGCTCGGTGACCGTTCCCTGGGCGGCGCGGACGTGGAAACCTCTTTCCTGGGCGTCCGCGTGCGCCTGCCCGTTGGGCCGTATCGCCTGGCCGCGGCCAGCGGCGCGCCCCTTTTCCAAGTGGTCACTGTCCGCCAGAGGCTGGGACACTACCGCTTCGCCGCTTTCCCGCCGCAGTTCATCAGCCGCGAAGAAATCCGGTCGGACCCCAACGCGGTGGCGGCCCGCGCGCGGCGTTACGCCGAACATCTTGAGACGGTCGTCCGCGAATATCCCTTCCAGTGGGCCAATTTCTTCCCCTATTGGGAGCAAGGGTCCGGCGCCGCGCCCGTCGCCCCGCCATTGTCAAACCCGGCTTCAGACCGGCATCCAATCCCGTGAACCCCAATTCCCCCGCCGCAACCCGCCGCCGCGTCGCTGGCTTCACCCGGCCGGCTCCGCGGCCCTATCTGGAGGAAACCTGCGTCCTCCCGATCCGTTTCCACGAAGTGGATTCCATGCACGTGGTCTGGCATGGCCATTACGTCACTTACATCGAGGACGCCCGCCGCGCGCTGGGCCGCCGCTATGGGGTGGACTATCCCCTGTTCATTGCCCACGACACGCCGGCGCCGGTCGCGCAACTGCGCCTCGATTACCTGGCCCCGGCGCGCCTGGCCGACACGTTGACGGTGACCGCGCGCCTGTTCAAGTCCGAGGCCGCCAAGCTGGAATTTGAGTACGAAATCCGCCGCCAGGGGGATCGCAGCCTTCTCGCTTTCGGGGTCAGCTTGCAGGTCTTCACCAACCCGCGGGGCGAATTGCTCCTGGCTCTGCCCCCCTTCATGGTGGAACGCTACCGGGCCTGGGAGAACTTATGGATTCAACCATGACCGCCCCGCCAGTTGCCATTGCGGCGGGCGGCGCGGTGACCGCGCTCGGCCTGGGCCGCAAACCGCTTGAACAAGCCGTCCTCGCCAACGCCAGCGGCCTGCGGGACTGTCCCCGCCTGGCGGGAAAAGGCTTTCAATCCACAGTGGGGGGGTATGTGCCGGATGAAGTCTGGCGCTCCCTCCGGGAACGGGATCCCGCCCACGCCGACGCGCCAGCCTTCCTGCTGGCCGACGCCGCCCTGCGCGAGGCGCTGGCCGATTTTTCGAGCGGCGGGCGCGAAGTCTTGCCGGTCTCTCCGACCGCGCGGGAGGCAAGCTGTGAATCCGGCGTGCTTGACGCCGTCCCCGCTTCCCGTCGCGGCCTGGTGCTCTCCACCACCAAGGCGAATATCACCGCCCTGGAAGCCGCCCTGGACCACCGGCCCGGCTCTGTCACGGCGCGGCGGCACCTCTTTCCAGCCCTCCTGGCTGCGGACTTGGCGGCCGCCCATGGCGTCGCCGGCCCGGCCCAATGTGTTTCCATCGCCTGCGTTTCTGGTTTGCTGGCCATCCAGCAAGGCGCGCTGCTGATTCAAGATGACAAAGCCGATCTGGTTTTCGTCGTCGGCGTGGACCTGTTTTCGGATTTTGTGCTCTCCGGCTTCACCGTGCTCAAGTCGCTGGATCCGGTAGGCTGCCGCCCTTTCGACACAGAACGCAAAGGGTTGAGCCTCGGGGAGGGCGCCGGCGCTGTGGTGCTGGCGCGGCGCGAGACGCTGCCGTCCCTCGCGCTCCGGGTGACGGGGTGGGGAAGCAGCAACGACGCCAATCATCTCACCGGCCCGTCGCGCGACGGCTCCGGCCTGGCGCTGGCGATGAATCGCGCGCTGCAAAAGGCCGGAGTCGCCCCGCGCGCCATTGATTTCGTGCATGCCCACGGCACGGGCACAAACTACAACGATGCGATGGAAGGGATGGCGTTGCGCTCCGTTTTCCAGGCCGATGTGCCGCCGTACTGCTCCAGCAAAGGGCTTCTCGGCCACACCCTCGGCGCGGCGGGCTTGCTGGAGACCCTCGTCTGT
>JBEKAN010000008.1:0-27545 GCA_050015895.1 Verrucomicrobiota bacterium
CCAGGTCGCCCCACACCTCCACACCGGCTGCCTGCGACGCCCAACGGGCGCGGGCGCGATTGATTTCCGGCGGGCTGCATCACACCAGCATTATGCCAGCTTTGGCCGCCAATTACAATCCGAATTATCTACCGTTGGCCGCGCGAGTTCAGGCGGCGGACCAGGAAGATCACAAGGCACATCACGAGGGCGAGGATCCACCAGTTTGTGGCGTCATTCCCGCCCCGCGCCGCAGTTCCCGAATTCCGCGGCAGGTCAAATGTCTCGTAAGGCTGGACACCAGAAGAGGTTTCACGCGTCATCCCGGTCAGGCTGGCGGGGATGGTCCAGGTGGCCAACGCGCCCTCCGACGCTCCCAGCCCGCCAATCTCGGCGCGTGCCACAATAATCACGTCGCCATGCAGTTGGGGAGGTACTCGCCATGAGTACGCGCAATTGCCGCCTCAGCCAAACTCGAATGTGCCCTGCGCCACCAACTTGTCCCCCTGCCGCGCCTCAAATCGGGGCGGCGCCTTCTCGTCCTGCCGCGCCAGGTGGAAGAGGATGCCGGAGGCGTTCGTCAACTCGTAGTCCATTATCACCTCACCGGAGGCGGGTTGAATCCGCACCGAGTTGTTCAACGGCCCGCCGGCGGTAAGGACGCTCGTGTTGGTCTCCGTGATGACGATTTGGTTGGTCGCCAGCCCCACCGCCAAATTCGTCCGGGTCGCCCGTCGCAGCAGGACAATCTGCCGGGGATAAAGGCCCACCGGGACCTGGACATCCATTCCGGCTGCCGCGCCGGCGCGGTCGGGTGGGACCGAATCCAGAATCGCGGTAAATCCCCCGGGCGACGTTCCGCCATCGAGCACGACTCGCTGGAGATACTGCCCGTTGACCCGCAGCTTGCCGAGCGCGGGCTGCGCCGGGTTGAAGGCCACGGTCAGATTGGCGGGTCCGTTGCCCGCTTCGGCGTGGTAGTCCAAATGATATGCCCGATCCTGGACGAACAGGTTCTCCGGCAGGTTGAAGGCGTCATAGACCTCGGCGTTGCCGGCGTAGCGATAAGGGAACGTGACCAGTTTGACATGAGCGAGCGAGTGGATGTTTTCAAGCGTGGCGTGCCACCAGAGAAACGGCTCGTTCCGTTGCTCCCAGGGCCGCAGGATCATGCGGTCGGACACTTGGCGCAACGAGGTCGCCGGGCCGATCCGCCCGTTCAGACCATCCACCACCGCCAGATACCATTTCTTGCCGTCCAGTTCCACGCCGCCCTCCCAAAGCGAGCGCACATACAGAAACACCCTCGGCTTCCCCGCCGGTCCAGCCACCTGCCCAAATACGTGGGCGTCCACCAGCACTTGGTAGTCGCCCTGGGGGGACGGGAATTGCAGCCGCACGCCGCGGAAGAGTTCCAGCCCCGCGCCCCCCGCCGAGTAACCGCCGGGCGCGTCATCCGTCAGGTCCAGGTTCCGATTGGCGTCCACATAAAGTTTCCGGTGCTCGTTGTCCCACGCAAACGGCACGAACAGATTCGTGTTCGTCCCCAGGCAGAAAAAGCCCCGGAAAACACTGCTTCCGGTGAATGCGGGTTCCTTCTTGAAGCGGGCGCCGGGCAAAATGGAAATCTCCGTGGCCACAGGAGCGAAATCCACCTCGCGGTACTCCAGATGGGCGACGGTGGCGGCTGGCGGCGGGGAGGATTGGGCGCGCGCGCCGTTCCACCCGGCGTTGCCCAGAGAGAGAAGAAACGCGAGCACGCCGGGACAAAGAATCGCGGAGCGCCATTTGCTGGTGTTCATTCTTTTCATGCCCCGTCCCCGTCTCATGCGGGAAGTGAACATGTTCGGCGCGTGGATGTCACTCATAAAATTCTCAATTCCGTCACGGCGCGGCGAGACGGTAGAAATGGATCTCATCATCCGTCCAATTGGTGTCGCTGAAATAGGACGCGCCGCCGCTGAGGGTGTTTGTCGCCAGCGGCATCCAAGGGAGATTGGTCAGGCTGGTGGTTTCCACGACGACCGACGCTTTGTTGGCCCCGACGATGGAGAAACCGAACCCGTTGTTTTGCGCGCCAACGCCGGGGCCGCTGGTCAGGATCACTGGACTGGGCGGCGTCCATTCGGCCGTCGGAAGACCGCCAAATGTGGCGTCCCACCCAGCGGCGCCATGCAGGAAATAGATGGTCGCGGCGTCGCTTGCAAACGCATTGCGGCCAATGCCGGGGGCGTCGCCCACAAAATGGACCGCCTTGAGGCTGGTGCAGAAATAGAACGCGCCGTCCCCGATGCCGGCCACGCTCTTATGAAAGTCCACGCCGGTCAGTCGCACGCAGGCGGTGAAGGCTCCGGCTCCGATGGTGATGGCGCCGCCGGCGCCATTGCCGCCCGTCCGCGCGAAACAAATATAGAACTCATCGCCTCCGATATTCGTCACCGCGCCGGGAACCGTGACGTTAGTCAGCGCCGAGAAGCCGAACTGATCGTTCCCCAGGCTGACAACGCTGCTCGGAATGGTGAAGCCGCCCAGGCCGGAGGGGGAGCCGATGGGAAATTCTCCGATCATTGTCACCTCTTTGCCAATGGTGGCGTCGGCCAAGTTCACGCAGTCGGCGAACGCCGAATCCCCGATGTTGATGAGGCTGTCGGGGAGGGTGATGCTGGTCAGGTTGGACTGGTTCTGAAACGCGTTGCTTCCAATGCTGGTGACCGGCAGGCCGTCGAGCGTGCTGGGGATCGTGACCGCGCCGCCCGCCCCGGTGTTGGAGGTGATGGTGATCGCGCCGTTGTTGATCGAGTATATGAACTGGGCCTCCACGGAATTGGCGGGCGCGAGGAGCAAGAGGGCGCCGGCCAACGCAAGAAGTCCGGCGTCTTCAATTCGCGCACAGTGGATTTTTGCCTTTGAGTTCATTGGCTGCCTTCGTCACAACACACGCGCACGGCTCCAAGTTACACAGTTCTGGAGGATTGGCAATCCGCCGCCAAGGCCCCTCCCGCGCCACGTCACGGGGGCGACCGATGCTGGCGGAGCCGGAGGAGGACTTGCCGGGGGATGGGGGCACCGGTCGGTCAATTTGCTTGAATTTACTTGAATTCGCCCGGATGGGTGAGAATTCATTGATTGGGTTTCCTCGTGGCGATGTGGCCATTTTTTGCCATTTTTGGGGGATTTGGATGGGCGGGGGGGGTGTTTTTTGGTTTAATTAACCTTCATTAACCTTCATTTGGCTTCATTGACCTTCATTGGGAGGCTCTGGATCCCACTGTCGGGGGACGGCGGACGGCAGGGCGGCCAACCGCAACCGAAAAAGACGAATTGGCCACAAGAAAACGCAAAAGACCGCAAAGAGAAAACAACATAAGTCCTTGTCTCTGTGTTCCTTGTGTATCTTTGCGGCAAAAGATGGGGGGTGCTGGGCGGCGGCGGGGCGGAAGCGACTGTGCGCGAGTTTGGCCCAAAATGCGCCGCGCCGCGCCGGGCCGGACGGGTGGGCGTCCGGGCCGGTTCTGAGTTTTGTTCCATCTGGCCTCATGCTGTTGTAAGGTGTATCACATTGCGAAGGATTTGTCAAGGTCAATCATGGAAAAAGTTTTGGGGAGGATGGAGCGGGCAGGGAACGAACGGGATTCAAAGTCAGAAAGATGGGGTCATAAAAATTGGAAGCGAGTAGTGGGCGGGCAACCAGAGTGAGGGCCGGCAGAAGACCACGGATTTCACGGATGAAAACGGAAAGGAAGGGGGACGGCTTTCGGCGGCGGCATTCCACTGGTTTTATCGAGGAACCATGAAAAGGACGAAAAGGGTCCGGGGAATGCCCAGCCCACTGACCGAGGCGGCCACAGATTGAATCTGGCCGGAGCGATTCTGCGTCGGCGATTCCAACGGAACCCACGCATCCAGAGGGGTTTACAACAGCAAAGGGGCAAAGAAGGCTGTTTCCAGGGGAATCTCGCGCACCGGGCCGTGAGGCAGGCACGCAGGAATGTTTGCAACCGGACGGCGCACGCGGTATAACGACTTCTATGGCAGAGATCAATTACACCAAACCCCCGGGTGGACGGGCACGGACGGACACGGACGAGGAGGACAAACTGACGACCAGCAATGAATGAGCCGGAAAGACTCATTCCGCCGCATGGGGGCTATCCTCCAGACAAGCAGGAAGAAGCCACGACGACCGTTTTGGACCAGGCGGAATTGCTCTGCGCGGATTGGGCGGAAGGGCTGGACATGACGAGGAATGAGCCTTGCCTGAGCGATTGACCAAAGGGACAAAGACGACCGACAAAGGACACGGCAGTGCCTCGCCGCTACTTGAGTCTCGTTCGGCGCTTCCTGGAAATGAGGAAGGTTTCATCCCACAGAACGGCGGCTATCAGGAACTGCTCTCCTACACCAAACCCGCGGGTGTTGGAGGCTGGGCGCGTAAGAGCGCGCTTTTTCTGGTTTGGACAGGCACGGGCGGACACTGACAGGCACGGACGGACACGGACGGGCACGGACAGGCAGGGACGAGGAGGACAAACTGACGACCAGCAATGAATGAGCCGGAAAGACTGATTCCGCCTCATGGGGGCTATCCTCCAGACAAGCAGGAAAGAGCCACGAAGACCGTTTTTCTGCCGCGCGATGGGGGAGTAATGTTTGCAACCGGGTGGCGCACGCGGTATAACCACCGAATGCCAGGAATCAATTACACCAAACCCCCGGGCGGTGGAGGCGGGGAGCGTAAGAGCGCACTTTTTCTGGTTTGGACAGGCACGGACAGGCACGGTCGGACATGGACAGGCACGGACGCGGAGGACAAACTGACGACCAGCGATGAATGAGCCGGAAAGACTGATTCCGCCGCATGGCGGCTACCGGAAGTTGAAAAGCTTTCAGTTGGCACAACTGGCCTACGATGTGACGGCGCGTTTCTGCGACCGCTACATCGAGAGGCGCAGCCGCACACACGACCAAATGGTGCAGGCGGCGCGGTCGGGCGCGCAGAACATCGCGGAGGGCAGCCAGGCGAGCGGCACGTCCAAGAAAATGGAACTCAAGCTGACAAACGTGGCGCGCGCCAGCCTGGAGGAACTGCGCCTGGACTATGAAGATTATTTGAGGCAGCACGGGCTGGCGCACTGGCCGCCGGAGCACCCGGCGCTGGCGCGCTTCAAGGCCAGGCGGTGCGCCACGTTGGAGGAGGTGCGAGCCTGGGTGCAGGCAGAACGCCGTGGACGGACACCGACGGACACGGACAAACAAGGACGGGCTGAAACCGGAAAGCTGTCCGCGCAGGTCCGTGAGAGTCCGTGCAGGCCCGGGTCGGCGGAACTGGTGGCCAATGCGGCGCTCTCCCTGCTGAACCTCGGGTGCCACCTGCTCGACAAGCAAATCGCCGCACAGGAAAACGCCTTCGTAGAGGAAGGCGGTTTCACGGAGCGGCTCTACCGCGTGCGCAGCCAAAGGAGAATCCGTGGATAAACTTATCGCTTTTTGAAACTTGAACCTTTCGCGCAAGTGGTTAGATTGCAGTGTGCCCCGGCACACGCCATGGATGAGCAAAATGACTATTCGCTGGTGAATCTGCCCGAGGGATTGCGCGCGCAGTTCCAAAGGGTCGAGCGCCGCCTCTGGCGCGTCGAGACCGCCACGGCCGCCTGCCGCATCGCCGCCAGCCTTGTCTTCTCCCTGCTCCTGGTGTTCATCTCCGACCGGTTCTGGGAGACGCCGGTGCAAGTCCGGGAGTTGATTTTTCTATGCGGGCTGGGCGGCGCGGTTGCCGGGGGCCTGCTCTGGGAGCGCCAGTGGCTCTGGCACCGCCGCGACCTCCGGGCGCTGGCCACCCTGGTCCAGAAGAAATACCGGCGCCTGGGCGACCGCCTGCTGGGCATCGTGGAGCTGGCCAATGAAGAGAATCATCCCGCCAATTTTTCCCCGGCGCTCTATCACGCGGCCATCCAGCAAGTGGCCGAAGAGGCGGAGAAATTCGACTTCTTGCAGAGCGTCAGCGCGCGCCAGGCCAAAAGGCTCGGCTGGCTGGCGGGCGGGTTGTCGCTGGTTTTGCTGGCCGTTTGCATTGTCCTGCCCCAGGCCGGCGGGAACGCTTTCTTGCGATGGATCGCCCCCTGGGCGGGCATCCCGCGCCACACCCTCGTCGCCCTGGAAGGATTTCCCGCGCAATTGATCGTCCCGCACGGCGAGCCGTTTGAGATCGCCGGCTCGGTCAGTTATCGCTCCTTTTGGAAACCGGCGCGCGGAGTGGCCCGGCTGGGCGGTCAGACCAAATTGGAGGCCGGAGTGGAGGCGGGCAAAATCCGGCTGCAAATTCCCGGCCAGGTGGAGAAGGGGGTTTTGCAGGTGCGCGTGGGCGACGCCTTGGCGCGCGTGGAGATTCTGCCCAGCCACCGTCCCTCGTTGCAGCAACTTTCCGCGCTGGTTCATCTGCCCGATTATTTGCAGTATCCCGATCAAACCCAGGCCGTGCTCAACGGCTCCTTGCGCGCCGTCGAGGGCAGCAAGGTCAGTTTCCGCGGAACGGTCAGCCGTCCGCTCTTCTCGGCCTTGATGGAAGGCGGGGGCGAGAAACCGGCTCCGCTCCAAGTGCAAGGCCCCGCCTTCTCCACCGATCCGGCGGACCTGGCGGGCCTGGGTGAGATCGCCTTCACTTGGCGCGACCAACTCGGGCTGACCAACTCCGCGCCCTGGCGTCTTTCCGTCCAACGCCAGCCCGACGCCCCGCCCGTTCCCAGCCTGCCCGATCTGCCGCCCGCCTCGGCCATGCTGGCGACCGATGTCCTGCGCGTCCACGCCGAGGCGCAGGATGATTTCGGCGTCCGCAACCTGGGCCTGTCTTGGAACGTCGTTTCCGACGCGGGACAAGTGCCGATGGTGACCACGGAGACGAAGATCGAATTGCCTTCCGCCCAGCAGACGAAGGCGGAAAAGACTTTCCTCTGGAGCCCCTCCCTCTATCGCATCCCGGAGGACTCCACTGTGGAATTGCAGGCCTTCGCCCTCGATTATTTCCCCGGCCGCCAGCGCGCCCGCAGCGCCTCTTGTTTCGTCCGCGTTCTCAGCCCGGCGGAGCACGCCGAAATGTTGCGCCAGCAAATGGAGGGCCTTATGGCGCAACTGGAGGACGTCACCCGGCTCCAGGAAAAAATCGTGGCCGACATGAGCGCGGTCCAGGAGGCCGACAAGGACGGCACCAACGCGCCGCAATCCGCGCGACTGGACCAGAGCAAGGAGGACCAGCTTCGCAACGCCCGCCAGCTCGACGACCTGGCCAAGCAGGGCGAGGACACCGCGCGCGAGGCGATGAAAAACCCGCTCGTCCCCGAGGACAACATCCGCAAATTCAGCCAGACCCTGCAGCAGTGGCAGCAGTTGTCCCAGGACAAGATGCCCGAGGCCGCCCGCACCATGCAGGCCGCGGCGCGGGATTCCCAGTCCCAGGAGCGGGAGAATTCCCAGTCGCCGGAGTCGCGGAATTCCCAATCTCCGCCGTCCAGTTCGCCGGAACGGGACCAGGCCGCCCAGCAGCAGCGGCAACAGGAGGAAGTGGCCCAGGCGTCCAAAGAGGCCCGGGAAATTCAGGAGGCCCTGGAGAAAACCCAGCAAAAGGGCAACCAGGATCTTGACCAGTTGCAGGCCCTCACGCTCGCCCAGCGCCTGCGCAAGGTCGGCGGCGAGGAATCGGGTCTCAGCGGCCAACTGACCACCAATCTGGCCGACACCATCGGCCTGCCCGCCCGCGACCTGCCCGACCCGTTCAAAAACATCAACACCAACTTCGTCCGCCTCCAGGACGGCGTCCGCGACGAGTCGGCGGCGTTGCAGGGGGAAATCAGCCGCTTCTTCGAGCGCACCCAAAAGACCAATTACGGCAGGGTCAGCCAGGACATGAAGGACACCCACGCCACCAACGAACTGGAGCGCATGAGTTCCCTCATCCAAAACAACATCACCATCCAGACCTCTTTGGACCTGACCAATTGGGCGGGACGCTTCCAGTCCTGGGCCGACGAACTCCAGCCCAAATCCGACTCCTCCTCCGGCGGCCAGTCGCAGGGCGGCCAATCGGGCGAGCCGCCCAAAGACCTGACCAAACAACTGATCGCCCTGCTCCGCCTGCGCGAGGAGGAAATGAGCCTGCGCGACCAAACCAAAGTGTTGGACGCCGCCAAACAGAACGCCCCCGATTACCAGGAGCAGGCGGCGACGCTCTCCGGTTCGCAGGAGAAACTGGCGGAAAGCCTGGAGGGGATTCACAAGTCCGTGGCCGTGCCCCAGTTTGATCCGCCCTTCCAGCAGACCTCCTCCGCCATGAACGAGACGCAGGGACTTTTGCGCAAACCCCAGACCGACACCGCCACCGACGCCGCCGAGGGCAAGACGGTGGATGATCTCTCGGACTTGATCAACCTGATCAATGAACTGTCCCAGAATTCCCAGCAACAGCAACAACAGCAGCCCGGACAGTCAAGCGAAAGCAGCGCCGAAGAAATGGCGTTCCTCAAGGGCCTGATGGAAAACAGCGGCCAGGACCGGCCCCCGATGACGCAGCCGGTGGGGGGCGGCAACTGGTCCGGCGGCGCCACCGACAAGGCGGCGCGTCCCGCCACCGGCAACATGTCCGGCCCCAACGCCGCCGCCCGCAACATCCACAAGGCCGCGGGCGCGATTGACAGTTACCCGGTCGAGTTTCGCGACGCCCTCCAGAATTATTTCCACGGCGTCGAAACCCCCGCCCCCTGACCCTCGGAAAGCGGTCGGTCATCACGGAAGGTAGGGCGCTCACTCCGTGAGCGCCGCGGCGGGCGGAGGACTGCCCGCCCCGCCTTTCCCCTACGCCACCGACGCATTCCCTTAGAAGCTGTTCAGCACGTCAATCAACTGCCGCAGCCGCCCGTATTGCCGGCGGTCGAATCCAAACGCGATCCGCCCCATCTCCACGCAGTCCTGGTCCTCCCGTTCCTCCGGCGTCGCCCCGATCGCGTGGAATTTCTCCCCGCTGATGATGTCCCCGAAATCCTCGTTCAGCCCCGCCAGCGCCGAGGCCGGCGGCACATTTTTGACCCGGATCACCAGCAAGTCCCGGACGAACCGGCTCGAATGATAATTGCGGTAAAACCGCGTGATGATCCGCACCGCGTGGCTGGCCGAATGCGCGAGCTGGTAAAAATTCAGGTCCTCCGCCGAGATCAGGTCCGCCCGCAGCAGATGCTCCCTCACGTTCTTGTCCCACGCCTTCCAATACGTCCCCCCGGCACGGTCCAGCAGCACCAGCGGCACCAGCCGCGCCTTGCCCGTCTGCATCAGCGTCAGCGCCTCGTACCCCTCGTCCAGCGTCCCGAACCCCCCCGGAAACAGCGCGATCGCGTCCGAATGCCGCACAAACGTCAGCTTGCGCGTGAAAAAATACTTGAACGAAATCAGCTTCGCGTCCTTGTCAATTATCGGATTCGGCGATTGCTCCCACGGCAGCCGGATGTTCGCCCCGAAGCTCATTTCCGGCCCCGCCCCCTCGTGCCCCGCCTGCATGATCCCCGGCCCCGCCCCGGTGATCACCATGAACCCCGCCTCCGCCATCCGCCGCGCGAACTCCACCGCCTCCCGGTACTCCGCCTTCGCCGGCTCCGTCCGCGCCGACCCGAAGATCGTCACCTTGCGCGCATTGTGATACGGCGCGAAGAGCCGGAAGGCGTACCGCAGCTCCCGCACCGCCGTGCGGATCACCCGCGCGTCGCCCCGGTCTTTCACATCCGTCAGCAGCTTGAGCGCGTTGACGATGATGTCCTCCACCAAGTCCGCGTTCGCCCCCGTCTTGCCAGCCTTGAGCGCGATCAGTTCCTCGATGCGTTTCCGCAGCGCCGGCTCCACCCGGCTTCTCTCGTTTCGTTCCACAAAATTCACCTCATCATCAGCCTCAAAAGCCCGTCCGCCGCCCCTATCCCCAGGTTCCACAACGCATAATTCGTCCCCGACGACAAACTGGCCCCCGTGCCCGCCCCCGCCGACTGCCACGCCACCCGCCGCCGTTCGTCCTCCAGGTCCTCCATCTCCCGCGCGCGCGCTTTCTCCATTCCGCCCGCCTGGACGAACTCCACAATATGCCGCAGATCATCGCGGTCGAACCATGTCCCGTGCCGGCTGCACACATCCACCACCACGTTCGAGCAATGCGCGAAATTCACCCGGTTCATCAACTCCCCGCACACCGGGCACGGCAGGTATTGGATCTTCCGCTCCACCGACTCCGACTCCTCCACCGGCACATGCGACGCCATCCCCAGCACCGCCGACTGCTGCTCCCGGTCCTCGCAGATCTCGCGCAGCGAGTCCGCGTCCGCCCAAATCCCCTCGCATTTCGGGCATTCCCGCAAATTGCTCTTGCCGATCACCACCGCCTCCATGTTCACGCGGCAGCGCGGGCACATTTCCGGCGCGGCCCCGGCGACTTCCGTCCGCTCCGCCTTCGCCCCGCAATGCGGGCAGAACTTCTCCCCCGCGAACATCATCCCGAAGCACGACGGGCAGGCCACCGTCGCCAGTCGCGCCCCGCAATGTTCGCAGCGCGTCGCCTCCGTCGAGGCCGCCGCCCCGCACATCGGGCAATTCAATGTCTCAGCCGGCATGATTCAAAACCCTCGGGCACTCGCAATTTTTCCGCATTCCCCATTCCGAATTCTCCATTCTCAATTCTCAATTCCCTATTCCCCATTCCCAATCCCGTCCATTACATTTTTCACCCCAATTTGTACTTTCCAGATTCGCCCAATGCAAGGATGATGGGCCGAAACAAAAGAAAGGCGCCTTATGAGCTTGATGGATTATCTGAAAACCCAGTTCCTGGAAATCATCCAATGGCAGGACGACTCCCGCGACACCATCTCCTTCCGCTACCCGGACATGCAGAAGGAGATCAAGCGCGGCGCCCAACTCATCGTCCGCGAGTCCCAGGTCGCCCAGTTCGTCTATCAAGGCCAGTTCGGCGACACCTTCGGCCCCGGCACCCACACCCTGGTCACCGACAACATCCCCATTCTCTCCACCCTCAAAGGCTGGAAATACGGCCTGGAATCCCCATTCAAGGCCGACGTCTATTTCGTCAACACCCGCCTCTTCACCGGCAACAAATGGGGCACCGCCAACCCCATCATGCTCCGCGACCCCGACTTCGGCATGGTCCGCGTCCGCGCCTACGGCACCTACGACTTCCACGTCGTGGATGTCAAACTATTTCTCAAGGAGGTCGCCGGCACCGACGACCATTTCCGACTCGACGAGTTCGGCGACACCATGCGGTCCCGCATCGTCAGCGTCTTCACCGAGGCCGTCGCCCTGGCCAAGCTCCCCGTCCTCGATGTCGCCGCCCGCTACCAGGAACTGGGCGAGGCCCTCCTGCCCGTCATCAACCCCGCCGTCACCGCCAAATACGGCCTGGAAATCCCCAGCTTCATCGTCGAAAACGTCTCCCTCCCGCCCGAAGTCGAGCAGGCCATTGACAAGCGTTCCAGCATGGCCGCGGTGGGCAACCTCAACGACTACGTCAAATTCCAGATGGCCGAAGGCATGACCAAGGGTGAAGGCGGCGGCGGCATGGCCGGCACCGCCGCCCAACTCGGCGCGGGCCTGGCTATGGGCCAGCAAATCGCCCAAGCCATGAGCGCCGCCCAACCCGCGCCAGCCGCCGCGTCCACACCGTCCACTCCGTCCACGTCGTCCACTCCGTCCACCGGGACCACCCCGGACCTCCTCACCCCCGCCAGCGCCGCCATTGTCCTCAACGTCACCGAGGCCGACGTTCTCAGCGCCCTGGCCGACGGCTCCTTGAAGGGCAAAAAGATCGGCGCCTCCTGGCGCATCCCCCGCTCCGCCCTGGACGATTTCCTTAAAAGCTAGGCATGTCCGACGCCACCGCCCAACAAAAATTCTCCTGCCCCTCCTGCGGCGGCGAGGCACAATGGAACCCCGCCAAGAAGGCCCTCCTCTGCCCCTTCTGCGGCACCGTCTCCCCCGCCCAGGCCCAACTCGACGCCGCCGGCGCACAAGTCATCGTCGAGCACGACCTGGTCGCCGCCCTGCGCGGCATCCCCGACGACCAGCGCGGCTGGCAGGCCGACAAAATCTCCGTCAAATGCCAGAGCTGCCAGGCCATTTCCGTCTTCGACGCCGCCCGCGTCGGCCAGCGCTGCGATTTCTGCGGCTCCTCCTCCCTCGTTCCCTACGAGGAAATCAAGGCCGCCTTCCGCCCCGAAAGCCTCCTGCCCATGAAGCTCAGCGAGGACAAAGCGCGCGACTCCATCCGCCAATGGTATTCCACCCGTTGGTTCGCACCCAACCAACTCAAGCGCGCCGCCCTCACCGACACCGCCAAGGGCCTCTACATCCCCTACTGGACCTTCGACGCCCAGGTCCACGCCGACTGGACCGCCGAGAGCGGCTACTACTACTACACCACCGAGACCTTTCGCAACGCCAACGGCCAGACCCAGACCCGCCAGGTCCAACACGTCCGCTGGGTCCCCAGCAGCGGCGCCCTCGACCATTTCTTCGACGACGAACTCGAGCCGGCCTCGCGCGGCGTTCATCCCGAAATGCTCCGTCGCATCGAGCCGTTCCCCACCAAGGAACTCGCTCCCTACAACGCCGGCTACCTTTCCGGCTGGGTCGTCGAACGCTATCAAATTGACCTCGTCGCCGCCGCCCAGGAGGCCCGCGAGGACATGGACGCCAAGATCCGAAACCTTTGCGCCGCCCAAGTCCCCGGCGACACCCATCGCAACCTCCAAGTCCAGACCGACTACAGCGGCCAGACCTTCAAGCACATCTTGGTGCCCATCTGGTTGCTGACCTACAACTACAGCACCAACACCTATCAAGTCGTGATGAACGGCTACACCGGCGCGATAGCTGGAAAATACCCCAAGAGCTGGATTAAAATCACCCTGGCCGTATTGGGTGGTCTGGCCGTTGCCGGCATCCTCCTCGCCCTCTTCGCCCACGCCCAACACTGACCCACCCCCCCCATCTCGTATTCCTACTCCTAATCTTAATCCTACTCCTACTCCTAATCGGTCTTTATCCGTGCCATCCGTGAAATCCGTGGTCAAAACTCGTTTCTCCCCCCGCGCCGAATATTTCCTCCGATTCCACTTGACTTTTCCTTCGCTATGTGATACACCTTACCGCAGCATGATGACGCCATGGAAGACAAACCTCCGAACCGCCCCGGACCCCGGCCCGTCCGCCGCCGCGCAAGTCATTTTGTGCCAAATTGACTCACAGTCCAACCGCATTCCGGCGTCCTTGCGTCCTTGCGACCTTGCGCCCGCGTTGAAGCCCTCTCCATGCAATCTGACAACCTCCATTCCGCGTATTCCGCGTGGTTCGCGGTTCCAAACCTCTGCTCCCCGGCCTCCCCGGCCGATTTGTCCCATGCGCCTCCATTTCACTAAATTGCGCCAAATTACGCCAAGTTACGCCAAATTTAACCCTTCATTTTTTGAAAATCGCAAAATCGCACCAATTCTGGACACCATCCAATTTGACCTGCCATTGCCGAACGTGCCCAATCGTGCCCAATCGTGCATAATCGTGGATCATCGTGCTCAATCGTGCATAATCGTGCATAATCGTGGTGTTTTTTTGTCCAAACCCTCTTATGTTCCTCATCCTGGCCGTTTTCCAATTCCAGTCATCGCCCGCAGCACGAGGTTGGCCAATTTCAAGGCCAATTTCAAGGTTGACACCGGAAATGGCCCGGTGCAAAATGGCCGCATGAACCAGGAAATACACACCACTTTTGCGCCCGCGCGCCAAACTATGAAAACTCTATCCTGCCTTGCCCTGCTGGCTTGCTTGTCCCTGCCCCAGCTCCCCGCCGCCGATGTCCAGCCCTATCGGCAGGTCCTCGTGCCGACGCTGGCCGAGACCGCCGCCATGTTTCCCAAGCCCCCCACGCAATACGGCGCCATCCACTGGGCCATTTGGGGCGGGCAGCAGAGCGCGGATCGCGTCATCAGGGACATTGACGCCATCGCCGCCAATGGCGGCGGCGTCTATATGATCAACAACTCGCAGCGTGTGCAGCCCAAGTACCTCTCGCCCGAGTATCTGGGGGTGGTCAATGCCGCCGTCCAAGAGGCCAAGAAGAACGGCATGAGAGTCTGGATCGAGGGCGACTGCGGTTATCCCGACGGATTCGCCGGCGGCATCATCAGCAAGGAGTACCCGCAGTTGGGCATGCAGGGCATTGTCACCGACGCCCACTGCACCGTCGCCGCCGGCCAGACGCTGGATATTCCGCTGCCCCCGGACACCCTGGGCATCGTGGCCAGCGCGCGCCCCGGAGCGGCGCCAGCCGCGGACGCGACCGCGCCCGCCGCGGAAGCGGCAGCGCCGGCGGGCAGGGAAATGCCCATACCCGCTGACCGAATCTTCAAATACCAGGTGCCACGGGGAGGCGGAGGGGAGTTGATTGTCCAATTGCCCAACGCGGAAGTGCGCTACAACCTTGCGACTGGCGAATACCTCGCCATGCCGATACCCCCGGAGGCGAAGGGCGTCTTCCTCAGCGCGGGCCGGGGCGGCGGCGGCGGCGCTCGCGGCGGCGGCGGTGGCGCTCGCGGCGGTGGCGGCCGCGGGGGTGCTGGCGGCGGGGGCACGGTTGTGCCGCTGCCCGCCGACGGACATCTCAAATGGACGGCCCCCGCCGGCTCGGGGTCTTGGGATCTTGCTTTTATCCGGCACATCTACAAAAGTTCGCCCACTCGCAATGACGCCGGCGACGACGGGGGCGCCACCAAGGACAGCATGTACACGCTGATAGACTATTTGGATCCCGCGGCCACGGACACCTACCTGAGAGTCATTTACGGCGCTTACGAGAAGGTGATGGGCGACGAGTTCGGCAAGACCATCCTCGGCTTCCGCGCCGACGAGACCGACTACACGGGCGTCAGCCCCTGGACGCCCAAGCTGCTGGAGACCTTCCAAGCCATGAAAGGCTACGATTTCAGAACCTACATCCCCCAGCTCTTTGGCGGCGTCAGGATGACTCCCGAGGCCCAACGCGCCAAGGCGGACTACTGGGACGTGTGGAGCGCCATGTTCCGCGACAATTTCTACAAGCGCATGGAGGAATGGTGTACGGCCCGCGGCATGGAATTCTGCGTCCATCTCAATCATGAGGAGAATATGTACGGCCGCGGCTCAGGCATGATCAGCAACGAAGGCTCCTTCTGGCGCGACATGCTCTATGTCGGCGTCCCCGGCATTGATAATCTGAGCCAGATCAAACCGGGAACCATCGCCGATTTCCCGAAGATCGCCGCCTCCGCCGCCCATCTCAACGGCCATCCCCAGGCCTGGGAGGAGGAGGGCGGGGGGACGGGGGCCGACGGGAAGTTTGTCGCGGACTACAACATGGTCCGCGGCGTCAACTTCAACAATATCCGCGGCATGAACGGCCAGGGTGGCTCGGAAATCGGCCACTATGTCAGCCGCGCCCAACTCCTGCTCGCGCTCGGACGGCCGGCGGCGCAGGTCCTCTATTTTCACCCCACCGACAGCATGTGGATGGGCGACTCGGAATCCGACGACGTGCTGATCCGGCCCGCCAACAACGTGGTGACCCAGTTGTTGGAGCACCAGATTGACTTCGATCATGTGGACTCGGATGATCTGGCCTCCCTCCTTACGCTCGAAAAAGGCGGACTCAAAAACCTCAGCGGGCAAATCTACAAGGGTGTGGTCTATCCGATCTCCACCGTGATCACCAAGCCCGTGCTGGAGCGCCTCAAGGCCTTCGCCGCCGCCGGCGGCAAGGTCGTCTTCGTCGGCCGCACCCCCTCGATGGTGGTGGACCAGAGTTTCCTGCTCGCCGGAGGCCCGCCGGACTTGAGCTTTGCCACCCTGGAGCCGTCCGGGAACATCACCGACCGCGTCCTCGCCGCGCTGCCACCGCCGGATGTCAAACTCGACACCCCCTGCCCGGCGATCAAATACAACCACCGCGCCTACAAGGACGGCGACGTCTATTTCTTCTTCAACGAATCCAAACAGGCTGAGACGCGCATCGCGACCCTCTTCGGCACGGGTCAAGTTCAGGTCTGGAACCCATCCACCGGCAAGATCAACCCGGTCGCCAACGCCCCCAAGGCGGCGGGCACTGTGGCCGTGCCTCTCTCGCTCGCCGGTCAGGCGACTTGCTTCATCGTCATCGGCCCGCTGCCGCCCGGCGCGGGCGACCCGGTGGCGTTGACCGTTTCACCGGGGCCACCGGGTTCCTGAAGAGTCACATTCCCGCAAAGCCAATGAAAAGATTGCTGCGAATCCAATTGTCCGTCCTGGCTGGGTTGCTTCTGTGGGGCGCGACGGGGTGTTCGAACCGGGAAGTGGACACCGTGAAATTGAAAAGCGCCTTTCAGTCCGCCGACCAGGCCACCCGGGAGAAAATGGACGAGGGCATCGCGGACATCACTGCCAGCAATTATTCCGCCGCGCTGCCCGTCTTCGAGAAAGTGGCCTACGGCAGCAAGCTCACCAAGGACCAACGCCTCATCCTGGTGGATTCCATCAAAAAACTGCAGGCGAAAGTCAAATGAGCGCCGCCCTTGACCAGAGTTGGATTATTCATTCGCGCCCGCGCGCCGGATATGCTATATTGCCCCCAGGAGAGACAATCCATTGAATGTCAAACAACGAGCCTTCACCCTGATCGAACTGCTGGTGGTCATCGCCATCATCGGCATCCTGGCCAGCATGTTGCTGCCCGCCTTGTCCAAGGCCAAGGAAAAGGCGATCACCATTTATTGCGGCCAGAATTGTCATCAACTCGGCCTGGCCATGTTCATGTACGGGGACGATAATGACGACCGCCTCCCGGTATCGTCGGCGAACATCAACACCGCGGGAAAAGGGGGGTGGACCAACTTCCCGACGCCCTGGACCGAGGCCGTTCAGCCCTATTACCAAAACACCAATCTCTTGCGCTGCCCCGCCCTGAACCAGCATTACCGGCAGTCGGGTTTCAGTTACTTCATGGGATCGCGCGGCTTTTACGTCAACAACGATGACAATCCCGCCAGCGTCCTGATCCGCAGCCTGGGCACCCCCTCCACTTACGTTCTTTCCGGCGACTGCAATTACCCCGCCTACGCCATCAACGCGGACCTCAACAACAACAACGTGGACACCCTCTTCGCAACCAACTCACCCGTGCATAACAACCGGGTGAATGTCCTCTTCGGCGACTGGCACACCAAATCCTACGGCCAGTACAACGAGGGCGATGTAAGTTTCTCGCCCTTCAACCCGGGCATTCCTTGGTATTGACAGTGGCGCCCGCCGCCGCCGGTTCCAGCCGCATCGGGCGGTCGTGGTCCAAATAGGTTTCGCAGACACGGAAGAATTCCGCCCGCGTGCCGGCCCGCCGGATCTCATGCAGGAACGGCCCGGACGGCTCCACGCCCTCGCCGATGAAGTTCATGAATTTCTTGAGCCGCTGCACCTGGGCCGTCTCCCGCGCCGCCGGCGTGGTTTGCGTTTCCCACAAATCCACGATGTAGGCCAGCACCTGGCGTCCGGTCGGCGGCGCCGGAGTCTCGCCGCGCTGCCGCTCTCGGATCTGCCCGAACAGCCACGGATTGCGGATCACCCCGCGCCCGATCATCAGGCCCCGCGCCCCGGTTTCCGCCAGCACCTCCAGCGCCTGCGCCGCGCTGTGGACATTCCCGTTGGCCAGCACCGGGCAGGCCAGTTGCCGGGCGGCCCGCGCGATCAGGTCATGGCGCACCCCGGGGCGGTACATCTGCGTGACCGTCCGGCCGTGGACGGTGAGCAGATCAATCGAGTGTTTGGCAAAGATCCCCAGCAACTCGTCAAACCCGTCCGCCGAATCAAAACCAATCCGCGTCTTGACCGTCAACGGAATGGTGACCGCCTCCCGCAGCGCGCCAAGGATGGCGTCAATTTTTTGGGGTTCGCGCAACAGGCCCCCGCCCGCGCATTTGCGATACACCACCGGCGCCGGGCAGCCCAGGTTCAGGTCCACCGCCGCGATGGGGTGCCGCTGCAATTCCCGCGCCGTGCGCGCCAGGGCGGGGATGTCGTTGCCGATCATCTGGGCCACCACGGGCCGGCCGGTGGGATTCTGCGTGATGGAGTCGAGAATAAACCGTTCCGGGCGGGAGTCGCCGTGGACGCGAAAATACTCCGTCCAATACAAATCCGCCCCGCCGTGGCGGGCCATCACGCGCCAGAACGCCAGATCGGTCACGTCCTGCATCGGCGCCAGAGCCAGGATCGGGCCGCCGCCGCGGAGCAGGCTCTTGAATTCTTCAGCGGGAGTCATGCCACTGCGTCCTTATTTCAAGAACGCCCGAATCGGGCTTTCCGGCGGGGCCAGTTTCTGGATTTCCTCCTTGAACTCCTTCTTCCGGGACTGCGAGAGGGCGATCCAGGTCGGTCCCCTCCCGTCGGCGGGATAGAGCCGCAGGAATCTCAAACTCAAATACTGGAAGGGCCTGGCCTTGTGGATGTCCCGCCACCGGATCCAGCGCGGCGCGCCCCAGAACGAATGCCCGCAAACCCCGGACGGCCCCAGCTTGGTGGGGAAGCACACGCTGACGACCCAGGCGCATGCAATGCCCGCAAACACGACCCCGGCGACCGCCGCCGACAAGGACTTGGCGTCCAAATGCCGCCAGCCTTCCAGTCGGATCAAAAACCCCAGGACAATCCCCAGAGCCGGCCCGGCGATCGCCACGAACGCCGGGAACAAGGCGGCGCGAAAAACCTTGATGTCTTGTTTTGCGTCCACGGTCATTCCACTTTGGAAGAAGCCCGATTGTCAGGCGCAACCGCTCGAAAATCAAGCGTGAGTCGTATTGCTTTTTTCATGTTGGCTGGGCGCGCACCCCGTGCGCGCCGCGGCGCGCAGAACAACAGAGGCAAGCGCGCCACAGGTGCGAGGACCGCCCGCCCTGCCACCCAAGATATTGCATGAAAGTTGGGTTGCCTCTGGGTCATTCTTGCCTACCGCCCCGGGTTTGCGCTGGCAATTATTACCGTCTCCAATCCCGACGCCTCCCCAAAACGCCTGATTTTGGCCCATTTTGCCGGCTGGCATATCGGATGCTAAGTCAGAGCAAGCTCGTGAGCCATGATCGAAGCCTTATTCAACCAGCCCAGTTACGTGGCGGCCAAAAAAATGCTGGACGTCACCGTCCTGCGCCAGGAGGCCATTGCCAGTAATTTGTCCAATCTGGAAACCCCCAATTACAAGCGTCTGGACGTGTCCCAGAGTTTCGAGACCCAGTTGGCCCAGGCGGTGGGCGGCCAGGACGCGGCCAAAATCTCCGGTCTTCAGCCCTCTCTGGCCGTGGACCCCACGGCGGTTTCCGGTCGCAGCGACGGCAACACGGTCACGCTGGAGTCGGAGATGCTGAAATTGAACCAGAACACCGTGGAAGACGCGTTGGAGACGCAATTGATCAGCGGTTCGCTGGCCAAAATGCGTCTGGCCATCACGGGCAAATCGTGATTCTTGAATTATGATCAGTTTATTGTCCGGCATTGACAGCACCGCGGCCGCCCTGGACGCGGAGCGGGTCCGCATGGATGTGGTCTCGCAGAACATCGCCAACGTCAACACCACACACGGGCCGGATGGCAAGCCGTATCAGCGGCAGCAGGTGGTCTTTGAATCGGTGCTCAACGCGGCCCAAAGCGGCCTCAGCCCGACACAGAAGGTGCAGATCGCCCGCGTGGAAAAGGACTCCCGCCCGCCCCGGCTGGTCTATATGCCGGGCCACCCGGACGCCAACGAGCAGGGAATGGTGGCCACGCCGGACATCAACATCCACGAGGAAATGGTGGACATGATCACGGCCTCGCGCACCTACGAGGCCAATCTGGCGGTGGCCAAGAACGCGCACACCCTGGCCCTCCAGGCTCTTTCCATCGGAAAACATTGACGACCCGCCCCACACAACATGGACGCCCTATCCGCATTGAAATTGGTTGGCGCGCCAAACTTGGCAAGCCCATTGACCAATGTGGCCCAGGGAGGCGGCGCGACCCCGGCCATGTCCCCCGCGGAGATGCAGCAATTGTCCAGCCTCATGCAGGCCGGCGGCGCGACCCCGACGACTTCGCCCGCGGAATTGGGGCAATTGCCTCCCGGGCTGGAACTGACCGCCCCCGGCGGGACCTCGTTGCCGACTTCGGATCCCTCGTCGTTCCAAAACATGCTGGGCGGGTTTGTGAAGGAAGTTTCGGACAAGCAGGCGGCCGCCGGGGAGGCGGTGTCGGGCTTGCTGAGTGGAAAAAACGTCTCATTGCACCAGGCCATGATCTCGGTCGAGGAGGCCAGCGTCTCCTTCCAACTCATGGTCGAGGTGCGCAACCGGCTCCTGGACTCCTACCAGGAACTGATGCGGATGCAGGTTTGATAGGCCGGAATTGTCATGAATAAGAATCTCACCCAACTATTGCAGCAACTGGCGGGCATCTGGAAACAACTCGGCGTCAACCAGCGCATCAGCATCACCATCACCTCCCTGGCGGTGCTGGCGGGGCTGGCGGGCGTGGCCATCTGGTCCAGCCGCACCGAATTCTCCCTGCTCTACGGCAAACTGGACCAGGAGGAGTCCTCCAAAGTCATCGCCGCCTTGGACGAGGCCAAGGTGCCCTACCAAATCGGCGGCGGCGGGGACACGATCATGGTTCCGGCGGACAAGGTTTACCAAATGCGGATGCAATTGGCGGGCAAGGGAATCCCGCGCGGCGAGGGTGTCGGGTTCGAGATTTTCGACAAGGCCAATTTCGGCATTTCCGATTTCATGCAGCGGGCCAACTGGCTGCGCGCGATGGAAGGCGAACTGGCCCGCACCGTCAGCCAGCTTGACCAGGTGGAGTCCGCGCGTGTGATGATTGTGACGCCGGAGAACCAGCTCCTTTCCGACGCCCAGCGCAAGCCCACCGCCTCCGTCTTTGTGCGGGTCAAGGGGAACGCGCAGTTGCCGGCCTCGGCGGTCAATTCGATCCGGTTTTTGGTCGCCAACAGCGTGGAGGGATTGCAGGCCAACAATGTGTCGGTGGTGGACAACCAGGGCAACGTGCTCTCGGCCAACGAGGAAAACGATTCGGTGGCGGGCCTGTCCAACGACCAACTCACGGCCCGCAGCAAATTCGAGCAGTACCTCTCCAAAAAGGCGGAGGGGATGCTGGAGAAAGTGCTGGGGCCGGGGCAGGCGGTCGTGCGCGTCTCCGCCGAGCTGAACTGGGACACCACCACGCGCACGGAGGAGAAATATGACCCGGACGGCCAAGTGGCGCGGACCATGACAGACAATGTGGAGGACACCGATTCAGCCACCGTGACCGCCGGGGGCGCGCCCGGAATGGGCGTCAACTCCAGCGCCAACGGAGACAACACCAACTCGCCGACCGCCCCGCCGGTGAACACCAGTCACACCACCAAGAAGGTCACCAGCAACAATTACGAGATCAACAAGACCACCAGCAACATCGTCCAGGCGGCGGGAGGATTGAAGAGGCTCTCGGCGGCGGTGTTTGTGGCGCAGAAATACGAGGGTCAGGGCGCCGACCGCAAAGCCGTGCCGCCTTCGACGGACGAGGTGAAAAAGTTCACGGACATCGTGCGCAGCGCGCTGGGGATGCAGGAGACGGACCAGATCACACTGGAGGTGATGCCGTTCAACGACCAGATTCCGGCGGAAATGACGCAGCAGTTCGACAAGCAAATGAAGTTCCAATCGTGGCTGGACCTGGCGCAAAAGATGATTTATCCGGCGCTGGCGCTGGTGGTTCTCTTTGCCTTCTGGCGCATGTTCCAGCGGGCCAAGGCGGAGGAGATCCGCCTGGGCGCCCCCTTGGGCGGCGGCAACGGCCGCTCCCACTTCGGCAATGGCGGCGCGCCCGGCAAGGGGATGGTGACGGTCGAGGTGCTCAACCAGTTGATCCGCGAGAATCCCGCCAACATGACCCAGGCGGTGCGAGGCTGGCTGGGGAGGTCGAAGAATTAGGAAGACTTTCAAACCCTGAAACCCATATATGGCTGCGGCGACCGACACAACCCAACCCCCACCGATGACCAAGGTCCAGAAGCTGGCCGCCCTTCTCATCATTTTGGGGCAGGAAAGCGCCTCGCAACTTCTCAAGAACCTGGATGAGGACGAGTTGGAGGAGGTCTCCCTGGAAATGGCGCGGCTGACCTTTGTCAGCCAGGAATTGCAACAGGAAATTTTGGAGGAGTTCGCCCATGTGGCTGTGGCCGCCAGCACGGCGGTGCTGGGCGGCCCCAGCTTCACCAAGAGCGCCCTGGAACGATCCGTCGGCCCCTCCCGCGCCTCCGACATCATCCGGCGAGTGGCCCCGGGGGCGGTGCCGGTGACCGCCATGCAACCGCTCCTGGACATGGACTGCCAGGACCTGATCAATTTGCTCAAGGCCGAACCGCCGCAAACCATCGCCCTGATCATCAGTTATCTGCCGGCGGAGAGAATCTCCCGGCTGCTGGCGCTGCTGCCCGCAAAGGCGCGCCAGAATGTGGTGGAGCGCCTGGCCACCATGGGCGCGGCCCCGGTGGAGGTCGTCGAGCGCATTGCCCATGTGCTCAACCAGAAGACCGGCGCCAAGCCGGTGCGCGCGCTCAACCGCACCGGAGGGGTCACGACCGCGGCGGCGGTGCTCAACTCGCTGGACAAGGACCTGAGCCGCTCGGTGCTGGTGGATCTGGAAAGGCGCAATCCGAAACTGGGCCAGGAGATCCGCCGGAAAATGTTCACCTTCGAGGACCTGGTGCTGCTCGGCCCCAGCGCGCTGCAAAAAATCATGCGCGAAGTGGATTTGCGGGACCTGGCGCTGGCGCTCAAAACCGCGACCTCCAAACTCAAGACCCTCGTGTTTTCCGCCCTGCCCAGGCGCGCCGTCGAGGCGGTGAACCAGGAGATTTCCATGCTCGGCCCGCTCCAGAAGCGCGAAGTCGAGGCCGCCCAGGGGCGGATCGTCCACGCCGTGCGCCAGCTTGAGGGCGGCGGGGAAATTGATCTCAACAACCTCCGCAACTCCTGCCGCAATGAACAACTCCTGGTCTGAAACCATCCAGCTTCCCAAACGCTTGCGGGACGCCGTGGCGCGGCGCGGCGGCGCCGGCGGGCCGGGCGGAAGGCGGGGGGATTTGCCGACGGAGGAGGAGCGGCGGCAGGCGGAATTGGACGCCCGCTACCAGCTTGGGCTGGCCGACGGCGAGAAGGCGTTGACCGAGAAACTTTACCAGCAGCGCGCGGAGATGCACGAGTTGACACTGGGTTTTCTGGAATCCCTGCGCAAGGCCGTGCCGCGGGTCATCCGCGACACGGAGAACAGCCTGGTCGAGCTGGCCCTGACCGTGGCGCAAAAGCTGGTGGCCGGCATCCCGATCAGCGTGGAACTGGTGGAGGCGGCCGTGCGCGACGCGCTGGCGCAGGTGGAAGGCACGGCGCGGTTCACCGTGCGGCTGCACCGGGCGGATTTGGAGTTGTTGGAAAAGGCCGGCTCCCCTCTTTTGAAGTCCGGCGAGAACACCGCGGAATTTCGCTTTCTCCCCTCGCCCGATGTCACGCGCGGGGGATGCGTGGTGGAGACGGATTTCGGCACAGTGGACGCGCGCCGGGAAACCAAGTTCGACCTGATCAAAAGGAGCCTTGCCGCATGATGGCGGAAACCGAAATGGCGCCGGCCAGCCGCATCGAACACATGCGCCGCGAGGTGGCTCGCACCCAGGTGCTGCGCAATCACGGGCGGGTGGTGCAATTGATCGGGCTGGTGATCGAGGCCGAAGGCCCGCTGGTGGCGGTGGGGGAAATCTGCCGCATTGAATCCGCGCGGCACGACGGCACGACGCTGGCCGAGGTGGTGGGATTTCGCAACCACCATGTGCTGCTCATGCCACTTGGGGAGATTCACGGCATTCATCCCGGCAGCGAAGTCATCGCCCTGGGAACCTCTTTGCGCGTTCCGGTGAGCGAGGCCCTGATGGGCCGGGTGATTGACGGCCTGGGCCATCCCCTGGATGAGCACGGACCCATCCAGGCGGGCGAGCACGTGAGTTTGAACTTCCAACCGCCCCACCCCCTCAAGCGCCAGCGCATCCGCCAGGCATTCCAGACGGGCATCAAGGCCATTGACACTTTTGTGCCCTGCGGACGCGGGCAGCGGCTGGGCATCTTCGCCGGCAGCGGCGTGGGCAAATCCACCCTGCTGGGGATGATCGCCAGCCGGGCGGAGGCGGATGTCAACGTGATCGCGCTGATTGGCGAGCGGGGCCGCGAGGTGCGCGAGTTCATCGAGAAGGATCTGGACGAGGCGGGCCGCCGCAAATCGGTGGTGGTGGTGGCGACCTCCAACCAGCCGGCCCTGGCGCGCGTGAAAGGCGCTTTTGTCGCCATGTCCATCGCCGAGCATTTTCGCGACCGGGGGCGCAACGTCCTGCTGATGATGGATTCGGTGACGCGGTTTGCCATGGCGCAGCGGGAAATCGGGCTGGCGGTGGGCGAGCCGCCGACCACGCGCGGCTACACCCCTTCGGTGTTCTCCCTTCTCCCGCAACTCCTGGAACGGGCCGGCTCGGGGGAGAAAGGTTCCATCACCGGCCTGTTCACCGTGCTGGTGGAGGCCGACGACATGAACGACCCCATCGCCGACGCGGTGCGGTCCATTCTGGACGGGCACATTGTCCTGACGCGGGAACTGGCGACGCAGAATCATTATCCGGCCATAGACGTGCTGGAGAGCGTGAGCCGGCTGACGCGGGATTTGACGACGGAGGAGCAGCAGAAATTGTCGGCGCAGGCGCGCGAGGCGCTGGCGACGCACCGGCGGAACTATGATTTGATCAACATCGGGGCGTATCCCACCGGCACCAACGCGGCCATTGATATGAGCATCCAGTTGCATGAGCCGTTGAAAGAATTTTTGCAACAACCGGTCGGGCGGGGTTTTGGCGCGGCGCAAAGCTGGTCGCTCCTGGGCCAGGTGATGGCCGCGCCGCCGGCCGCCAAGCCCGCCGCCGCCGGCGCGAGGAAAGGAGCCTGAGCGAACATGAAAGCATTCCGATTCAGCCTGGAGGCCGTGCAAACCCTGCGCCACCGGCAGGAGCAGCAGGCCATGGAGCAATATGTGCGCGCGCTGCTGGCCCGCCAACAGGCGCTGGACCAGTTGGAAATCATCCGGGAGCGCATCCGGGGCAACCAGCAGGAATTGAGCCGGCTGCTTTCGGAAGGCTGCGCGGCCGCGGTCGCCGCGCAAGTCCAGCTTTTTGAGCGTTCCCTGGAGAAACAGCAGGCGGATCGCGTCGCCTCGCTGGCCATGACCGAGCGCCGCGTCAACGCCACCTTCCAGGCCATGGTCGCGGCCCGCCAGAAGCGCAAGATGGTGGAAAGTTACCGCAAGAGGCAGCAGGGCCGCCATCAGCGCGCCGAGGCGCGCGAGGAGCAAAAGCTGCTGGACGACCTGACCGCGCGCCGCGAGCGGTCCATTTTTTCGTGGAACCCAACCCGGATGGCGTTATGACAAAGTTCCTCACAAATCCCTGGCTCACCGTGCCGGTGGGGGCGGTGGTGTATCTGGCCTCCACCCTCTTCTTTTGGAAGACGCCCGCGCCGCCGCCGCCGCCGAACAAAGGCGCCGAGCCGCCCGTCCTGCTGGGCGCCTCCTGGGAGTTCACCAATCCGGAGGCCGACCAACTGATCGCCGAGTTGAAGGATCAGAAGCAAGCTCTGGAAGAGCGGCAGCGGCAGTTGGACGAATGGTCCGTGCGCCTCCAGGCCGAGCGGACGGAACTCAACCAGGTCACGCAGGCGGTCTGGCAGTTGCAGACGGACTTTGACAAGTCGGTCGTGCGCGTCAACGACGAAGAAACTGCGAATTTGAAAAGACTGGCCAAAGTCTATGCGGCCATGACGCCCGCGACCGCCGCCACCGTGCTGGGACAGATGGACGACGCGGTGGTGGTCAAAATCATGCTCTTTATGAAAGAGAGTGAAACGGCGGCAATCTTGGAAACGCTGGCCAAGCAAGGAGCCCCTGACGCCAAACGGGCCGCGGCCATTTCCGAACACCTGCGTCTTTCCATCACCCACAACGGCCCCGCCAAATGATGACCGTGTCCTTGTTGCTCCCCTCCGAGGGCAAGCCGCCGGGCGAAGGCCCGCCGCCCGGTTCCCTGAGTTCCGCCGCCGATCCGGCGCCTGTCGGTGGCGACTTCCTCACGTTCATGGGGCTGGCCGGAAAAATGGGCGCGGAGGGAGGATGGAGAAGCGCGCCGCCGGCGGCGCGGAGTCAGAATGTGGCGGAGGATATTGCTCCAGCCAGCGCGACTACGCCCGCCAAAACGCCGGGCGGGATTCCGCCGGCTGGCTGGGCAAAGATGGCGGCGCCAAACGTTGGGACAACGGCCGATGGGGTGGACGCGAGCGTCGCAAGCCTGCTGCTGGCGCGGCTGGCGCGGCCGACGCCGCCCCTGCCCGAACCTGTGAAGCCGGCGCAAATAGGCACGGGGGCCGCGATGGATTTGAAGACTGCCGCGCTGGCGGACACCGGGCAGGCGACACCGGCCGGGGGACAGACCAAATTCCGAACACCCGCGTCTTTCCATCTCCCGCAACTGGCCCGCCAAATGATGACTGCGACTTTGTTGCCTCCGTCCGGGGGCGGGCCGCTGGTTGACAGTCCGGCGGCGGGCATTCCCGGTCATGCCGGCAAAGCCGCGCTTGCGGGCGGCGCTTCTCTCCCGTTCATTCGGCTGACGGGAAAAATCGGCGGGGGAACAGCTTTGTCATCGGCGCGGGGCCGGAGCGTGGCGATTGATCCTGTTGAAGCCGGCGCCGGGAAACCCGCCCAGACGCCTGGCCAGACTCCGCTGGCGGGCGGCGAGAAGACGGCGGCGCAGACCATTTCGACAACCGTCAGCACGGTTGACGCCAGCGTCGCAAGCCCGATACTGGCGCCACCGGTGGCGCAGGCCGCGCCGCTGCCCCAACCGGCCAAGCCGGCGCAAAACGGGATGGGGGCCGCAACGGATTTGAAGACTGCTTTGAAGACCGCGAAACCGGCGGTTAATGGACCGGCGACAGTGGTTGGGGGACAGAGTCCACGGAACGGGTCGTCTCCAATGGCGCGCCCGGCGGCCAGCCTGCCGGTGGAGGCGCAGTCTGACGATGCCCAACCCCCGGCGGCCAATCGCGCAAACCTCAGCCAGACCGCGATTCCCGGCACTGCGAACATTTCCGTGTTGGACAATTTGACCGTGAAAGTCGCGCCAACTTCCCAACCTACAGCGCTCGCCGGTGAGCCGGTTTTCGCAAAAGAGGCGCAGCTTTCCATTTCTTCGCCGGTCGCGCCAAGCGGCACGAGGGTCGCCAGCCCGGTGCTGCCGTCAACAGTGGCGCAGACCACGCCGCTGCCCGAACCGGCGAAGCCGGGAGTTGCAGTTGATTTGAAGACCGCTTTGAAGACTGCGGAACCAGCGGATGATGGACAGACGACAGTGGTTGGGGGACAGA
>JBEKAN010000009.1:0-27490 GCA_050015895.1 Verrucomicrobiota bacterium
GACGGGACGGCCGCCGCCAACGCGATCCTGGCGCAAGAACTCCCTCCAGCGGCGGCGCCGCGCCCCGTCGCCGTAGCGGCATTCGCGCCGCCGCCTCCGCGCGCGATTGGGCCGGTCCCGGCCCCGCGCGCCGCGCCCGCGAGAGCCGCGACGCCCACGGAATTGAATCTTGCCGCGGAGGAGGCGCTGCGCGCGATAAACGCCAAGAACTGGAATGCCCGGGCGCCCGGCGAATTCAGTCTCCTTCGAGGCACGCTGGGGGCGCTCCTGGGGGCGGGGATTGGAGTGGCGCTGGTCTTGGGCTTTTTTCTTTGGGCCCATTTCAAGTTCCCATGGTCCAGCGCCGGCATCGGCGCCCTGACGGGGCTGGGTGCGCGGATTCTGTATCGGGGATGCAGTTCCGGGCTGGGGCTGGTCGCGGCGGTGGTCGCCCTGGGAGGATGGTTCGCCAGTAATCTTCTAATCTATGGCGCGGCATTTCTCGATGTTTGGTTTCTGTTGATCATTTCCCTCATCGTCAGCGTCTTCATCGCCTATCGCATCGCCTCGGGTTAGACCGGGACTCAGACTTTATCCATCGGCCCGCGCGTGACGCCGAGCTGGTTGTGCAATTTCAATTCGCGCCAGAGTTGCGCTCCGCTCAATTCGCCCCGGAGCAGGCTGCGGTATCTGGCCACGGTCCGGGCCACCTCCTCGGCGCTCTCGTTGACGAACTCAATCCGAAACCAGCGCGCCCCCAGCGCCTGGAGCCGGGCGGCGTATTCCGCGCCGGTCTGCGCGCGCCCGTTGAAAACGGTGTTGCGGCAGCCGGCGTCGGCCTTCAGGGGGTGTTCGACGCCGACGCGGTCGCGCAGTTGGACGGTGTGCTTGTCGCAGGGGCGTCCGCAGTTGGTGTAGTCGGTGCCGCTGGAGAGGAAGGCGCAGAAAACACAATGCTCCATGTGAAACATCGGCATGTGTTGGTGAATGGTGATCTCGAACCATTCGGGCGGGGCGGATTGCAGGAGCGCCTCAAGCTGGAGGATGTTCAAATCATAGGACGCGGTGAGCCGCTCCAGCCCGAAGTGATTCTTGAAATAGTCCGCGGCCAGCCCGTTGGCGACATTGAACGAAAAATCCCCCACCCGGCGGCAATCCGCGAAGAATTTCAAATCGTCGTAGTTGCGCGCCAGATAACCGTCGGCGTCGCACGAGCGGACCTGCCTCAAAATCCAATCATCGCCCGATTTGAAAATCCGCGGAGGAGCGGCGAAAATCGCGCCGGGCGGGCGGGCGGCGGCGGATTGACGGAAGCGACTGACCGCCTCCCGGTATTTTTTCGGGTCCTCGAATTCGCAGTAAATTGTGCGCACCTGGCAGCTTATCGCCGCCTCAAGCTGCGCGAGGTTCCGCGTCAGAACGATCAACTCCGCCTCCCCCGCGCCCGGGCGCGCCGCGCCGGTCCGCAATCCGCGCTCCGGCATGCGCCCCGCGCCGACCGTCCATTTGCGCGGCCGCGCGCGCAAGACTTCCAGTTGAGCCACCAACTCGCGCCGCATCCGGTTCAGCTCGCTGGCGGGCAAAATGACATCGCCTTCCAGCAAATTCCGCAGCACGCCCAGTTGGAAGACCGTCCCGCCCAGCCGCCCCAGTTGTTCCCGCAGCTTTTCGGGGGTCAGCGGCCGCGTCTGCGCTTTGGCCAGCGGCAGGCTGGAATCCACCCGCGCCACGCGGCCCTCTTCGTCGCGCCCGATGAGCGTCATCGGCCCGGCGGCGCGCCCGTGAACTTCCAGCGCCAGGGGCCGGCGGAAGCGCGGCGTCTCCCCCGCATAACTTTGGCGCAGGCGACGGTCCAATTCCGGGTCGCTCGTCTTCCAAATTCTGTCCCCGACATGAATGCGGTTGAAATCCACATCGCCGCGCCCGAAACCCAGGACGCGCGGCGATCCTGCCGAGCCTCCCGCCGACTCCACGCGATAGACGCGCCCGCCCTCCTCCTCCGCGTCCGGGTGTCCGGAGTCAAACACAATTCCGTCGCCGGCCTTGAGCGGCGCCTCCAGATGGACGAACACCTTCTCCCCCTGCACCCGCCGCACGGTTCCGAGATAAACGCCGCGCTTCTTGCCGAAACGCGCGTGGACCAGGCGCTGATTGTCGGCGCCGCCAAACCAGCCCGTGTGCAGTCCGCGCGAAAACGCCATTTCCAAATCGTAGCGAGACTCCGCCGCGACGCGCGCCACGGCGCCCGGTTCCGTGAGAAGTTTGTCCAGCGCCCGCCGGTAAACTTGGGTGATGTTGGCCACGTACTCGGGCGATTTGAGCCGGCCCTCGATCTTCAGCGAGGCCACCCCGGCGCGGACCAGGTCCGGCAGCACTTCCAAGCCGGCCAAATCCCGCGGGCTTAACAAGTAGCGGCGGTCGCCCAGCGGCACCGGCTGGCCGTCGCAAACCAAGTCGTAAGGCATGCGGCAGGCCTGGGCGCACTCGCCGCGATTGGCGGAGCGCCCGCCCAGCGCCTCGCTGGTCAGGCACTGGCCGGAATAGGCCACGCACAAGGCGCCATGCACGAAAACCTCCAGAGGCAGGGAACGGGCCGGGCTGCGGTTGATCGTCTCGATTTCCCTGACACTGCATTCCCGTGCAAGCACAACAAGACTACATCCCAGTTCCCGGGCAAACTCCACGCCCGCCGCGCTGGTGACGGTCATCTGCGTCGAGGCGTGAATGGGAAAGTCCGGCGAGAGCATCCGGATCAGGCGGCAGATTCCGACGTCCTGCACGATGGCCGCGTCCACCCCCGCCGCGATCAGCGCGCGCAGGAACTGCTCCGCCTCGGCCATTTCATTGGCGAAAACCAGGGTGTTGAAGGTCACATAGCCTTTGACCCCGCGCCTGCGCAGGAAGTCCATCAACCCGGGCAGGTCGGATTCCGTGAAGTTTTGGGCGCGCATGCGGGCGTTGAAGCGGTCCAGGCCGAAGTAGATGGCATCCGCGCCATTTTCCACCGCCGCCTTCACGCACTCCCAATCCCCGGCGGGGGCGAGCAGCTCGGGAAGGCGCGTGGCCGCGGCGGGTTGGCCGGCGGGTTCCGCGGCGGCGGCGGGTTTCTCCATTACGCTGTTCATGCTGCTTGGCATCAAACCCCATTGTAGTTTGTTCCGGGGCGCAACGCCAATAGATACCCCCGGCGGGTGCTCATTTCCCTTTGCTGGGTGCGAGTTCATAATCCCAATCTTAATCGTAATCCCCCTCCTGCCCTCCAGCGGTTGGGCAATTGTTCACCCCAATTTCGAGTGTCGTGGATGCCTTGGCATACCTTTGGGTTGGGAAAAGCCGTCACACCGTAACAAACGTTGATAATCAAGCACTTAACCCGTAACAAAGAGCCGTAACAAGCCGTCTCCAGTGCCGTCACAACGGCAAAGACGGCCCGACTCCGACGGATCACGCAGACAAGGGGATGGCGGTGGTTTATATCGGGTCTGCGGCGAGCTTGAGGATATTTCGCCGGCTTTTATATGAAGGGAGGGGGTTGGGTGGTCATGGTTTATCTGATTGGGTGGTTAAAATTAGCCAGAAACAGGGCTTTGGGGCGGATCTGTGGCGGGTTGTGCGGGCGTTATGGTTGGGGGAGAACACACTGGCGTAGAGGCGTAAATATCTGTGCAAGAGCGAGTTATGTCGGAAGAGTTTGCAGCCACGGTGTTTTGCAAGGTTGAACTGCGGCGTGAAGGCTGGCGGAATTGATCGTGCATTCCAAGAGTTTGTCGAAGGGGTAGTGGATCGTGGCGCTGGAGAGGTTCGGTCGTTCTGCCGGGTTGAAGGCTTGACTTTGGGTCCTGGCGGCGAGATCATTCCTGAAAATGAAACTCGAAGCCTTTGGGGTTGCGGCATCATCGGCTGAGGCAGGCACAGCATTTGCCCTCTGTCGCGATTGCAAGGTGTTTGTGGCGAGCAACTTCCGCAAGCCGACGGCCCGCTTCCTCCGTGTTCATTTGCCCGTTTTGACACACGAACAACCTGTTGGATATTGATTGTTAGACGGCTTCGCACGACATGCAAGCGCGACCCAAATTCTGTGGTTTGAATATCACGCGGAGCATTCAGGATAGAGTGTTTCTCGGCGTGATGGGTTTGCTATTCATGCTCCCCATCGGATATGTGTTTTACCAGCATCACACAATGACGTGGCCACGAGATATGAGCCTCGGGGCACGGCTGTTGGCCATTTTCATTGACGAGGTCGTTCTTACGGTTTTCTTGCTCGCATCCTGTTGTTTTATTTGGGGGGTTGCAGCGCCGCGTTGGATGGAGCGTTTTTTTGAGAAGACCATTTTCAACTTAATTCTAGCGCTCGCGCTGATTTCGATTCTTTTGCTTGGAGTTGTGATTTACATTGTTAGTGTTGGTCTATGACGCAGGCTAACAACAAGTCGCCGGAGCCAAGCGCCTTTGGTGCTGTCTGTTCCGCTGTCGCGGTTCACGTCGCGAGTCGGCTGTGGCTCAGGTTTCTACGTTGGCTTCTTAGGCAAAATATGCCATATACATGAAACCCAAGCCGAAAATACTGCTGGTGATTGCTGCCGTAGTTCTTTTGGCTTTTGCGTACAGAGCCATTAGCTTCTTCATAGACTATAGTGAAGCGAAGCCAATCATGGGCCTGCTACACTTGGCTGCCGAGGAATACTTCTCAAAAGACAACCACAAGACTATTGCAGAAATTCTGGAAGCTGAAAGATATTCAGTGGTAAATAAGTATGCAGTCGTGTATCCAACAGATGGGGAATACCTTGTGAAAGTCAGAGTTAACAGAATCTTCATAATAGCGGTCGGAAAAAATGGACAAATTGTGTGGCTTCAAAAGGATAATGATTTCGGGAGCCAACAATCTTCTGCAGGCGACGGCGCTAAAAGCATCGCGCCTGAGAAGTAACGTTGGCGGCATGTGAGCGAAGCGGAATGATTCCAATGGTGCAAACCCTCCCTAGTGGTGATGGCATTGACCACAGTGTTGAGAGGGCAGCTGGGGCGCAATCCGGGGGACAATGACGAAACAACCAGGCAGTTGTTGGGTCGGAGTGTCTGCGTGTTGAGGAGCGTCAACTCCTCCGCGAAGTTCAAAATCCTCATACCTAAGATTCGGGATTCCAATGCCCCACCCCCCATCCCCGCCACCCAATTCAATGGGCGACAGGAATGTGGTGGTGGGCCGGTGTTAAATATGCCGGCCACAGTTTGGAGTGCATCATCGGGCCAGCTTGAAATGACGCACATTTAACGGCTATTCGTGGTTTTGATGCTCACCTCTTGCATCGTCGCCTGCATCTCCCTCTGCCGCGCAGACGGCCGCAAATCAAGCTGCCATCACCCGAGCCCCGGAGCGATACCGGCTGGCCAACGGACAATTTCCCGAAACAGTGGAGGCGCTGACGCCGCCGTTCATCTCCCACCTGCCCAATGACGTGATCGGCGGACAGCCTTACAAATATCACCGCACCGAGGACGGTCAATTTGTTCTTTACTCCGTCGGTTGGAACGAAAAGGACGACGACGGCGTGCCGGGAAAGACGTTGTTCGATGACACCGAAGGGGACTGGGTGTGGGATTACCCTCCCAGCTTGCCATAGATGCGAATGGATTTACCAGAAAATGGGATCGGCCATCATTCGGGTCGTTTTTCGTGAGCGCCAACAGCGCCTTCTCATACCAGCTTGGGGCAACGCCCCAGGCCCCAATTCGCGAACACCCCAAGGGCTGAAAGCCCGTCTCATCTGACGCAATGAGTCGCGCCGTTGGCGCTCGTGTTAAGCTGGACCCATGAACCTGGGCCGTTGGCCCAGGCTGGTATTGCTCGGGCCTTTGGCCCTGAATTCATCCGCATGGCCATCGTTGATTGTCGGGCCGGGTAGAGCTCTTGCCTTCTTTGGCACGAGGACCTGGGCCAAGAGTAGAAATCCGGGCTTCCGCCCGAATTGTGCGGTTTTGGAGGGCGGCGGGTGCTATGAATGGTGAAGATGGTCGAGGATAAACAACTGATCCGCCAATACGCCGCCGAACGGTCCGAACCGGCTTTCGCGGAATTGGTGCGCCGCCATCTCAAAATGGTTTATGCGGCGGCGCTGCGGCAGGTCAACGGCGACACGCATCTGGCCGAGGACGTCGCGCAAACGGTTTTTGCTGATTTCGCCCGCAAAGCCAAAACACTCCAACACAGCGGCTCCATCGCCGGTTGGCTGTTTGTCAGCACGCGCTTTGCGGCGGCCAACGCCGTCCGCGCGGAGGCGCGGCGGCGGGCGCGCGAACAGGAGGCGGTCGCCATGAATGGAATCGTACCGAATGAGAATGATGGCTGGAGTGAATTGCGTCCGATGATTGATGAGGCGCTGGGCGAATTGGGCGAGACGGACCGCGAGGCCATCGTGCTGCGGTATTTCGAGGCTTATGAGTATTCGCTCGTTGGCGCGGCGCTGGGCGTGAGCGAAAACGCCGCGCGCATGAGAGTGGACCGGGCGCTGGAGAAGCTCCGGGCCGTCCTGCAGGAACGCGGCTGCGCGACCACCGGCGCCGCGTTGTCCGGCGTCCTCGCGGCCTCCTCCGCCACCGCCGCGCCGGCTCATTTGGCCGCGCATATCACCAGCGCGGCGCTCGCCCAGACGGCCACCACGGCGGCCAGTTCCACCACGTCAATCCTAAAATTACTTCTCATGAAAAAAATCGCCCTTGTCACAGCCGTAGCGCTCGCCGTGGCGCTCGCCACCGTGGTGGTCGTCAAGACTCTGCCCAAACCGCCGCCCCAAACCCCGGCCGTCGCGGCTGACGACTGGCTGAAGGAGGAGCCGGGTGTCAAAAAATTTCAGGCGCAGTCTCATGTTCCTTCGGTTGGCCCGGACCAGTCCGTGATCCTGGGGGGCTGGTCGCCCCACCCCGGAAAGCGCCTGCTGGTCTTCATTACTCCGACCATGATGGATTCCGTCGGGAACAAGGTTGACCCTCCGTTTGGCGCACAAGCCCAGATTCGGATTGACTCGAAATTTGTCGAGGCGCCCGATCAAGTCCTCACGAAACTCGAATTGCAAAGCCTCTTTACGGATGAAAACGACAGCAAGAAAGTGGTGAGATGTTCGGCCTCCTTGTGCCAGTCGCTTCTCAATTCCATCGGGCAGTCTCCCGGCGCCGATCTGTTGTCGGCCCCGAGCGTCGTCACGCTTCTCGGACGCCAGGCCCAGGTGGCCGTGCAAGACAGCGAGATGATCGCCGGAAAAAATCAGCTCCTCGGCCCGTCCGTTGATTTCCTGCCCACACTCTCAGCAGACGGAAAGTCGGTGGACCTTGTCGTGATCGCCCGATATAGCATACCCGCGCCAAAGGACAGTCAATAATCACAACATCTCACTTCCCGTCATCCGGCGGCAGGTCTTGATTTGGATCGTTTTTCTGTTTTTCCCAGGACATCTCGAGCTGGTCGAAGAGGAAGGCCCAGGCGTCCGCCTCCTGCGCGACGCGCTCGTCCAGCGCGGTGCCGATGCCGTGGCCGGCGGCGGAACTGGTGCGCAGAAGGACCGGCGAGGGAAAGGGATTGCGGTTGGAGGCCTGGAGGCGGGCGGCCATTTTGCGCGAGTTGTAGGGATTGACCCGGCCGTCGTTGTCTCCCGTCATCAACAATACCGAGGGATACCGCGTTCCGACCACGACGTGGTGGTACGGGGAGTAGGCGTAAAGAGCCTGGAACTGGTCCGGGTCTTTCACCGTGCCAAACTCGGTGACGTTGAAGGCGCCGTTCGGCTCCAGCTCGGTCCGCAGGGAATCGTAAATGCCCACCTCGGAGACAACGGCGCGGGCCATGCCCGGATGCTGTGTGAGGAACGCGCCCATCAACAAGCCGCCGTTGCTCGCCCCCTCCACCGCGAGCTTGGAGGGCCGGGTGTAGTTTTTGTCAACAAGATACTGCGCGCAGGCGGCGAAGTCGTCGAAGACGTTCTGCTTGTTTGTCAGGCTGCCCGCCTTGTGCCAGTCCTCCCCGAACTCGCCGCCGCCGCGCAAGTTGGCCTCCACATAAACGCCGCCGTGATCGAGCCAGACGCTTCGGGCGGCCGAGAAGTCGGGTGTCAGGCTCACGCCGTAGCCGCCGTAGCCGTAAAGCAACACTGGGTTTTGGCCGTCCAGCTTGGTCTTCTTGCCGCGCAGGATGCTCATCGGGATTTTCGCGCCGTCCTTGGAAGTGGCGAATTCGCGGACGACTTCGTCCTTGCTGAAATCGGCGGGGGATTTGCCGGCCAGCGCGGTGGCGCGGCTCTTTTTGGTCCCGGCGTCGTAGCGCATCCACACCTGCGGCTCCAGGTAGCTGACATTGTCAAACAAAAGTTGGTCGCCCTTGGGGCAGAGCATCTCCGTCACGGCGGAGACAGGCTTGAGCGGCAGGCGCGTGACGGTCGCGCCGCTGACGAAGCGAATCTGCGAAGGCCCCCCCGCCAATTCCCGCACAAAAATGCCGGTGGCCGACGGACAAAAGGCCTCGATGACCGCGTCGCTTTGCGGCACCACGACGGTGGCATGGGCCAATTCGGGGTCGGCCAGGAGGACGCGGAGGATCTTTCCGCGCGGCGCGTTGCTGGTCGAGAGGAGATAAAGGGCGTCGTCCTTTCCAAATTCGCCGTCCTTGATCTGGTCGCTGAAGCGGGCCAGTTGTTTCCATTGGCCGGAGGGTCCGAGCAGGTAAAGGGCGAATTCGCCGCCGTCGCCATTGGCCACCGTGGCCAGCACATCGCGGCCGTCCTCCCTGGATTGGAGGGCGATTTCGGCGATGCGCGGCAGGCCCCGGCCCAACTCCAAATGGTCCTGGGCGATGGATGTCCCCAGACGATGGAAATAAACCTGCTGGTAGAAATCCAAATCCGCGTCGGGCCGTTCGCCGGGACTGGGATAGCGGGTGTAATAAACGCCCGTGCCGTCGGCGTTCCACGCCACGCTGCCGCCGGCGGTGGCGCCCTGGACGCGCGGAATTTTGTCGGGCAGAGCCTGTCCGGTGGCGGCGTCGTAAAAGGAAAGCGTTCCCTCCTCGGAGCCGTTGTCGGACAGGGAAACGGCGACTTGTTTGCCATCCAGCGAAGGGGTGGCGAAGTCAATGGTGGTCGTGCCCCTGGGGTTGAGCTTGTTGGGGTCCAGCACCAGATGCTCCGAAGCCAGGGCATCCTCGGACTTGAGAGTGACGAGCCAGGGCTGCTGGGCGGGCGGCTGGGATTTCATGGCGAAAAGCACGCCGCCGCAGGATTGGAGATCGTAGTAAGCGGCCGAAGTTCGCGAGTAAAGTATCTCGAGGCGCTTGACGATGTTGGACCGCACCGGAAGAGCGTCGAGGTACGAGCGCGCAACGGCGTTCTGGGCGGCGCTCCACTGCTTGACCGCCGGATCGTCGGAATTTTCCAGCCACTGGTAATCATCCACCACTTGGACGCCGTGATAGACATTCGTGACCGGGATCGCGGGAGTGTCGGGAAGTCTGGCGGCGAAAGCCGGACTGGCGGCCGCCAGCCAAACCGCCAGCGCCCATCCCCGGCGGGCGAACATGCGATTGCGGATATGGTTCAACCCGGTCAAGCTACCGCCCTTTGCCCGGCATGACAAGCGGATCGAAGAACCGCCGGCGTGTCAGACAATTGTGGACTTGCGTGGTTTCTTCCGCGCGCCGGGCGCCGGAGCGTAACTTACCGGGATGCTCTTAGTTTGATGCGCGCGCCGGCCGGGATCACCCGATTCCATCACCAGCTCAAATTGAGGCGCCACCGCGCCGGATTTGTAATTCAAGCGATTGAGACTTTGCCAACGTCGCCCGCAGCCGGCTTTGGCCGCGATGGCGTTGAGATTCAAGCGTTGCAGCAATTCGACCGTGATGGGGCGCTTGCTGCCGGTGAAGATGAGTGATTGCAGGAACTGCTGACAAGGCGCTGAATTGAGAACACCCGCCACAAGGCGCGACAGGGCTTCGTCCTCAAAGGGCAAATAGTTGCAAGTGTCGTCGAGGAACACCGGCTTGCCGCGGAAAAGGCCGACGACTTGAAAACGCGCGGGCAGGTGCAGCGCGGAGACGGCAACTTTCCACGGGGCAAAGGCATATTCGCCAATACCGAACAGGGCGAACGGCACACGGCCTTTGTAGATGGAACTTTTGCGCGCCACGAATTTGGAGCTGTGGCTTTGGAGATAACGCCACGTTTTGGGGGCCAATCGGACGATGTCCGAGGTGTCGCCACCCACCGTGCGCTGCGTCACCAGCACGTCGCGGCTGGGCGTCAGGCGTCCGTTTGCAAGATCGCTGCATTTCAAGAGTGGATAGAGGTAATGGGGTTCCAATTCGACACGCTCGCCTAGCTTGTTTTCAAACGCGCCATCGGCGACGGGTCGCAATTCCATGACGCTGGCGCAGTCGTGTTTGACGCCAGAGCGCCATCGGAAGGGGCAAAGACCCTCGAGTGGCTGCAACTCGTGGTAGGTGCGGATGTCGGAGACCAAATCCTGCCCCGCCAGACCAATGCGCCCTGTGGCTTTTATCGCCGAGAGGGATTCGTAAACGTCGGCTTCCATAGGCCCGGAACGGCCGGTGCGCGCGAGCAACAGACAGGCGTCCACGGAAGCATCGAAGTGGGCCGCGGCATCAATCCGATGCAAGGACGCCTCGCTGACCCGGCCATCGTTCTGCCATGCGTAGCGCAGGAACTTCCGCGACGTCGCGGTCTTGCAAAGCATCGCAATAGTGGCTTCGCGGCCATGCAACGCGCGAAGGAGACAGATGAGCATCCATTCGGAGATGTCGAAGTTGGATTTGCCCGTCCGCGCCGCCAGGCCTCGCAGTCCAAGAAAATTCTCTTTCGTGGGCAGATTGCGGCCGTTCATCGCGGATACGGCGGAGTTCGTGACCCACGGAAGATTGCCCAGAATGAGCAACCTGCCGGGCAACTGCCGCAATTCCAAGTCCCAATCGTGCGCGAAAAAATCCTGGCAGCCCAAGGATGCGCAGGGCGACGCGCCCGTGCGCGCCAGATTCTTTTTTGCCTGCTCGACGTATTCGTGATTGATGTCCCAGCCCCGCAATGAGGCGCGTGGAAACGCCTCCGCGGCCGAGACGAGGAAGGCGCCCACTCCACAAGTCGGTTCAAGAACAATATCAGGGACAAGCCTCTCTCGCCGCAAAAGTCCGCAAATCTCCCTGGCCAGCGCCACCGGGGTCTGGAAGTCGCCGAACTGAGCTTGCGCGTTTGATTTCATTACAAGCGAAGCAGTCCGCCAACCGTGCCAGCTTGCTCGATGACACGACTGTATTGAAGCCGCCATTGCAAGGCGTTTGAGATGGTCAGATAACCAAGCTGCGGCGGAGCGCGGAGAACTTCGTCGGCAAGATTGCCGGATTCGATTTCCTCAACTGGGAGCATGCGCTCCTGGAAGAACGCCAGGATGTCGTCGCGGTTTCCTTTGTTCTCCAGCAGCCGGAGCAGACCGGAGGTTGTTTGGTAATCCGCCGTGCGTTCCTTGGAGACAAAGATCGTGTGCTGGATGTCGAGCCGCCCAGTGCGAGCGACCTCGTCATCCTGTTTGTCATAAGCGAAAACAAGAAGCGAGTAGCCCAAGCCATAGATCTTCTGACGCCCACTCTTGAACGGGCAGGACGACTGCGGCTGGCGAATGCTCGTCACTTTGATGTCCACTCCAAGTTCGGGAAAATCGATGCCCCTGGCGGAATTCCCGCGCGCATATCCGAAGCGGCTTTGAAGGACGGCTTGGAACTTATGTTCAAGATATGTCCCCACGGCCTTTCCATCTGTCACACCAAAAATACTCGGCTCCGCGTGTTTGGATTCGGCTCTCGCGAAGGAGGACGCTTCCTTTTGAAGAAGCTCAATTGTGAGTGATCTTGGCATGACTTTTTAGGGATACTCGCACATGTCGAATGGAGCGGCAAGATTATCACCATCGTCCCCGAATCGCAGCAAGAATATCGAGTCAAGAATGCGGTGGTTCTCAGCGCCCGGAGCCGTCGGAGCTGAAGGGATAACACCACCAGTCGTTTTGGATGGATTGGGCGCAGCCGATGTTCCAGGCGCTCTGCTTCATGATGCCCGCCGCCCCGTTGAATTGCCCGTTGACGCCGCCCTGGTCGTGCCGGGCGGTCAAGCCCTCGTCGGGGCTGCTCGCCCCGTCGTTCCAGTTTCCGATGTCGGTTTCATCCGGCTCCCAAAACACAAAGCCAGTGGTCGGCATTTGGCTCAATTTGACCGGCGGATACACCATCAGACCGTAGCCGGTGACCGCGCCGTTCATGACGTAGGTGGAGCTTTGCTGGTCGCGTTGACTGAAGAGCGGGTCCAATCTGTCCCGCGGGCAGAAGTAACTGTTGCTGTTGAGCAAAGTCGGCCACAACGCGCCGGTGCGGGGGTCGAACCGGGCGGGACCGCTGGCCGCGGGATTGAAAGTGTAGAGCCAGCCCTGCCGGTTGGTCCCGTCGCCAGCCAGCCAGTTGGACCACGGCGAATCGTCCTGGTTGTCGTTCGCATACATGTGCAGGCCGAGGATCATCTGCCTGAGATTGTTGATATCCGTCGTGCGCACGGACTGGTCCTTGGCCCGGGCCAGGACGGGCAGCAGCAGCGCCGCCAGAATGGCGATGATGGCGATGACCACCAGCAGTTCCATCAGCGTGAACGCCCGCGCCGGCGCCGCGGGGGCCGGGACGATTCCAGAATGGCGATGGCGCGGCATCTTATTGTCAAATATATTGCGCGCGCGAGGAGCGGAAACGTCCCCAAAAATGAAACACGAAAAGCCCCGCGCTTGGTGGATTGGACGCCATCGCGCGCCATCCTGTTCAACCAATCCCGGGCGCGGCCGGCTTTATTGCTCCTTTGCCGGCAGGTTGCGGCCGGCGACTTGGCTCCTCCCGGACCGGAAATGGACTTTCCCTTGGTTTGCGTTTATCGTTCACACCGCTATGACATTGACGCCTGAATTGTTGTGGGAGCGATATAAAAGACATTGTTCCCATTTCCCCGCACTGGGCCTGGCCCTGGACATCAGCCGGATGAATTTTCCGGACGACTATTTCGCCGCCATGGAGCCGCGCATCCAAAAGGCCTTCGCCGCCATGGGGGAGCTGGAGCGCGGCGTGATTGCCAATCCCGATGAGAAAAGAATGGTCGGCCATTATTGGCTGCGGAACTCGGCACTGGCCCCGACCCCCGCCATACGGCAGGAAATTGACGAGACGCTGCAAGGCATCCATGCTTTCGCGCGCAAGGTTCATCAGGGCGAAATTCGCGGTGTGCGCGGCCCATTCAAAAATCTTTTGGTCATCGGCATTGGCGGATCGGCTTTGGGTCCCCAATTCGTGGCAAACGCCCTCAGCCAGCCCGCAACAGACAAGATGGCCGTTCATTTCTTCGACAATTCCGATCCTGACGGCATGGACAAGGTTCTGTCGCGCATTGGCACGCAGCTTGGAGAGACCTTGTGCGTGGTGATTTCAAAATCCGGGGGCACACAGGAGACGCGAAATGGCATGTTGGAAGCCGCAGCCGCATATCAGAAGGCCAATCTTGATTTTGGCCGCCATGCGGTCGCGATCACGGGTTTGGGCAGCCAATTGGATCAATATGCCGTCACAAACCATTGGATCGCACGGTTCCCCATGTGGGACTGGATTGGAGGCAGAACCAGCGAAACCTCCGTCGTCGGCCTCCTGCCCGCCGCACTGCAAGGATTCGACATTGTTGCATTCCTCAATGGAGCGAGTGAATGTGACAAAATCACGAGAGTATATAACGTTAAAGGGAATCCTGCAGCCCAACTTTCTTTGATGTGGTACTATGTAGGTAACGGTAAAGGAACGAAAGATATGGTCATATTGCCGTATAAAGACCGTTTAGAGCTGTTTTCGCGTTATTTGCAGCAATTGGTCATGGAATCGTTAGGAAAGTCACACGACTGTAACGATAAAGTAGTCCACCAAGGCATCGCAGTTTATGGGAACAAAGGTTCCACAGATCAACACGCCTACATCCAACAGCTCCGGGACGGCCTCAATAACTTCTTCGCCACATTTATAGAAGTCTCGATGGATCGGGTTGGTCCACCTCTTTTCGTCCAAGAAAACGTGACCTCTGGCGACTTTTTACAAGGCTTTTTGCTCGGAACACGGCAGGCATTGTACGAAAATGGCCGCGAATCGGTAACTGTAACGATAAAGGACGTTTCGCCGTTTTCTGTTGGTGTGTTGATCGCATTGTTTGAGCGGGCGGTGGGCTTTTACGCCACGCTTATTAACATCAATGCCTATCACCAGCCTGGAGTGGAAGCCGGAAAGAAAGCGGCCAGCGCGGTCATTGCCCTGCAACTTAGAATTGTGGCTTATCTGAAAGATAAGCAGATCTCACAGACAAGCACCCAGATCGCCGCCGGTATTGGAAGCAACGACATTGAGAACATCTTCAAGATATGCGAGCATCTTTCCGCCAATCCACCGCGCAAGATTCACCGTACGCCCGGTAGCACCCCATTCGACGCCAGTTATCGCATCTCCTAGGCAGCCGCGCCTCGCCCATGTTTATCTATCCAAAGAAGTATGACGTCATTGTCGTCGGCGCCGGCCATGCCGGGGTGGAGGCGGCGCTGGCGGCGGCGAGAATGGGATGCCAGACATTGCTGTTGACGATCAATGCGGACACGATCGGCCAGATGTCCTGCAACCCGGCCATTGGCGGACTGGCCAAGGGACACTTGGCGAGAGAGATAGACGCCATGGGAGGGGAGATGGGCAAAGCGACCGACATGACCGGGCTGCAATTCCGCATGCTCAACACCAAAAGAGGCCCATCTGTTTGGGCGCCCCGCGCACAGTGCGACAAGAAGGCCTATCAATTCCGCCTGAAATGGATTTGTGAGCGGCAGGCCAATCTGGACGTCAAGCAAGGCCAGAGCACCAGGGTCCTACACCAAGGCGGGCAGGCTTTTGGGGTGGAAACGAGCATGGAGATTCAATACCACGGCACGACGGTCGTCATCACCACTGGCACGTTTCTGCGCGGGCTGATGCATATCGGCCAGAACCAGCAATCTGGTGGTCGAGCGGGCGAAGCAGCCGCGATGAGCCTCTCTGGTTCGCTCAAGGAATTGGGCTTGGAATTGGGGCGTTTGAAGACAGGGACCCCGCCCCGCCTGCTTCGGCGCAGCATTGATTTTTCGAAGACGGAGGTTCAGCCGGGCGATGATCCAGTTCCCTATTTTACTTATTGGAAGGAAGATTTGTTCCACGTGGAACATTCTGGAGTGCCACTTTGCGAAACTCCCCATTCGCACGGCAAATACCCCCCTGGCTCGATCCTAGATCGCATCAACGGCCAACTTCCCTGCCACATCACCTATACCACCGACGCCACAGCCGCAATCATCCGCGCGAACCTCCACAAATCCCCGATGTATTCGGGCGTGATCGAGGGCGTCGGCCCCCGCTATTGTCCTTCCATCGAGGACAAGATCGTCAAATTCCCGGAGAAGAAACGACAGCAAATTTTCCTCGAACCGGAGGGCATCGCCACCGACGAGATTTACGTCAACGGCTTCTCCACTTGCCTCCCATTCGACGTTCAGATGGAAATGGTCCGCACAATCATTGGCTGCGAAAACGCCGAAATCATGCGACCCGCTTACGCTGTGGAATACGACTTCGCTTTCCCCACCCAGCTAAATCCATCCCTGGAAACGAAGGTCTGCCGGAACCTCTTTCTGGCCGGGCAAATCAACGGCACATCGGGATACGAAGAAGCAGGTGCCCAAGGCCTGATGGCTGGGATCAATGCTGTTCGCCGTGTTCAATCCAAATCCCCCATCATTCTCCGTCGCAACGAGGCTTATATTGGGGTGCTCATTGACGACCTTGTGACCAAAGGAACCACCGAGCCGTACCGCATGTTCACCTCCCGCGCGGAGTATCGTTTGCTCCTTCGCCAAGACAACGCCGATTTGCGTCTCGGCCATCTTGGCCATGAGATTGGACTTCTCCCTGCACGCAATCATCGGAAGCTCCAAGCCAAACAGGCCGCGATCGAGGCCGAGCTTGCCCGCCTAGAAGCGACGCGGATCGGCGCGGACACTCTGGCCCAACTCCTGCGCCGTCCCGAAATGACGCACGCAGAACTTCCGAACCAAGACGCCGGCCTTTCTAAGGAAGTGATTCAGCAGGTGGAGATTCTACTGAAATACGAAGGCTACATCGCCCGCCAGGAAATCGAGGTCGTGAAGCTCAAGAGCCTAGAGGACAAACAAATTCCAGACTGGATGGATTACGCCAAAGTTCCGAGTCTGCGGACCGAGGCGAGACAGAAGCTGGCGAAGATCCAACCCGCCACTTTGGGCCAGGCCTCCCGGATTTCCGGCGTGTCGCCCTCCGACATTGGGACGCTGATGATCTGGCTCAAGCAAGGAGCCGCCTCCAACAGAGAGCGGACGAAGCAAATGTGAATTGGGAATAGGGAATGAGGAATTGGGAATTCCGGGCAAGGCGACCGCCGGCGGCGCCATCGCCGATCCGTCGCCCCGGGTGACTTGTTTGCTAACTATTACTTCGCAACTAACTTCCAACCTGGGCTGCAAATGGCCGCTTCAGGATTTCTTCATCGGCCAAACAGGTTGACAACCGGGCCGCCCGTGCCATCATCAACTCACAATGAGCGAGACCCACAATCCACCATTCTCTCTGACCCGCGCGGCGGCGAATAAAGGGCGGCGCGAAAGGCCAATTTCTTGTCTGTGGTCAACAACCTTATGAAACCTCTTTTTTCGTCAAGAGTTGGTTTGGTTGTCGCGGCGGCCTTTTTCATGAGCGGCTGGCTTTCGCCGGCGCGGGCCGGGGCCGCGGCGGCGCCTGAGGGGGCCGGTCAACCGGAGGGCGCGGCTTCGCCCGCGGCGCAATACCTTCCCAAACCCCCCATCCGTCCGGCCGACTGGATCGTCGGGCACGACCCGGTCAACCCCAACGCCTCGCCCGAGGCCAGAGCGCTGCTGAAGTACCTGTACAGCATTTCGGGCAAGCACACGATCATCGGCCAGCACAATTTCGCCGGCGTCCACGAGCTGTCCACGGCCGTCGCCGCCCGGGGTCTGGGCAAGACGCCGGCCTTGTATGGCACGGACTGGGGCTTTTCCAAGGCCGGCGACATTGACTCCATTTACGCCAGGAGCAACACCGTCCAAGAGGTCATCAAGCAGTGGCGGAACGGGTCCATCATCGCCCTGTGCTGGCACGAGGTGCGTCCGACCGCCGACGAGCCGGTGACATTTCAGGGCAGCCCCACGAGTGTGCAAGGCAGGCTCAGCGATGAGGATTGGGAGGCCCTCCTCACCCCCGGCACACCAGTCAACAAGAAATGGTGCGCCCAGGTGGATGTCATCGCCGGATATTTGAGGCAGCTTGCCGACGCCCGCGTGCCGGTTCTCTGGCGGCCTCTGCATGAAATGAACGGCAACTGGTTTTGGTGGGGCGGCCGCGTGGGCGAGCGCGGCACCCGCCAGCTTTATCGCATGATGTACGACCGGCTGGTCAACGTCCACAAGCTCAACAATCTCGTTTGGGTCTGGAACTGCGACCGGCCCAACACGCCCTACGGGCAATTTGTGGATTACTTTCCCGGCCAGCAATACGTGGACGTTCTCGGCCTGGACTGTTATGGGGCGTTCGAGCAGCGGTATTATGACGAGATGAACGCGCTGTCGGACGGGAAGGTGATGGCCGTCAGCGAAGGCGGCCCGCCCGCGCTGGATGTTTACAAGACGCAGCCCAAATGGGCCTATTACATGCCCTGGGCCTCGGTCGGCAGTCCTGTTTTTGACAGCCAGACGCCGGCGGTGGCGGCCGCTGAACCCGGGGGTCCGGCCCGCCGGGGCGGCGGCGGCGGCGGGCGCGGCGGCGGAGTGAATCTGGTCGAGATGGCCAGGGACCCGCGCATGTTCTGCCTGGAGGACGCGGCGTATTGGGAGTCCATCCAGCCGTTGCGCGCGGCCTGCGGTCTGCCCCCGGAGCGGCCCGCGGCCGCGGCGCCGGCTCCCGCGGGGAACTAAGTCCGCGCCGAATTTTTAGGAGTGTGTTTTGAAAATCCCGTTTTATGGCACCCCGGCCCGGCAGGAGTCAGAACCACAGCGGGCTGGCCAGATGGAACAACAAAGGGCTGGCCCGCATGTGTGCGGGCTGCACGCTTGCGGGCTGCCTCGCCCCACCACAAACGCCTTGGTGGGGCGAGGCTCCTGCCGAGCCAATTGCCGGGCGGCGGTGTCCGCGGCCTGCGCGCTGGCGGCCTGTCTGGCCGTCCTCGCCGGCTGCCGGCGCGGGGCGGTGGCGCCCCCGCCGGAGCCGCTCCGTCAACCATTGATCGAGCGGCTCAAAGCCTTCTCGGCGCTGAAGGAAAAACAGTCCGAGCAACTGGCCGCCGACGCCGGGGAGAAAATCTCTCCGGAATTCCAGAGCTTCTTCGACGCGGCGATGGGCGGGGACGGCCAATATGTCACCAACCGATTCGCGTATTACCGGCAGCACCATCCGCAGTACGAAGGCACCAACGCGCGCGACGCGAGTCTGCGCACCAGCTATTGGGCCCCCGTCCTGGAGATTTGCCTGGCCTACAACATCGTCGAGTCCGGCGACCCGGAATACGTCCGCGAATTCGAGGAGGGCGTCATCCAGTCCATTCCCGCCGGGAGCGTTTATTTCGGCGGCACCGACGCCGGGCGCGGGCTGGTGACGGCGTTCTGCCCGTCGCAGTCTTATGCCGACCCATTCTTCACCTTGACACAAAACGCGCTGGCCGACCCCTCGTACATGGATTATCTGCGGCGGATGTACGACGGCCGGATTTATGTCCCGACCAAGGAGGCCGCGGACAAGGCGTATCATGATTTTTTCGCGGACATCCAACAACGGCTGGCGGAAAACAAACTCAAGCCGGGCGAACAGGTCGCCAGCAACCATCTCGGCCGCCTCACAATCGGCGGGCAAGTCGTCGTCATGGAGTTCAACGCGCAGCTCTCCGAATTGATCTTTGACCGCAACCCCGACCGCCAATTCTACATCGAGGAGAGTTTTCCGCTCGACTGGATGTACCCCAATTTGGAGCCGCACGGGCTGATCCTGAAAATCAACCGCGCCGCCCTGCCGGAACTGGGCGCGGACACCGTCCAGCGCGACCAGGACTACTGGCGGCCGCGCGTCCAGCAAATGACCGGCGGCTGGCTGCGCCCGGAGACGCCCCTGAAAACCGTGTTGGATTTCGTGGAGAAGACTTATGGCCGAAAGAATCTGTCGGGGTTCGCCGGGGATCCGCGCTTCGTAGGGGACGCGAACTCGCAACAAATGTTTTCCAAACTGCGCTCCACCATCGCCGGCGTCTATGCGTGGCGGGTGGGCGCGCTCAAAGCCGTTCCCACTCCCGGCGGATATCTCGCCCCGCCGGGCGCCCAACGCCAGCGCATGAGCGACGCGGCGGACCTGGCGTTTCGGCAGGCGTTCGCGCTCTGCCCCCATGCGCCGGAGGCGGTTTACCGGTACGCGGATTTCCTGGTGGCGCAAGGCCGCAAAGAGGACGCGATTTTGCTGCTCGAAACGGCGTCGCGCCTGCCGGGAGCTCCCGACCCCGCCGCCTCCGGGGAAATGGCCAAAGTGCTGGCCGACCTGAAGGCGAGGAAGACGCCCTGAGCGTCTTCCTCCCCATCCCGGACCGAGGCCGGATTTCCGCAAGGGACGGATGCTTGCTAAAAATTTAGCATTTAGGGCTTGACACGCCGGACGGTTCTGCTAAATTTTTAGCATCTTATGAGGGAAAACGACGCTCACTTGTCCCGCCGCGAACGCCAGATCATGGAGATTCTCCACGCCCGCGGCCGGGCCACCGCCGCGGAGGTCCGGGGCGCCCTGCCCGACGCCCCCGGCTATTCGGCGGTGCGCGCGCTCCTGCGCATTTTGGAGGAAAAAGGGCACGTCAAACACCGCCGCCAGGGCTTGCGTTACGTGCATCTGCCGACGGAGGCCCGGGGGCGCGCCAGCCGCCTGGCGTTGCGGCGGGTGGTGCGCACTTTCTTTGGCGGCTCGGCCCCGCTGGCGGCGGCGGCGCTGCTGGAGGCTGCTGACACCGAACTTTCGCCACAGGAAATTGACCGGTTGCAAACCGTGATTGCCCAGGCCCGAAAGGAGGGCCGATAAACACATGAACACCTGGAATTACATAGTCTTGACACTTTCGTCGCCGCGCGCTTCCGCCGCGCTGTTGGAGGTGGCGGGCAAGAGCTTTCTGATTCTGGCGGCCGCCTTCCCGCTGGCGCTGGGGTGCCGCCGGAGCGCCGCCGCCACGCGGCATTTCATTTGGCTGGCCGCGTTGGCGGGTTTGCTCACGTTGCCGCTGGCGACGGTCTGGACGCCGCGCTGGAACACGCCCGCGTGGGCCGGCGAACTCTTCCGTCGGCGCCCGGCCCAATCCTCCGGCAACGCCGCTCCCGCGCTGGTGACCAGCCTGCCGTTGGCGTCCGGCGCGGGCGAACCATCCGCGGTGGGGCCACGCTCCTTGTCCCCCGCGGCGACGGCGCCGCCCGCGAAGCGGTTTCCCTGGCGCTCCCTGGTTTTGCCGGGATGGGCGGCGGGTGTCGTGCTGACGCTGCTGGTTTGCGTGGGGCGGCGATGGAGTTTGCGGAAGATCGAACGCGCCGCGCGCCCGGTGACAGACCCGGAAGTCCTCGGATTGCGGGACTCCGCTTTGCGCGAACTGGGTCTGCGCCGAAAAGTGCGCCTTTTGCAAACCGGCCAGCCCCTGATGCCGATGACTTGGGGATTCTGGCGGCCCGCCGCCTTGTTGCCCGCGGACGCGGCGAAGTGGGAGCGGGAGCGGTTGCGGCTGGTTTTGCGCCATGAACTGGCGCACGTGCGGCGGGGCGATTGCCTGGCCCAGGCGCTGGCCTCCGTGGCCTGCGCGTTCTATTGGTTTAATCCGCTCGCCTGGCTGGCCGCCGCGCGGATGCGCGTCGAACGGGAGCGCGCCTGTGACGACCTGGTCGTCGCGCTCGGACACACGCGCCCGTCGGAATACGCCGGGCATTTGCTGGACATCGCCCGGCAACTGTCCGCCGCGCCGCGCGCCGCGCTGCCGGTGGCCAGACAATCCGGTCTGGAGCAAAGGCTCCGGGCGCTTCTGGATGGGGCCAACCATCACGGCGGGCTGACCCGCCGGGCGGCGGCGGTTGTGACCTGCGCGCTGGCGGCCTGCCTGGTCGCGCTCGCCGGCTGGCGGGTGACGGCGGCGGACACCGCCCCGGACGCGCTTCGTCAACAATTGATCGCGCGGCTCCAAACCTTCTCGGCGTTGAAGGAAAAACAGTCCGAGCAACTGGCCGCCGCCGCCGGGGAGAAAATCTCCCCCGAATTCCAGGGCCTCTTCGACGCGGCGATCCGCGGCGACGGCCAATATGTCACCAACAGATTCGAGTATTACCGACAGCACCATCCGCAGTACGAAGGCCCGCGTGATACGCGTGACGCGAGTCTGCGCACCAGCTATTGGGGCCCCGTGCTGGAAATTTGCCTGGCTTACAACGGTGTCGTGTCGGACGAGCCGGAATACGTCCGGGAATTTGCGGAGGACATCATCCAGTCCATTCCCGCCGGGAGTGTTTACTTCGGCGGCACCGATCCGGGTCGCGGGCTGGTGACGGCGTTCTGTCCGTCGCAGCCGCAGGCCGACCCGTTCTTCACCTTGACACAAAACGCGCTGGCAGACCCCACGTATTTGGATTATCTGCGGCGGATGTACGGCGGCCGGATTTATGTCCCGACCAAGGAGGACACGGACAAGACCATGCAGAATTTCGTCGCGGACGTGCAAAAACGGCTGGCGGAAAACAAATTAAAGGAGGGCGAACATGTCACCAACGACGACGGGCGCATGGACATAAGCGGGCAGGTCGTTGTCATGGAAATCAACGCGATGCTCGCCAGAATTATCTTCGACCGCGACCCCGACCGCGAGTTTTACATCGAGGAAAGTTTTCCGCTCGACTGGATGTACCCCAATTTGGAGCCGCACGGGCTGATCCTGAAGCTCAACCGCGCCCCGCTGCCGGAACTGGGCGCGGCAACCGTCCAGCGCGACCAGGACTACTGGCAGCCGCGCGTCCAAGAAATGATCGGCGGCTGGCTGCGCCCGGAGACGCCCCTGAAAACCGTGTTGGATTTCGTGGAGAAGACTTATGGCCGCAAGGACCTGTCGGGGTTCGCCGGGAATCCGCGCCTCGTCGGGGACGCGAACTCGCAACAAATGTTTTCCAAATTGCGCTCCACCATCGCCGGCGTCTATGCGTGGCGGGTCGGCGCGCTCAAAGCGGTTCCCACTCCCGGCGAATATCTCGCCCCGCCGGGCGCGGAACGCCAGCGCATGAGCGACACGGCGGACCTGGCGTTTCGGCAGGCGTTTGCGCTCTGCCCCCATGCGCCGGAGGCGGTTTACCGGTACGCGGATTTCCTGGTGGCGCAAGGCCGCAAAGAGGACGCGATTTTGCTGCTCGAAACGGCGTCGCGCCTGCCGCGATCTCCCGACCCCGCCGCCTCCGGGGAAATGGCCAAAGTGCTGGCCGATTTGAAGGCGCGCAAGTCCCCTTGACCATCTAAGCAGCAAAGATCGGACATTGAAAACGCCCGGCGGTTCTGGGACTGTGTGGCCCGGTGCTGGCATCTTTGTTGACAACGGTTTTGTGGGCGTTTTCCGCCGTGTGCGGGACACGGTCGGCCAAGATCATTGGCGGCACGGAGGCCAATTTCTGGCGGCTGGTTTGCGCCACAGTGATGCTGGGTTTGTGGGCGCATCTCTTCGGCCAGGGCCTCGGCGGGGCGGCCTTCCCCATTTTTTTCGTCAGCGGGATTATCGGGATCGGCGGCGACATCTTCCTTTTTCAAAGTTATCCCCGAATCGGCTCGCGTCTGACCATCCTCATCATTCAATGCGGCGCGGCTTTGTCCGGGGCGGCCATCGAGTGGCTCTGGCAGGGCACCCGGTTGAGCGCAAGCCAGATGGCCGCTTGCGCCACCATTCTGGCGGGCGTGGCCCTGGCCCTGGCGCCCGGAAAGCATCTCAATGCCACGCGACAGGCCCTGACCCTGGGCATCGTGTTCAGCACTCTGGCGGCTTTGGCCAACGGCATCGCCGCCGTGTTGAGCCGCAAGGCCAATGCCGTCGCCGCGCAAGCCGGGCAGAACATTGGTCCGGCCACGGCCGCCTATCAGCGCCTGGTGGGCGGGGTGATTGTGGCGGCGATTTGCGTCCTGGCGGTTCGGTGGCATCGTAGAAAATCGCAAACTGCTCCGGTGCAGCCAGATGGAAACTTGCGCGGGAAAGCATGGCGGGCTGCATGGCCGTGGGTTTTGGCCAATGCGGTCGCGGGGCAAACTCTTGGCGTCACCTGTTACCAATGGGCCTTGAAAACCACCCCCGCCGCATTGGTGCTGGCGATCATCTCTACCTCCCCGCTGGTGGTCATTCCCTTTTCCCAGGCGATGGAAGGCGAAAAAATGTCCCGCCGCTCGATCCTCGGCGGAGTCATCGCTGTGGTCGGGGCCGTGGTTTTGGTCACGGGAACCACGGGGAAATGAGACCCCCGCTTTCCGTTCAATACCGGAAACTTCTCGACACGGTTCTGAACATGATTTCCTCCTCGCCCTGGCCCGCGAACTGGGCAATTTTTGCCGTGTTCTCAATCTGGCCCGCCTCCCACATTTTTCCGTCACTTGACACAAGCCCAAACAAAATTATAGTGCCTGAAAATGCATAAGGATACATTTGCGGGCCGGACGGAGGAAACGCCCGATTCCACTCGATTGAGTTCCCTGAAGGATTTCCGGTCCGCCGGACGGGGTTTTTGGGCCGATGTTTCGGAGCCGGACTGGAATGACTGGCACTGGCAGCTCAAACACCGCATCACTACCCTGGAACAATTGCAGCGCCTCATGCCCACCCTCACACCGGAGGAATACGCCGGCACGATGCTGGCCAACCACAAACTGGCGCTGGCCATCACCCCCTATTTCTTCAACCTGATTGATCCCGCCGACGAAAACTGCCCCGTCCGCTGGCAGGTCATTCCGCGCCTGGAGGAAACCCACACCGCGCCCTGGGAGATGAGCGACCCGTGCGGCGAGGAGGAGCATTCGCCCGTGCCGGGTTTGGTGCATCGCTACCCGGACCGCGTGCTCTTTCTGGTCACCGACCGTTGCGCGTCCTATTGCCGCTACTGCACCCGTTCGCGCATGGTCAGCAACGCCACCGGTTACGATTTCCATCCGGAATTCGAGCGGCAGATCCAGTACATCCGCCAACACCCCGAGGTGCGGGACGTGCTCCTGAGCGGCGGCGATCCGCTGCTCTTTTCCGATGAGAAGCTGGAGAACCTGCTCAGCCTCCTGCGGGACGTCCCGCACGTCGAGTTTCTGCGCATTGGAACTCGCATCCCGATTTTTCTGCCGCAGCGAATCACCCCCGGCCTGTGCGCCATGCTGAAAAAGTTTCATCCCCTTTTCGTCAGCATCCATTCCAACCACCCGCGCGAGCTGACCACCGAGGTGCGCGACGCCCTGGCCCGGCTGGCGGACGCCGGCGTCCCGCTGGGCAACCAGTCGGTGCTGCTTCGCCACATCAACGACGATCCGGTGGTGATGCGGGCGCAGGTGCAGAAATTGCTGATGTGCCGCGTCAAGCCCTATTACCTTTACCAGTGCGACCTCATCAGCGGCTCGGCCCATTTGCGGGCCAGCGTGCGGAAGGGATTGGAAGTGATGGAGAGTTTGCGCGGCCACACCACCGGCTACGCGGTCCCCCAATATGTGATTGACGCCCCGGGCGGCGGCGGCAAGGTGCCGGTCAATCCCGATTACATTCTTCACCGCAACGGCGACCGCGTCCTCATCCGCAATTTTGAGGGCCGCATCTTCGAGTACCCGGAGGCCGCCGACGGCTCTCCGCTGGTGTCCGCGCCCCGGGAAATCGAAGCGGCCGAGTTGACGTAGCGGCTTGCTCACTTTCGATTGGACTTGCGGCGGGCGCGGCGGTTCAATGGACGAGCTATGCCGCGCGAAACTTTTCGCCATCTCTCAGTGCGCGCGCAGGCCGTCCTCAGCAGGCTCAAGACGGCCTATCCCAACGCGCATTGCGAATTGAATTACGCGAACCCCCTCCAGTTGCTCGTCGCCACCATCCTCTCCGCCCAATGCACCGACAAACGGGTCAACCTCGTCACCCAGATGCTCTTCAAAAAATATCGCACCGCGCGGGATTTCGCAGAGGCGCAGCCGGGCGCCCTGGAGGAGGCGGTCAAAAGCACCGGGTTCTATCGCAACAAGGCCAAAAGCATCCAGGGGGCCTGCCGCGCGCTGGTCGAAGAATACGGCGGCGAAGTCCCGCGGACGATGGAACAACTCGTCCAACTGGACGGCGTCGGGCGCAAGACCGCCAACGTGGTGCTGGGCAACGCCTTCGGCCTGGCGGAAGGAATTGTGGTTGACACGCACGTGGCGCGGCTTGCCCGGCGGCTGGGGCTGACGGCCGGCGCCGCGCCGGAAAAAATCGAGGAGGATTTGCGGAGTCTCCTTCCGCGCGAGGATTGGACGCTGGCGGCCCATCTGCTCATCTGGCATGGACGCCGCCGCTGCGGCGCGCGAAAGCCGGATTGCGCGGGCTGCGAGGTCAAGGACCTCTGCCCGACGGGGCGAAAGGTCTGAGGCGTGGAAACTTGGTATCTGCTCCAGTCTGGAGCGGGCGCGCCCGATTACAACATGGCGCTGGACGAGGCCCTGTTGGAGTCGGCGCCGCGCGTCGCCCGCCCGGTCCTGCGATTCTACAGTTGGACCCAACCGGCCGCCACCTTCGGTTACTCGCAAAAATACTCGCAAGCCGCCGCCCTGACCCCGCTGCGCCCGCTCGTGCGCCGCACCACCGGCGGCGGCCTGGTGCCCCACGACGCGGATTGGACTTACAGCCTGGTTTTTCCCCCGCAACATTTTTGGCGCCGCCTCAAGGCCGCCGAAAGCTACCAGAGGCTGCATCAATGGATTGCGAGGGCCTTCGCGCGCCTTCAAGTCCCGGCCGCCCTGGCCCCCGCCAGCCGAAATGAAATTCCCGGGCAATGTTTCGCCGGCGCGGAGAAGTCCGACCTCCTCTGGCAGGGACGCAAGATCGCGGGCGCGGCGCAACGGCGCGCCAGGACGGGCCTGCTCATCCAGGGATCCGTCCAGCCGCCTCCGCTGCCGCTGGAGCGGGCCGCGTGGGAAGCGGCGATGTGCCGCGAAATGGAGGTGGAGTGGACTCCGCTGCCCTCCGCGCTGCTGCCGCGGCAACTGGCCATGCGGCTCCAGGCGGACAAATACTCGCAAGCCGGCTTCAACCAGAAACGGTGACGTTTCGTTTGCGATTCTGGAAATTGAGAGCCGGAGCGCGGCGCGGAACCTTCACGGGGCCAGCCGGTCAATCTTCCACGAGCCGTCGGGTTGACGGGTGTAAAGAAAGCGGTCGTGCAATCGGCTGGGCCGGCCCTGCCAAAACTCGATCTCCCGCGGCGCAACGCGGTAGCCGCCCCAAAATGACGGCAGCGGCACCTGGCCTTCGCCGAATTTGCGCTTCATTTCCTCCCATTTCTGCTCCAGCAGCGAGCGGGTCGTGATGACCGAGCTTTGCGCCGACACCCACGACCCCAGTTGGCTCCCGCGCGGGCGGGTGATGAAATAGGCCAGCGTCTCCGCGGTGGAAATCTTCTCCGCGGCGCCGCAGATGATGACTTGTCGTTCCAGGGCCAGCCAGGGAAAGAGCAGCGAGACGTTCGGATTCTCCGCCATCTGCCGCGCTTTGCGGCTTTCCAGATTGGTGAAAAAGACGAACCCGCGCTCGTCGTAACTTTTCAACAGCACGGTGCGCGCCAGCGGACGCTGGTCGGCCCCCGCCGTGGCCAGGCTCATGGCGTTTGGCTCCGCGAGCCTGGCCGCCATCGCCTCCTGAAACCAAAGGGCGAACTGCTCGAACGGGCTGGCCTTGAGGCCGGCCCGGTGCAATTCCCCGCGGGTGTATTCCGAGCGAGTTTCAATTTTCATGCGATGTCAATATAATCTCACGGCGACTCCACGTCGCCAGTCAGCCCTTCGCGCACGAATTGGATGTGCTCGCGCAGCCCGTAGAACTGGTCGGCGAAGGAGGCCGGCACTTTCAGGCGGTTGACTTCATCTTCGATGTGATCCAGTTTGGCGAGCGATTCGCGGCGCTTCTCCTCAGTCGAGGTCCCCGCAGAACTGCGTTCCAGCGCCAGCAAGGCGCGGTACCACCGGTAGATGCGCAGCCGAATCCGCAGTCTGTAAAGCCCTGGAATCACCCGCAGTGCGGGAATCAAAACCACGATCGCCGGAACAAACGCCAGGAGGACCCGCCGAAGGATGCTCGCCAGCCAAAAAGGAAGGGAAGCGTAAAGA